>CAMZIY010000048.1 GCA_947307365.1 uncultured Clostridia bacterium
TGACCTTCTATAAGGCCGCCAAGGCGGCGGGGATCCACCCGGTGATCGGCTGCGAAGTCTACGTGGCCCCCCGGGGCATGGAGGACCGGGAGCACGGGCTGGACAGTGAGGCCCGACATCTGGTGCTCCTGTGCGAAAACGAAACGGGGTACAAAAACCTCTGCTACATGGTCTCCCAGGCTTTCCTCCGGGGCTTTTACATCAAACCCAGGGTGGACAAAGCCCTTCTGCGGGAGCATCATGAGGGGCTCATCGCCCTCTCCGCCTGCCTGGCCGGGGAGATCCCCCGGCAGCTCCTGGACGGGAATTACGAGGGAGCCAAGGCCGCCGCCCTGGAGCTGAGCGGGATCTTCGGCCCGGAGCACTTTTACCTGGAGTTGCAGGATCACGGCTACGCCGAGCAGAAACCGGTGAACGCGGGGATCCTCCGCCTCCACCGGGATACGGGACTGCCCCTGGTCCTCACCAACGACGCCCATTACCTCACGAAGGAGGACAGCAGCGCTCAGGACGTACTCATGTGCATCCAGACCCAGAAGACCGTGCAGGACGCCGACCGGATGCGCTTCGAGACCCAGGAATTCTATATCAAATCCGAGGAAGAAATGCGCAGCCTTTTCCCGGATCACCAGGAGGCGGCGGACAATACCCAGCGCATCGCCGAGCGCTGCAGGATGGACTTTACCTTCGGGGAATACCATCTGCCCCAGTTCCAGCTTCCCCCGGAGGCTAAGGACGCCCGGAGTTACCTGCGCAGCCTCTGCGAGGCGGGCCTTGTGAAGCGGTACGGGGACAAGGCGTCGGAGATGCGGGCCAAGCTGGACTATGAGCTCGCCACCATCGACCAGATGGGCTTCAACGAATACTTCCTCATCGTGCAGGATTTCGTGCGTTTCGCCAAGGATCAGGGCATCCCCGTGGGTCCCGGCCGCGGCAGCGCCGCCGGAAGCGTGGTTAGCTACGCCCTGGAGATCACGGACGTGGATCCGGTGAAATACAGCCTGTTCTTCGAGCGCTTCCTGAACCCGGATCGGGTGAGCATGCCGGATATCGACATCGATTTCTGCGTGGAGCGCCGGGGCGAGGTCGTTGATTATGTCAACCGCAAATACGGGAGCGACCACGTAGCCCAGATCGCCACCTTCGGCACCATGGCCGCCCGGGCGGCCATCCGGGACGTGGCCCGGGCCCTGGGCATGAGCTACGGGGACGGGGACCGGGTGGCCAAGCTGGTGCCCGCCACCCTGAACATGACCCTGGCGGAAGCCCTGCGCCTCAGCAAGCCCCTGAAGGAGCTGTACGACGGGGATCCCCAGGTGCAGAAACTGGTGGATACCGCCATGGTGCTGGAGGGGATGCCCCGCCATGCCTCCACCCACGCCGCGGGCATCGTCATCACCCGGGATCCGGTCTACACCTACGTGCCCCTCTCCCGGAACGACGACGTGGTGGTGACCCAGTACCCCATGACCCAGCTGGAGGAGCTGGGCCTGCTGAAGATGGACTTCCTGGGCCTGCGGAACCTGACGGTGCTGTGGGACGCGGTGGCACGGGTGCGGAAACGGGTCCCGGATTTCGATCTGAAGACCATCCCCGAGGATGACAAGGCCGTATACGATATGCTCACCGCCGGAAAGACCTCCGGGGTGTTCCAGATGGAAAGCAGCGGCATGACCGGGGTCTGCGTGGGGCTGAAGCCCCAGAGCATCGAGGATATCACCGCCATCATCGCCCTGTACCGCCCGGGCCCCATGGAGTCCATCCCCCGGTTCATCGACTGCAAGCAGCACCCGGAGCGCATCCGGTACAAGCACCCTCTGCTGGAGAGCATCCTCAGCGTCACCTACGGCTGCATCGTGTATCAGGAGCAGGTGATCGAGATCTTCCGGAAGCTGGCGGGCTTCTCCCTGGGCCAGGCGGACCTGATCCGCCGGGCCATGAGCAAGAAGAAGCAGAAAGAGATCGTGAAGGAACGGAAGACCTTCGTGGAGGGAGACCCGGAACGGGGCATCTGCGGCGCTGTGCATAACGGCGTTCCCGCCCAGGTGGCGGAGGATATCTATGACGAGATCCTGGCCTTCGCCAACTACGCCTTCAACAAAGCCCACGCGGTGAGTTACGCCATCATCGCCTACCAGACCGCCTATCTGAAATACTACTATCCGCCGGAATATATGGCCGCCCTGCTCTCCAGCGTATCCGACGTGAGCGGAAAGATCGCGGAGTATATCGCGGAATGCCGCGCCTCCGGGATCCCCGTCCTGCCCCCGGATATCAACGGCAGCGACGACGGCTTCACCGTTTCCGACGGCAGCATCCGCTTCGGTCTGGCGGCGGTGAAGGGCATCGGCAAGGGCTTCATCCGCACCGTCATGGCCCGCCGGAAGGACGGCGGCCCCTTTGTCTCCTTCCAGGATTTCTGCCGCCGCATGACCGGATCGGAGCTGAACAAGCGGGAGGCGGAGTGCCTCATCAAAGCCGGCGCCTTCGATTCCCTGGGCGCCAACCGGAAGCAGCTGCTCCAGGCCTATTCCCAGATCATGGACGGTATCCAGGCGGAGCAGCGGGGGAATCTGGAGGGGCAGTTCGACCTCTTTGGGGACGCCGACAGCGGCAGCCGGGACTTCGATCTGCCTCAGGTGGAGGAATTCTCCGCCGGGGAACGGATGCGGATGGAGCGGGAGGTCACGGGTCTCTACCTCTCCGGCCACCCCATGGACGACTATCGGGAGCAGGCCCGGCGGCTGAACGCCGTATCCATCGCTTCCATCCTCGCCTCCTTTGAGGGGGAGGACAAGGGAGATTACGCCGACGGCCAGACCGTAGCCATCGCCGGGGTGGTATCCGGCATCAAGACCAAGACCACAAAAAACAACAGCCTCATGGCCTACGTCACCCTGGAGGATAACGGGGGCAGCATGGAGCTGCTGGTGTTCCAGCGTCTGCTGAACGAATGGAGCGGGAGGCTGGAGGAAGGGATGCCGGTGCTGGCCCGGGGCAGGATCTCCGTCCGGGAGGAAAAGGCGCCCCAGCTCATGGCGGAAAGCTTCCAGCTCTTCACCGGGACGGATCGGGAGCGGAAGGCCGAACCCGCGCAGCCTCCCCGGATCCGGGAAGATAAAGTCTCCGCCCCCGCCGGATCGGCGGAAGCGGAGCGGGAAAAAGCCAGGACGCTGTGGGTCCGTTTTCCCTCCATGGATTCCCCCCAGTATCGCAGGCTCCAGCTCATCCTCATCATGTTCCCGGGCCAGGAGCCCATCAAGGTCCATTTCGCGGATACAAAGAAGACCCTGGCCGCATCCTGCTGGATCCATCCCTCCCTGGTGCGGGAGCTGAAGGAGATGCTGGGGGAGGAAAACGTGGTGATCAGATAAGCGGGTGGTCGTTGATCATCAGCTTGAATTCCAGTCCCAGCTTCTCCGCCGCCTTGCGGCAGAGGATCATGCGCTGGAGGAAAATTTCGAAATAATCCATCACGGAGCCGTATCGGGTATCTATGGTGAGACGCAGAAGGACCTGCGTTTTTTCCGGATCCACGATCAGCTCCGTTTTTTCTACGGAGTAATTCACCCGGTCGTGGATATCGAAGGTGCTCATGTCCCCGTTGCGCACCCGGCTGCGGCGCACGTCGGACTTATCCGCCAGGATCAGGGCGGCGGCGATATCGCTCACGGGATACCCGCTGCTCTCGTCATGGTTGCCGATGGCCGCCACCACGTCCGCCACCTCGTCCGCAGGCATGCCCAGATCCGTAAGGATCTGAAAGGCCATGACCGCGCTGCTCTGGCAGTGCTCGAACCGATTCACCAGATTGCCGATATCATGGAGATAGGCAGCGATCTGCACCAGGCGCAGCGCCCGCTCCGGGCGGCCCAGCGTTTCCAGAAGGTAGCGTCCCATCCGGGCCACCAGGCCCACGTGGGCAAAGCTGTGCTCTGTAAAGTTCAGGGCGGCCAGCATCTCATCCGCCTTGCGGATATAGGTATTGACGGCCTCATTCTGCAGTATGCTCTCGTAGGTGACCATAGCGCCTCCCATTACAGATCCATTTCCTTCCGCCGGTTTCGGATGAACTCCGTCGCCCTGTCCAGCCAGCGGGCGAAAAACGACATGACCGGCCTGGCCAGCAGGGCGAAGACCACAAAGATCAGCCAGGCTTCCTTCCCCATGGGGGGAAGGGTGAAATACTGTTTGAAAAAGAGGAATGCTGCAGCGAAAAACGCGCTCATAACGGAGATCAGCGCGATGCGCAGCTTCGTATAGGGGCGGCTCACCCGATCCACCATCATCAGGCCCACCACCCCCATCACGCCGGTAGCCACGGATTTCAGGGATTCCGGGGCCAGACCCATGACCTCGTAGAAGGCCAGGATCCCCAGGATCAGAGTCAGATCCGCCAGGGCGGCGGGCAGGGCTTTATACAGCACGTTGGGCAGGAACCGTCCGGTGACCAGGCTGTGGTTCGGCTCCATGGCCAGGATGAATGACGGGATGCCGATGGCCACGATGTTCACCAGGCTCAGTCCCGCAGGGCTGAAGGGATAGGGCAGGGTGAAGCAGAGGGTGATGATGCTCAGGCAGAAGGAGAAGATGTTCTTCACCAGGTAAAGGGAGGCGCTGCGCTGGATATTGTTGATGACCCGTCTCCCCTCCTGCACCACGCTGGGCATGGAGGAAAAGTCGGAATTCATCAGCACCACGTTGGCCGCCTGGCAGGCGACGCTGCTGCCGGAGGCCATGGCGATGCCGCAGTCCGCCACCTTCAGGGCCAGCACGTCGTTCACCCCGTCCCCGGTCATGGCCACCGTGTGCCCGGCGCCTTTCATGGCCAGCACCAGCTTCCGCTTCTGCTCCGGGGTCACCCGGCCGAATACGGTATACCGCAGGGCGGCCGCCTGGAGGACGGCGTCGTTGGCCAGGGTGGAGGCGTCCACAAACTCCTCCGCATTGGGGATACCCGCCCGGCGGGCCACCTCGGACACGGTGCGGGGGTTGTCGCCGGAGATCACCTTCACCGTGACCCCCTGCTCGGCGAAGTAACGGAAGGTATCCGGCGCCTCCCGCCGGATCTTGTTGGACAGCAGCACCAGAGCCGCGGGCCGGAGGGTCCCGGCGAGCTCATCCTCCAGGCTGCCGTTATAGGCGGCCAGGAGCAGCACCCGGCATCCCCGGTCGGACCAGCGCTCCACCTCCTCCCGGAGGTCGCCGTAGTCCTGACGCATGAGGAACTCCGGCGCGCCCAGGAGCCAGCAGTCCCCGGGGCCGAAGGAAATGCCGCCGTATTTCTTCGCGGAGGTGAAGGGAAGGGTGTTCTCCGCCTTCCGGGAGGGACTGCCCCCGAAGCGGCGCTGCAGGGCTTCCATGGTCTCATTCTCCCCGGGAAGCGCATGCACGTAATCCGCCAGGATCTGACGGACGAATTCGTCCCCGAACTCCTCCTCCCGCAGGAGGACCAGATCCTCCACCGTCATCTTGTTCTCGGTGATGGTGCCGGTCTTATCCACGCAGAGGATATCCACCCTGGCCAGGGTCTCGATGGAGGCCATGGTATGGCACAGGGTCTTTTTTTTCAGCAGCCGCAGGATACCGGCCATCAGGGCAAGACTGGTGAGGAGATAGAGCCCCTCGGGGATCATGCCGATCACCGCGGCCACGGTGCCGGTGACGGCGGCATGCAGGTCCCTTCCCAGCCAGCTCCATTCCTTCCAGAAGATCACCAGGCCCAGGGGGATCACCACGAAGCCGATGACCTTTACCAAACGGCTCAAGGACCGCATCATCTCCGACTGGCGGCCCTTGCCGTGCTTCTTGGCTTCCAGGGTCAGGCGGGAGGCAAAGGACTCCGCCCCCACGGCGGTGAGCCGGGCGCGGCACTCCCCCGCCACCACAAAGCTGCCGGAATTCAGGGCATCTCCCGGTCCCTTGCTCACCTCGTCCTGCTCGCCGGTGATGAGGGATTCGTTCACCTGCACCTCTCCGGCCAGCACCCGGGCATCCGCGCAGATCTGGTCGCCCTTGGAAAAGATCGCCACGTCGTCCCGCACCAGCTCGCTGGTGGGCACCGTCAGCCGGTTCCCTTCCCGGATCACCCCGGCCTTCGGGGAGACCAGGATCTGCAGTTTATCCAGCGTATGCTTGCTCCGCAGCTCCTGGATGATGCCGATGGCGGTATTGAAAAAGACGACGCCCATGAAGGTGAGGTCCAGCCAGGAGCGGACCAGGATGATGCATACCGCCAGGAGGACGAAGAGCATATTAAAATAGGTGAATACGTTGGAGAGGACGATCTGCCCCACCGTGCGGGTAGGGGGCTCCACCGGGAGGTTGGCGCAGCCCGCCGCCGTCCGCTCCGCGACCTGGGCCAGAGTCAGGCCGTATTCGGGGGAAACCTCCACCGGCGGCACTCGCTGAAGCGTCTGCTCAGCGCTCTTTTTCTTCATGCAAGAATCAAGCTCCTCTCTTCTCCTGCCTCTGTTTCAAGTATATCCACGGCGGGGGAAAAAGTCAACGAAGCCGCCGGTCCCGAAAGGGCAGAAAGAAATATGAAATTCCAGGTGACAGTTTGCACTTAGTGTGCTATACTGTCTATCAGGAATATTATCAGCATTCAAGGAGGTATCACCATGTATAAACTCAAACCCATCACCGATCGCGTGAAGAAAACGCGTGAGAGATACCGCAGCACCACACCCAGAGTGGATATCTCCCGGTATCGTCTCATCACCGAGTTCTATCAGTCCCATCCCAACCTCACCGGCCAGCTGCTTCGGGCCGAGGCCATGAAGTACATCTATGAGAACCTTCCCCTGCGGGTCGAGGACGACGACATCATCGTCGGCGCCCTGGGCACCACCTTCCGTGCCTGCTCTTATTATCCCGAATACGGCGCAGCCACCCTGGCCCGGGAGATCAAGAGCGGCAACATCACCAACCGGAAATACGATCCCTACCTCATCGATCCCGAGGACGCCCAGTACGTTCTGGAGACGGCCAGCTTCTGGGATACCCACTGCCTGAGCTTCTTCACCCAGCCCTACCGGATCGACGGATACAAGAGCCATGACGGCTCCAGCACCACCACCCAGAGCGCCAACCATGCGGACGGCGGCCCCGTGGGCCACTTCTGCACCAACTACAACCGGGCCATCCGCAAGGGCTTCGGCGCCATCAAGGCCGAGGCCGACGCCAAGATGCGCCAGATCGAGGAAAACGGCGCCTACGGCGACAGCATCGAGAGATACTATTTCTACAAGTCCATCTCCATCGTGTGCGAGGGCATGATCACCCTCACCAAGCGCTACGCCAAGAAGGTGGAGGAGATGGCTGCCGCCGAGACCCGGCCCGAGCGGAAGAAAGAGCTGGAGATGATGGCCGAGAGCCTCAACTGGGTCACGGAGAATCCCGCCCGGAACTTCCATGAGGCGCTGCAGGCCCTGTTCCTGTATCAGATCTGCCTGGCCCTGGAGGGCAACATGCACGGCATGAGCTTCGGCCGCGTGGACCAGTACGTGGGCGACTATTATGAAAAGGACATCGCCGAAGGACGGATCACCCCCGAGTACGGCCAGGAAATGCTGGATATGTTCTTCCTGAAGGTCGCGGAGATGAACAAGTTCTGGGGCGACAGCGGCGAGTACGGCGTGCCCGGCTACACCTCCGGCCAGCTGATCACCATCGGCGGCGTGAAGCCGGAGACCGGCGAGGACGCCACCAACGCAGTCACCTATATGTGCCTCCAGTGCTCCGGCCGTCTGGTCCTGCACGATCCCCCGGTGGCCCTGCGCGTTCACAAGAACATGCCGGACGACCTGTGGGAGGCCGCCATTGAGACCAACAAGATCTGCGGCGGCGTGCCCAGCATGGAGAACGACGAGGTCATCATCCCCGCCCTCATGGATCGCGGCATGAGCCTGGAGAGCGCCCGGAACTACTGCGCTGTGGGCTGCGTGGAGCCCGGCGGCTGCGGCGACGAATGGGTCTGCTGCGGCGGCACCGGCAGCGGCGGCTTCCTGAACATGATCAACTGCCTCATGGTGGGCATCAACAACGGCGCGAACCCCCTGCCCAGGCGGGACTTCCGCACCGGCAAGACCTTGCCCAGCGTCCAGAGCGGACCGGCGACCGGCTACCTGAAGGACTACACCTCCTTCGACCAGGTGCTGGAGGCCTACCGGATCCAGACCGAGTTCTTCGTGAAGATGCACATCGGCCTGACCAACGCCTTCGAGTACGTGGCCCGTCAGTATATGCCTCTGCCGGTGGTGTCCGCCACCATGGAGGGCTGCCTGGAGAACGGCGCCGACGTCATGTGGGGCGGCGCGAAGTACAACTCCTGCGGCGTGGCCGGCGTGGGCATCGGCAACCTGGCCGACTCCCTGCAGATGATCAAGCATCTGTGCTTCGATGAGAAAACCAAGCGCTGCACTCCGGCTGAGCTCTATGACGCTCTCATGCACAACTGGGAGGGCTACGACGACCTGTACAACTACGTGAAGAACGAGGCGCCTCACTACGGCAACGGCGATCCCGAGGTGGATATGTACGCCAAGTGGGCTTCCGATATCTTCGCCAAGGAAGTGAAGAAGGGTTCCGGACCTCGCGGCAACGGCTGGAGTGCCGGTCTGTGGCCGGTCACCACCAACGTGGCCTTCGGTCTCTCCACCCCCGCCACCCCCGACGGCCGCAAGCTGGGCGAGCCTCTGGCCGACGGCTGCTCCCCCGTGCAGCAGATGGACAAGAACGGCCCCACCTGCGTCCTCACCAGCGTGGGCAGCATCGACCACCGGCAGTTCGCCAACGGCACCCTGCTGAACATGAAGTTCAGCCCCAGCTGCCTGAACGGCGCGGACGGCGTGGAAAAGCTCACCCAGCTGCTGAAGACCTACTTCTTCGATTATCTGGGCATGGAGGTGCAGATCAACGTCATCTCCGCCGAAACCATGCGCGCCGCCCAGAAGAATCCCGAGCAGTACAAGGACCTGGTGGTCCGCATCGCGGGCTTCTCCGTTTACTTCGTGGAGATGCACCGCAACGGCCAGAACGACGTCATCAGCCGGACTGAGCTGAGCATGTAAATCAATCTCCGAAAGGGAGGGGAGCGCCGCCATGCTCCCCTCCCTTTGTTTCTCACCGCAAGGAGGATAAGAGGATATGAAATACCCAAGGCCCCCCTATCAGGATCCCGGGGTCAGGACCTTCAAAAGCCGCGGCATGATGGGCATGCCCGGAACGGAGCTGCCCGTGCCCGACTATCCCATCTCCATGAAGGAGAATTTCCGCCGCCTGGCAAAACGGGACAATCCCATGTGGATCACCAACAGCGCCGCAGAGATGAACTTCGCCATGCACTTCATGCTCACCGGCGCGCCGGAGGCGGATTTCTCCCGGAAGGACCGGCATGAATTCACGGACTGGTTCGGCGTACAGTGGGTCTTCATCCCCGAGGTGGGCGGCCCCATGCTGAAGCCCGGCACGCAGTTCATGGACGACGTGACCCAGTGGGAAAAGAAGGTGAAACTCCCCGACCTGGACGAATGGCCCATCCGGGAAAAATGCGCCGCCTGGCTCAAAACCTGCGACCCGGAGAAGATCACCCAGGTAAACGTAGGTCCGGGCGGAACGGAACGCCTGGTGGCCCTCATGGGGGGCTATACGGACGCCATGCTGGCCATGGCCCTGGAGCCGGAGGCGGTAAAGGATCTGCTCATGGCCCTGGCGGACTTCGAGTGCAGGCTCATCGACCGGTTCTGCGAATGTCTGCCCATCGACTTCATCACCTATCACGACGACTGGGGCACGGAGCGGGACACCTTCTTCAGCGAGGCCATGATGGAATCCATGGTCTTCGAGCCCACGAAGAAGATCTTCGATCATATCCACAGCAAGGGCATCATCGTGGAGCACCACTGCTGCGGCCATATCGAGCGCTTTCTCCCCTACCACATCGCCGCTGGGGTGGACTTTCTGCAGATCCAGGAGCGGGCCAACGACTTTGCCACCTACAAGCGGAAATACGGGGACAAGATCGGCATCGAGGTGCCCGTCCGCCCCGAAGTCCAGGACCATGACAGCGTGATCAAGGCCGTGCAGGACATGGTGGACACCTTCGGGAAAGGCGGCGGGGTGTTCAGCTCCGTCTCCGCCCGGGATCCGGAGACCGCCTGGGACGCGGTGGCTGAGCTCTACTGCTACAGCCGGGAGAAGTACGACGAGGAGCAGGGAAGATAGATCGAAACAGAAAACGACAAGGGGCTGCCGCCGGCAGCCCCTGTTTTATGTGCGGGTTTTTTCCGCATACCACTTCGGTATGCAGATCCGAAAGCCGTCGTAATCCTCGAATGCCGTCCGGCAGCGGCGGATCATGCCGTCGATATCCTCCTGCCCGAACCTTTCCGCCCACTTGATGGAGTAAAGGGAGGCATGGGCGACGTATACCGCCAGGGCCTTCCAGAAAGTCTCCGGCACGGCGTCCCGGAAATAGGCGTCGATCTGGCCGACGCAGTAGGGCGCGCTGACTTCCCGCCCGAAGCTCTCCAGCTTGTAAAACTCCTCGTAAGGATCCCCGACCTCCCAGCGGTTGAAGTCAATGACGCCCAGTGCGCCCTCCGGCGTATAGATCAGATTGCCGGGGTGGAAATCCCCGTGGAGATACACGGGCTTCTCCTGCCAGATCCGGTCCATGTTCTCCTTCACGTACCGCAGGGCGATCTCATCCCCGGGGATGCGCAGGTCCGATCCCTCGTACAGGGCGAGCTGCCGCAGTTTTTTGGGCTTCTTGGTCCCGGTGGGCATATCCTCCGGGCTGAGGGGGATGGAATGGATCCGCCGCAGGATCTCCCCCGCCTCCCGGCCCAGGGCGTACTGCTCCCCTTCCGACAGCTCCGGCAGGACCTCCTCCAGGTCCCGGCCCTCCACCCAGTTCAGGAGCATATAGACGCTTTTGCCGTCCTCGCAGACCCCGAACTCCAACGGCGCAGACAGGTTTATGCCTGTCTGCGCATATTTTTCGATGATCCCGTATTCCTTTTCCTTTTCATCCCGCAGTCCGGCGTCGGAAAGCCGGAGCAGAAGAGGCCGTCCGTCCTCCGTGACCACCCGGAATTTCCGGTCCGCGGACCACCCCTTTTCCACCGGGGTGACGGACCGCCAGTTTTTGCTTGATCCGATCCCGAAGAACATGCTTTACCCGTTCTCCTCGATCAAAGACAGGGCTCCGTACAGTACGCTGTCATCCCCCAGAGAGGCGCACTTCAGCTCCACGGTCTTCCGGATCTCCGGCATGCAGTACCGATCCGCCTCAGCGAGGATCTTCTCCAGGTACAGGTCCCCCAGGGCTTCGATCACCCCTCCGCCGTAGAGCACCAGGTCCGGGCTGAAAATATTGATCAGGCTGCCCGTGGCCACCGCCAGGTAATGGCAGGAGCGGTCCACCGCCTCCATGGCCACAGGGTCCTTTACGGCCAGGGCCTTCTTCAACTTCTTGCTCTTGAACACGCCGGTCTGCACCGCCTCCCCCAGGAGACTCGCCCGGCCCCGGGCCGTCTGCTGCCGGATATAGGCGCTCATGCCCTGCTTGCTGGAAAAGGCCTCCAGGCAGCCCCGCTGACCGCAGCCGCAGAGAGGGCCCTCCGGATCCAGGACCATGTGGCCGATCTCCGCTGCCTTGAAGGCGTTGCCGGTGAACAGCTCTCCGTTCAGGATGAGGCCGCCCCCCACCCCGGTGCCCACGAAGACGCCCACCACGTTCCGGTATCCCCGGGCCGCGCCGAAGCGATACTCCCCCAGGACGCCCAGGTTCACGTCGTTGCCGATGTAGAAGGGCACGCCGAAGCGTTTTTTCATGGCGGAGCCCATGTCATAGTTCCGCATGGGCAGGTTGGGAGTGAACAGCACCACCCCGGCCTTCTGGTCGATGACTCCGGGGATGCTGGAGGCAATGGCGGAGACCTGCTCCATGGGGATGCCGGAGGAGGCAAGGAGCTCTTCCACCACGGAGACGATCACCTGCTCCACGTTCTCCAGCCCTTCCCCGTTTTCCGCGGACTTTTTCTTGATGCGGTGCACCGGTTCCCGGGCCTCATTGAAGACGGCTCCCAGGACCTTGGTACCCCCCACATCCAGACAGATCCGATATTTCTCAGGCATGGTCTGACCTCCTTCAGCGTTTTCTCTCTCCGGAGAGGGTCTTGAAGCCCCGGCGCAGCCGGGTCCAGAAGGGTTCCGTTTTTTCCTGGGGGATCCGGCGGACCGGCTTCGCGTCCTCCGCCGTCCCGGAGGGCTCCTGATCCAGGCTCACCCTGCGCCTGCTGAAATACTGGTACAGGGCCTCCTGGGAGGAGGTGCCCGATCCTCCTTCTTCCCGGATATAGCGGCCGTCCGCCTGCATGGTCCGGGATTTTTCCTTATCCCGCCGCAGGCAGTCCAGGATCATATTGATCTGTTCCCGGGTCTCCGGGGTCTTGACTTCGATGAAGGCCTCCACCCGCCGGTCCAGGTTCCGGGTGAGCAGATCGCCGGAGCCCAGGAAGAGGCGCTCCTCCTCCCCCTCCCCGAAGGCGTAGATGCGCGAGTGCTCCAGCCAGCGGCCCACCACGCTTTTCACGGTGATACGATCCGTCATCCCGGGCACGCCGGGCCGCAGGCAGCAGATGCCCCGGATGAAGAGCTCGATCTGCACCCCGGCCTGGGAGCACTGGATGAGCTTTTCCATGATCTCCCGGTTGTTCATGGAGTTGACCTTGATGCTCACGCGGCCCTTTTCTCCCTTCAGCCGCTCCCGCTCCAGGAGCTCCAGGACCCGGGTCTTGAAGTGCAGGGGGGCGATCCACAGGGTATCGGCGGTCTGGGGCAGTCTCCCCGCGGCCATATCCGCAAAGGCGGCCTCCCCGTCCAGGCCGGCGGCCTTGTCCGCCGTGACGAGGGACAGGTCCGTATACTGTTCCCCCGTCACCTCGTTGTAGTTCCCGGTGCCCACCTGGGTGATGTAGCTCAGGTTCCCCCCGTGCTCCCGGGTGATGACGCAGAGCTTGCTGTGGACCTTGAATTCGGGCAGGCCGTAGATCACCCGGCAGCCCGCGTCCTCCAGCAGCTCGGAATAGTCGATGTTGTTCTGCTCGTCGAAGCGGGCCCGCAGCTCCAGGAGGCAGAGCACGTCCTTCCCCCGGTCCGCCGCGTAGGCCAGGGCGGCGGCGATCTTGCTGCTGGCGGACATGCGGTACAGGGTGATCTTGATGCTCAGGACCTCCGGATCGTCCGCCGCCTCGTAGATCAGATCCACGAAGGGCATCATGCTCTGGAAGGGGTAGCTGAGAAGCAGATCGTGCTTCTCGATATACCGGAAGTACTCGCCCTTTTTCAGGCCGATCTCCCGGGCGGGCTTCCGTTCGGGATAGCGCAGGCTGTCAGACCCGGCGATGCAGGAGCGGAAGCTGAGGTCGAAGGGGGCGGAAACGCTGAACACCCGGCTCTCCGGCACCCGGAGCTTTTTCAGCAGCAGGGCTTTGGCGGCATCCGTGAGCTTGCCGTAGATCTGCACCCGCACCGGCTGCTCCCGCTTCCGCTTGGAAAGCATGGAGGACATGTTCCGCCGCAGATCCTCGTTCCTCGCGGCTACCATATCCGTAAGGAAAACGTCCGCGTTCCGGGTGACCTTCACCACGGCGGACTGGAGGATGGTCTCCTTTTTCAGCAGAAGACGGCATACG
>CAMZIY010000049.1 GCA_947307365.1 uncultured Clostridia bacterium
CGTAGCCCCGCCGCGCTCTTTCCCCGGTTTCTCTCGCGCAGGAGAAACCGGGCCGCCGGAGGCAAACCTTATTGGAGCGGATCGTTAAAAACCCCTCCGGAGTTTGTGTTCCGGAGGGGTGGCCTTATTATGGACTTTTGCCGCTTTACCGTCCTTCCTCCCCGGCGCTGACGATGGCCACGTAGGTCCGGGCGGTGGAGCGATACACGAAGACGTAGAACAGGGCGAAGGCCAGGAAGCAGATCACGCTGGTGAGGATCAGCAGAGGCGTGTTGAGCACGCCGAAGAGGCGGATGATCTTGTGCAGGAAGGGGAAGGCAAAGGCCAGGTGCAGCCCCGCCAGGAGCAGGGGAGCGAAGAACACCGTGAGCACCTGGGCGTTGACGGCGCTTTTGATCTCCTTCACCGTCATCCCCACCTTCTGCATGATGCCGAAGCGGCGCTGATCCTCGTAGCCCTCGGAGAGCTGCTTGTAGTAGATGATCAGGGCGGCGGCGGCGACAAAGACGATGGAAAGGACGATGCCCAGGAAGAACAGGCTGCCGTACATGCTGAAGAAGTCGGTGCGGTTGGCCGCCCGGGTCTTGCAGCCCATGCTGTAACACGAATCCGGTCTTTTCTGCTCGTCGATCATGGTCTGGACGATCTCCTCCGTGATGCGGATCTGTTCCTCCTCCGGTACGCCCGGCAGGTCGAAGGAGCAGAGCTGCAGGGTCTCCGTGGCGATCAGAGGATCCTCCAGACCGGCGGTGAAATCACAGAGCTCCGTGGCCCGGGCCGTCCAGTCCGGGACGATGAGACAGTACAGGGTGACCAGGGTATCGGAGGCGGAGACGCGGAAGGGCAGATCCTCGACGCTGCCCGCGATGCGGATGGGCTCGCAGCCCTTGAAGGTGAGAGTATCGTATCCGTAGGCCTTCTTGCTGGACCACACCAGGGCTTCCCCGTCCTCCAGGACGTAGTCGGCGCCCATGAGACGGTTGTATTCGTCCAGCGGCATCAGATACACGGTGCGGATCTTTTCCAGAACGGAGGCGGAGGAGGTGAGGTCCGCGAACCGGCTGTAGCCGTCTATCTCCAGGACCCCGTCCCGGAACAGCCCGCTCACCCCGGCGAGGGTGTAGGCGGTCAGATCCTTCTCCCGCCCATCGGACAGGGTATGGGCCAGTTCACAGAGCGCTTCCGAGACCTCCGGATCGCAATCCTCCGGGTGCTCGTAGCGCAGGGAGAAGGAGACGTCGTAGGGGCACTCCCCCCGCAGGGCGTCCTCCCCGCCGAAGTACAGGCAGCTGGTGGTGGCCAGCATCACCAGCACCATGGTGGCCAGGATGCAGATGGAGGCCAGACCCGCCCCGTTGCGCTTCATGCGGAAGGCCATGGAGGACACGGAGACGAAGTGGTCGCTGCGGTAGTAGTAAGACTTGTTCTTCTGAAGAAGTTTACATAATGCAACAGACCCGGAGATGAACAGCAGGTAGGTGGCCAGGATCACCATCACCACGGCGATGAAGAATACGGTCAGGGCGGTGAGGGGGGCCTGGATGGAGACAGCCAGCCAGTAGGCCGCTCCCAGGATCAGTACGCCGATCACGGCGAAGACCCAGTTGGCCTTGGGAGGCTTTTCCCCCGCCGCTTCGCTCTTCAGCAGGTCCAGGGGCTTGGAGATCCCCACCCGGGCCAGGGAGACGATCAGGAGGACTGCGAAGATCACCCCGAAGAAGAGGATGGCGGCCAGCATGCTCCGGGGCTCCACGGTGAGGGCGTAGCCGGCGGTCTCTCCGGCCATATGGGCCAGGAACAGCTCCGCCAGCTTGGCGAAGAGCAGGCCGAAGGCCAGGCCCGCCAGGAGGGAGATCAGGGCGGAGAGGATCGTCTCCCACAGGAGGATGCGGCCCAGGTTCCGCTTGTTCATGCCCAGAACGTTGTAGAGGCCGAATTCCCGGTTCCGGCGACGGGCCAGGAAGGAGTTGGTGTACAGCAGAAACAGCAGGGCGAACACCGCCATGACGACGGTACCCAGGAGCAGGATCATGGCCATGGTACCGCCGCCGCGCATGTTCCGCACCGCGGGGGAATAGGCCAGGCTGTACAGGATGTAGAACATCATCACCATGCCCGAACAGGTCAGGAGGAAGGGGACGTAAAGCCGCCGGTTCTTCCGCATCCCGTCCAGGGCCAGGCGGAGATAAAAGCCCCTCTTCATCGGACCTCGCCTCCCGTCGCCAGCACGGTCAGGGTATCGGAGATCTTCTGATACAGCTGCTCGTTGGTGTCATTTCCCCGGTACAGCTGGTGGTAGACCTCCCCGTCCCGGATGAACAGCACCCGGGTGGCATGGCTGGCCGCCTTGACGCTGTGGGTCACCATGACGATGGTCTGGCCCCGGCGGTTCACCTGGGCGAAGAGGGAGAGGAGCTCGTCCGTGCTCCGGGAATCCAGGGCACCGGTGGGTTCGTCCGCCAGCAGGATCCGGGGCTCCGTGATCAGGGCCCGGGCGGCGGCGGCCCGCTGCTTCTGTCCGCCGGAGACCTCGTAGGGGTACTTCTTCAGGAGAGCGTCGATCCCCAGCTCCCGGGCCAGGGGGGCCAGGCGCTCCGCCATCTCCTGATGGCTCTTTCCCGCCAAAACCAGGGGGAGGAAGATATTGTCCTCCAGAGTGAAGGTATCCAGAAGATTGAACTCCTGGAACACGAAGCCCAGGTGGTCCCGGCGGAAGGCCGCCACGTCCTTCTCCGGCAGGGAGGCGGTATCCACCCCGTCCAGGAGGACGGAGCCGGAGGTGGGCTTATCCAGGGCGGCCAGGAGGTTCAGCAGGGTGGTCTTGCCGCTGCCGGATTCCCCCATCACCGCCACGTATTCTCCCTGCTCCACGGTGAAATTCACCCGGCGCAGGGCTTCCACCTGCTGGGTGCCGAAGCGGGAGGTATAGACCTTTCTCAGATCGCGGACTTCCAGAATACTCATTGCAGTTTTCCTCCTTCGGAATTCTGCCCATATCATAACAGGCGGGAAAATGCGCCGCCATGGGATCGGCTTACATTTTCCCGCCGGTTTCTTACGCTTTTGTCACATTCACTCCGCCTGCAGGGGCTTTCGGCTGAGATCCAGGCGCAGGACGGTGCCCCGGCCCGGCTCCGATTCCGCGGAGATCCCGTGGCCCAGGTTCCGGCAGACCCGGCGGCAGAGGTACAGCCCCAGGCCGCTGGCCCGTTTGTCCGACCGCCCGTTGAGCCCGGTGAAGCCCGGCTCGAAGATCCGGGGGAGATCCTCCGGGGCGATACCGATACCCGTATCCGCGATGCAGAGCATCGCCGGTCCCTCCCCATAGATGCTGATCTTCCCGGAAGGGGTGTACTTCAGGGCGTTGGATATGAGCTGCTCCAGCACGAAGGAGAGCCATTTCTCGTCCGTCAGCACCCGGAGATGCGTGGGCTGCAGGTCCAGGGCCAGGCGGCGGTGGATGAACTCCCCGGAGAAGCGCTTCACCGCGGCCCGGAGGATGGGATCCAGGTCGTACTCCCGCAGGACGTAGTCCGTGGCGGAGGAGTCCAGCCGCAGGTAGGCCAGCACCATCTCCACGTACCGGTCCACCCGGCCCAGCTCCGCCGTCAGGCGGCGGGAGAGAGGGGTGTCCTCGTTCTGCAGGGTGAGGCGCATGGCCGCCAGGGGCGTCTTGATCTGGTGGGCCCAGAGGGTGTAGTACTCCGTCATGTCGGCGGCCTTCCGCTGCGCCTCCGCCTCCCGGGCCAGACGGGCCTCCTGGAGCAGGGCGATGATCCGGCGGTAATCCCCGTCCTCCGGGATATCCGCCTCCGGGAGCATGTCCTCCGTGAGGGCGGCGGTGAGGGCGGAGAGGATCCGGTGCTTCCGGTACGACTTCCGGAACCGGAGCAGGGCGAAGATCAGCCACAGAACGGCGCTGATGAGGGCGGGATACCCCACCGCCCCCAGGGGCAGACCGTAGAGCCGGAACACCAGGGCGAAAACGGCGCAGCACAGAAGAAAGAGCCCCAGGGCGGGAAGGCGGCTGCGGAGCCAGGGCCGGAGAAAGTCCTTCATCCCACCAGATACCCCACGCCGTGGCGGGTGACGATGAAGTCCCGGAGGCCCAGGCCGTCCAGCTTCTTCCGCAGACGGCCCACGTTCACCGTCAGGGTATTGTCGTCCACGAATTCATCCGATTCCCACAGCAGCTCCATGAGCTTTTCCCGGCTGACGATCTTTCCCTTGGACTGCATCAGAGCCAGGAGGATGCGGTACTCGTTCTTCGTCAGCTCCAGCTTTTCCCCTCCGTACACCAGGGTGCCGTCCCCGGTGTTCAGCAGGGCGCCCCGGTGCTCCAGCACCGGCAGGGTGCCGCCGAAATCGTAGGTCCGGCGGAGAAGGGCGTTGATCTTCGCCATGAGCACGCTCTGGTCGAAGGGCTTGGCGATGAAGTCGTCCGCCCCCATGTTCATCGCCATGACGATATTGAGATTGTCCGCGGCGGAGGAGATAAAGATCACCGGAACGCTGGAGACACTGCGGATCTCCCGGCACCAGTGGTAGCCGTCATAGAAGGGGAGGGAGATATCCAGCAGCACCAGCTGGGGGGAGCATTGGGTGAACTCCGCCATCACCCGGCGGAAGTCCTTCACGCAGACGGTCTCCATGTCCCACAGGGCGGTCTGGGCCGCAATGGCCTCCGCGATGCCCCGGTCGTCCTCCACCAGAAAAATGCGATACACTCCCGCACCTCCTCGCTTTTGCTTTCGTGTGAGTATAGCACAGGAAAAGGGGGGATGACAAGATATCCGCCATGCCGGCGGGAACGCTCCGCGGCGAGGCGCAGGAAGATCGGGCAAGCTGCGGCGTTCCCTTATTCCCGCAGCTTTTTCTCCATCCGGTAAAACTCCCCGTCCTGATCCTCCGCCTCTTCGTAGACGGCGAAGCCCAGGCTGCGGTACAGCCCCAGGGCGGGGGCGTTTTCCTTATCCACTCCCAGGGCGATCTCCCGGTATCCCCGCTCCAGGGCCAGGTCCAGGAGGTGCGCCGTAAGCGCCCTGCCGTATCCCTGTCCCCGGCAATCCCTTCTCACGATCAGCCGGGAGAGGTACAGCCGCCGACCGGGAACCGTGCCGTACTCCGGGTTATCCTTCACCAAGTCGCACTCGGCGATATACGTCCCGTCCACCGTCAGGATATACACCTCCCGGTTACCCGCCCGGATCTGTTCCCGGAATTTCTCCGTATAGGGGAACGCCGCCATATTCCAGATGGCGCCGCACTTCGGCCAGTCCTCCAGACCGATCCGAGTGATTTCAAAGGGCTTCATTCTGTCCTACAGCCTCCCGATGGCGTCCGCCAGGACTCCCTCGGCGGAGGGGACCGTGACCTCGAACCCTTTGTCCAGCAGTTCCTTCGCCCCGTCCCCGGCGACGAAAGCCCGGTCCGCCGCCTGCAGCATGCTCAGGTCGTTCATGGCGTCCCCGCAGCACACCAGGGTATGGCAGCCCAGGAGGGCCTGGAGACGCTTTGCCGTCTCCCCCTTGGAGCAGCCCAGGGCCTGGGCCTCTATGAGGAAGGGGAGACTCCGGCTGCCGAAGCAGCCGGTACCCGGGGCGTTCACCGCCTCCAGAATGCCCCCGAAGAGGGCGTCGATCTCCCCGTCGGAGTACCGGAACCAGTCCGTCTCCTCCTGCCCCTCTCCCTTTCCCCGGGAGCTTCCGGGGCTGCCGGAGACGGCGAACTGGAGCCAGGGCCGGGGCACCTCCCCCAGAGGGGCCCGGCGGATGGGGACCCCCATCTTTTTCATGATCTCCGCCAGCCCCATATCCTCCCCGAAGACGTAGGTCTCGGCGGGACACTGGATCTCAAAATGCAGCTGCGGATACTTCTTCAGCAGCCGGATGAAGAGGCGGCGGGCTTCCTCCGGCAGGACCCCCTGCCAGAGGCTCTTCTCCTCCCGGTAATCGTAGATCTCCGCTCCGTTGAAGACGATGTGCGGGGCGTTGGTGGGCAGCTGATCCCAGCGGCTCTTATGGCTCAGCCGGGTATGGCCGGTGGCGATGGAAAGGAGCCCGCCCTCCTCCATAAAGCGGAGGACCGCCTCCGTGTTGGCCGGGGGGACCTTGCGGTCCGGCCCGGTCACGGTGCGGTCCCAGTCGCTCACCAGCAGGATGCCGGTGTATTTTCCCATATCAGCAGGAGAGGATATAGCCGCCGTCGATGACCTGGGCGGTGCCGGTGACCTGGGCCGCCGCGGGGGAGGCGAAGTACACGGCCAGAGCGCCCACCTCGATGGGCTCGCCGAAGCGGCCGAGAGGCATCTGGTTGTTGATGTAGTCGAACATATCCTTGGGGATGAACTGGCTCAGGTCGGTGTTGGTGAAGCCCGGGCAGATGGCGTTCACGCGGATGTTGTACTTGCCCAGCTCGCAGGCCATGCAGTGGGTGAAGTGCACCACGGCGGCCTTGGAGCAGCTGTAGGGGCTCATGGCCTGGGTCTTGTTCACGATGAAGGCCGCGTTGGAGGCGATGTTGATGATGCTGCCGCCCTTGCCGGCGTCCCGCATCTTCTTGCCCACCTCATAGGTCATGTGGACGGTGCCGTTCAGGTCGGTGTTCAGGACGCGGTACCAGTCGGACAGCTCCTCGTCCATATCCAGCAGCTCGCTGACGCAGGTGACGCCCGCGTTGTTCACCAGGATCTCGAAGCCGCCGAAGGCGTCCCAGGCCTTGGCTACCACTTCCCGCACGTTCTGCAGGTCCACCACGTTGCAGCTGAAGCTCTCGTACTTGCCGCCGAAGGGCTTCAGTTCCTCGATGGCCTCGGCCGCCTTCTTGGCGTCCCGGCAGAAGATGGCCACGTTGGCGCCCTGCTCGGCGAAGGCCTTGGCGATGGCCAGGCCCAGGCCCCGGTTGCCGCCAGTGATGAGGGCGTTCTTCCCCTTCAGGGAGAAAGCGTCTTTCATAGAGGTAATGGAGGGAATCATAGTCGATCATCCTTTCCTAAAATTACAAATTTGGGTTTTTCTTATTATATCACAGGCAGGGGAAAATGCAACGCGCTTTATTTCAGCACCCGGTCCAGGAAGCGGTACACCTCCGTCTGATGCTTGGGCTCGTACCAGCCGAAGCTGAAGCCCCCATGGTTCCAGCCCTCCATGAGCTGGAGGGTGCTGCGGCCCTCGCCGCACACCGCCCGGATCTTCTCATGGAGCATGATGCTCTGGTTATGGGGCACCACCTGGTCCCCGGTGCCCGCCTGGATGAGGATGGGCGGGAAGGCGGGGGTGACGAAGTTCAGGGGATTGGTAAAGTACATGAGGCCGTGGATCGCCCGGGGCTTGGCGCCCACCAGGAACTGATACAGGTCCGGCATGGGAGGCATGTCCGCCGGGGGCGGAGGAGGCGGATTATCCGGATCCGGCTCCGGAGGCAGCATCTCCATCAGATGGTAGCAGCCGTACCAGCCCACCACCGCCTGGACCTTGCTGGAAACGTCGGGGTTCCCCATGGTGAAGTCCTCGTAGCCGGGGATATCCTGGGTGGCGGCAGCCATGACGGCATAGTAGGCCCCGGCGCTGTCCCCGCTGAGGGCGAAGCGGTCCGGATCCAGGGAATACTTCCCCGCGTTGGCCCGGAGGAAACGGATGGCGGCCTTCAGGTCGAACAGGCCGTAGGGGAACTGGGCCTCGAAGGCCAGACGCTGCTCCACCGTCACCACGGCGTAGCCCTTTGTGACGCCGTCCACGGCATGGAGGAACTGCATGTCCCGCTTGGTGCCGAACAGGTAGGCGCCGCCGTGCATGAAGATCAGCACCGGGAAGGGGCCCGCCCCCTCCTCAGGCAGGAAGATATCCAGCTTCTGGCTGGGGGACTGGGACGCATAGGGGACGTCCAGCCATTTGCGCGTGATGCCGGAGACGTCCACCTCGCCCTGGGATCCGGGGACGTTGGGATCGGGTTTTGTGAGCTTCCAGGGGGTATCCAGCTTGGGCATATCCATATAAACGGCCTCCTTTTGATTCAGGTATTTGCCTTATTGTAGCATGGAAGGTAAACCGGCGCAATAGCCCCTGGCAGGCGCATGGATTTCTATGGAACTTCCATCGACTCTCTGCGTCATGGATTGTGTCTGCCCCGCATCAGGCAGCCGCCCTGCGGAAGACGGCGGGGGACCGCAGTCCTCCGGCGAGCGGTCCCCCGCGGCGGGGAGACGCCGCAAACGATTCCTTTCACGAACCGCTCACCGCTATTGTAAATCCCTCCTGAAGGTGTTATGATATACAATATGAAGGATGGGGGCTCCCGCCGCAGGAGCAGTCCCCGGAAAACGGATCAACTAAAAATGTATTATATTGAAAAGAGGAGTGCAAGAGATGAATCGTATACCCTTTGACCCCAAGGAACTGGAACCCATCGGTTTCAACCCCGGCTTCGGCCCCAACATGAAGCCCACCCCCATCTTCAATACCCCCATCACCCCCAAGGAAAACCACATGCTGCTCCTGAGCAAGGAGCTCCCTCTCTGGATGCCCGGCAGCGGCGACACCCAGATGATCACCCCCATGTGCCCGGATAACATCGCCCGGGGCTTCGTCTTCGAGGCGGCCAAGCTGGACCTCAAGAACGCAGGCGGCCCGGATATGTTCGGCGTGGAATGGGAATATATCCCCACCGTGGGCGGCTCCATGGTCCGTCCCGGCGAGCCCAAGGTGAAGGATCTGAACCATTGGGAGGACTATATCACCTTCCCCAAGGTGGAGGATCTGATGGACTGGGAGGCCATGGGCAAGCGGAACAAGGAGAGCTACATCAAGCCCGGCCGCACCCTGGTGGTGACCATCCTCACCGGCTTCTTCGAGAGGCTCATCTCCTTCGTGGATTTTGAAGACGCTGCCTTCGCCCTCATCGATGAGGATCAGCAGGAAGCGGTGCACCGCCTCTTCGACCGGCTGGCCACCTTCTATGACGAGTACATGATGTACTACAAGAAGTATCTGGACTGCGACGTGATCAACTTCCACGATGACTGGGGCTCCCAGCGGGCTCCCTTCTTCAGCCTGGCCACCGTGCGGGAGATGATCGTCCCCTACCTGAAGCGGGTGGTGGACAGCGCCCATAAGTACGGCATGAAGCTGGATCTCCATTCCTGCGGCAAGAACGAGATGCTGGTCCCCGCCATGATCGACGCCGGGGTGGACTCCTGGTCCGGCCAGCCTATGAACGACTTTGAGATGCTCTATGAGAAGTACGGCGAGCAGATCGTCCTGGGTATGCCCATCACCGGCATCCGGGAAGACATGAGCGAAGAGGAGCTGCGGGAGGTCATCGAGACCTTCGTGCGGAAGCATCCCCACGCGATGGGCAACCTGCGCTTTGCTCCCGAGAGGGCCCCGTATATCCTCTATGAGGTCTCCAGAAAGGTTTACTGCGGTTAATACGTGAAAAACAGACCTCGCGGCAGCTGTTTGACGGAGGTCCTGGTCGGCTGCCTGATCCTGGCCCTGGTGATCGCGGGCGTTCTGACGCTTCGGATCTGGGCCGGAGATCCGGCTCCGTCCGGGACCTCCGCCCCTGAGACTGTTCCAACTCCCACCGCCGTTCCCCCTGTGGTGACGGCGGCGCCTCTGCCTACGCCGGAACCCGCGCCTGCGCCTCTCCCCACGCCGGACCCCACTCCCGAGCCCACCCCCGAACCCACTCCGGAGCCCACTCCCGAGCCCACGGAAGCGCCCGCCTCCAGGGATTTCAGTCCCGCGGGCCTTTCGGCGGAATCCATCGTCAACCCCTACTGCCTCTATGACTACGCCCAGCTCCGGGCGGATCTGACGGCGCTGGAGGAACGGTATCCCCAGCTCCTCCGGGTCTATACCCTGGGGGAGACGGCGGAGGGACGGCCGATCCCCGTCTTCGATTTCGGCCGGGGGGATCTGGAGATCGTGCTCATCTCCTCCATGCACGCCTGCGAGCACATCGCCACCAACGTGGTCATGTACCTGGTGGATCAGTACTGCCAGGGGTACCAGGCGGACGGGGAATGGAACGGGGTCCGGTACCGGGATATCCTGGACCGGGTGAAGTTCCGCGTCATGCCCATGGCGAATCCGGACGGGATCGAGCTGGCCCAGAAGGGGCTGGTGGCGGTGAAGGACCCGGACGCCATCCTGGACATGGGGTACGACGAGGCCCATGACTTTTCCGACTGGAAGGCCAATATCCGGGGCGTGGACCTGAACGCCAACTTCGCCCATAAATGGGGGATCCGGGACGAGATCAACGGCCCCTGCGACGCAGGCTGGTGCGGACCGTCCCCCCTGAGCGAGCCGGAGGCCCGGGCCATGCAGGACCTGCTGGACAGCACCGACTGGCGCCTGTTCATCTCCCTCCATATCCGGGGCGAGGTGATCTACTGGCTGGATACGGACACCCTGGATCTGTACGACGCCCATTATCCCGCTGCCCGGAGGCTCTCCAACGCCTTCGGCTACGGGCTCATGGGAGCGGAGGACGTTTCGGGCCGGGGCGGTTACCTGGTGAACACCGCCCGGGTGGAAACGAGGAAATTCTGCGCCACCCTGGAGCTATGCCCCTATGTGGGGGAGGACCCCTATCCCCCGGAACTGTTCCCGGACGTGGTGGACGGGATCTATTCCCTCTTCCTCACCCTGGGGAACGAAGCGATCCTGACGGAGGATCCGTAAGAGCTGCGAGTTGAATATTGAATCGGGTCTGATCCCCCGCGGGCACGCTCCGCGGGGGTTTTTGCATGATGAGCGCCCGCCCTGTCGGTATACTTTCTTCTCCGGACGTCCATACTTCCCCCATGAAACGTTTCATTCGATTCGCTCTCCCGCTCCTGGCGGGAGGGCTGCTGGGCGCTCTGGCCATGTGGCTCCTGCTCTCCCGCAGCCTGGCCCTGGGTCTGGCGGGGCGGGGCCCCGCGGGCAGCCCGCCCCCGGGGGAAGAATGGACCCTCGACGCCGGAGACGGGGTCCGGCTCCGGGCCTCCGCCATGACCGCAGGGACGGGGGAGAAATGGGCCCTGCTCCTCCACGGCCGGGGGGAGACGGGGGAGAGCCTGGCCGGACTGGGGGAGGCCTACCGGGCCAGGGGCTGGAGCACCCTGATCCCGGACCTGCGGGGCTGCGGCGGAAGCGGGGGAAAGCGCCGGGGCATGGGGGTCGGGGACGGGGCGGACGTTCTGGCCTGGATGGGTATGATCCGGGAAAGGCATCCCCATGCGGCGATCGTCCTCCACGGGGTGGACCTGGGGGCCAACGCCGCCCTGGCCGCTGCAGGGGAGCGGCCGGAGGGACTCCTGGCCGTGGCGGCGGACAGTCCCGTCCCCGATCTGAAGACACAGGGGGACCGGGCTCTATCCGGCGGAGGCAAGCTCCTGGAATGGGGGATCTCCGCTTTTCTCCGGCGGGAGACCGGCTTTGATCTCCCCTCCCTTTCCCTCCGCAGACAGACCGCCGGGACCAGAGCGCCCATCCTGTTCCTTCGGGGGGAGGGGGACGACCTGGTCCCGGCGGCTGAAGCCGAGAGACTATTATGGATCGCGGGGAAGGAGAGCCGTCTCCTGCGGCTCCGGTCCGGCCACGGGGACGGCTTCCGCCGGGACCGGGAGACCTATCTGCGGGGGCTCTTCGCCTTTCTTACAGGCTGTTCAGGATCTCCTCAAACTCCGTGAGGGTCCGGGAGAAGACCGCCAGGGCGTCCTTCACCGTTTCCGGTTTCGTCAGATCCACCCCGGCGATCTTCAGCTCCTCCAGGGGATAGTCGCTGCCGCCGGTGGTGAGGAAGCGGAGGTAGCCGGAGGCGTCCCCGGTATCCAGGATGTGCTGCGCGATGGCCACGGCGCTGCTGAAGCCCGTGGCGTACTGGTACACGTAGAAGCTCCGGTAGAAATGGGGGATGCGGGCCCACTCGATATCCCCGTATCCGTCCGTCACGCAGCCGTCGTAATACAGGGCGTTGAGATCGTGGTACACCTGGGACAGGGCGGAGGCGGTGAGGGGCTCCCCGGCGGCGTCCATCTCATGGGCCTTCCGCTCGAACTCCGCAAACAGGGTCTGACGGAAGAGGGTGGTGCGGAAGCCCTCCAGGAAGCGGTTCAGCACGTAGGCCTTCCGGCGGGGATCCGTCTCGGTCTTCAGCAGATACCGGCTGAGCAGCACCTCGTTCACCGTGGAGGCCACCTCCGCCACCATGAGGGAATATCCCGCGTTGGCGTAGGCGTTGGCCCGGTCGCTGAAGAAGCTGTGCATGGAGTGGCCCAGCTCATGGGCCACGGTGAAGGCGTCCTCCAGGGTGTCCGTATAGTTCAGCAGGACGTAGGGATGCACCCCGTAGATGCCGCAGGAGAAGGCTCCCGTATCCTTGCCCTTGTTCTCGTATACATCCATCCACTTCTCGTCGTAGGCCCGGTCCAGCAGGGTCTGATACTCCGCCCCCAGGGGCAGGAGGGCCTTCTTCACCAGGTCCCGGGATTCGGCGAAGGACACGGGGAACTCCACGTTCTCCACGATGGGGGTGTACAGGTCGCACAGATGGAGCTCCTCCAGCCCCAGGCGCTTCCGGCGGATCTCCAGATACCGGCGCATATCCGGCAGGGCCTCGTGCACCGCGGAGACCAGGCTGTCGTACACGCTCACGGGGACGTTGTTCCCGTCCAGAGAGGCGGTGCAGGCGTCCGGATAATGCCGGGTGACAGCCTGGAAATTATCCATTTGCACGTTTCCGGAATACAGGGCGGTGAGGGTGTTTTTGAACTGCTCGAAGGCCCCGAAGTAAAGGCGGAAGGCGTCCTCCCGCACCCGGGGATCCCGGCTGATCCGGAACACCTCGAAGTTGCCGTTGGTGAGGGCGACCTCGTTGCCCTCCTCATCCTTGATATTCGGGAAGGTCATGTCCACGGCATGGAGCATGGAGAAGGCGTTCCCCGGGGCGGAGGCGGGCCGGTCCAGCCGGGCCAGCAGGCCTTCCGTTGCCTCGTCCAGCACATGGTTCCGGGTCCGGCAGATATCCAGGATCCGGTGGCGGTAGAGCTCCATCTCCGGCCACTCCAGCCAGGCGGAGAGCTGATCCGGGTCGATGGAGAGGATCTCCGGCTCCAGGAAGCTCACGGCGGAGGAGTAGGCGTTGGCCAGGTTCTCCGCCCGCTCGTTCATGGCCTGGTATTCCTCGTCCCCGCCGTCGGCGGACTGGTGGAGCATGGCGTAGATGACGCATTTCTCCAGCCGCTCCTCCAGGGCGAACAGGGTATCCAGTCCCTGCTTCAGACTCTGGGGAGAGGTCTTGAAGGTCCCCTTCAGGGCGGCGACGGTCTCCGTTTCCTTCGTCAGGGCCCGGAATTCCGCCTCCCAGGCCTCCTTGTCGGGATAGATGGGGGTGAAATCCCACTGATAGGCGGGATCCATGTCCTTGCGGGCTTTCAGTTCGGTCATATCGATATTTCCTTTCTGTCGTCAGTATGTCTCAATTATATGCCCGGGATGCGGGAAGTCAACGAAAAAGGAAAAAACCTGAAAAAAACACTTGCACTTGCGGGAGGAGCTTGCTATAATTTATCGGCATTACGCACACGGACTGTTAGCAGGGCCGGGTTCCCGAGAACTCGGGTGGTCCTGCCGGACCCCGTGGAGGTAATAAACAAAAACAGGAGGAATGCAAAATGGCAGTCGTATCCATGAAGCAGCTGCTGGA
>CAMZIY010000050.1 GCA_947307365.1 uncultured Clostridia bacterium
CCACCTATGTGACCGTTTCCTTCGAGAAAGGCATCCCGGTGGCCGTCGACGGCGAGAAGCTGGGGCCTGTTGAAATCGTGGAGAAGCTGAACAAGCTGGGCGGCGAGAACGGCATCGGCCTGCTGGACCTGGTGGAGAACCGGCTGGTGGGCATGAAGAGCCGGGGCGTATACGAGACGCCCGGCGGCACCATCCTCTATAAGGCCCATGAGGTGCTGGAGACCCTGTGCCTGGATAAGCTCACCCTCCACAAGAAGCAGGAGCTGAGCATCACCTACGGCGAGCTGGTGTACAACGGCCAGTGGTTCAGCCCCCTGCGGGAGGCGCTGGCCGCCTTCGTCACCAAGACCCAGGAACGGGTCACGGGCAAGGTCAGGCTGAAGCTCTACAAGGGCAACATCATCAACGCCGGGGTCTGGAGCCCCAACACCCTCTATTCCGAAGAGATCGCCACCTTCGGCGAATCCGATTACCGGCAGTCCGACGCGGACGGCTTCATCCGGCTCTATGGTCTGCCCACCCGGATCCAGGCCGTGGTGGACGGGAAAAAGGCCTGATGGCACGGCTTTGGGAGGGCCGGGCCGGCAGCCCCACAGATGCGGCGGCGGACGATTTCAACGCCTCCATCCGGGTGGACAGCCGCATGTACCGGCAGGATATCCGGGGCAGCATGGCCCATGCCGCCATGCTGGGTGCTCAGGGGATCGTCCCGCCTGAGGCGGTGGAGGAGATCCTGGCCGGTCTGGAGGAGATCCTGAAGGAACTGGATTCCGGCACGTTGACCATCGATCCGGAAGCGGAGGATATCCACAGCTTTGTGGAAGCGGAGCTCACCAAACGAAAGGGCGACGCGGGGCGGATGCTGCACACCGCCCGCAGCCGGAACGACCAGGTGGCGGTGGACGCCCGTCTGTATCTCCGCAGCCGGGTCTCGGACACCCGGGGAAAGATCCGCGCCGTGATCTCCTCTCTCATGACCCAGGCGGAAGCCAACCGCGGTACCGTCATGCCCGGATATACCCATCTGCAGCGGGCTCAGCCCATCACCTTCGGGCATCAGCTCCTGGCCTATGCCTGGATGCTGCTGCGGGACCTGGGGCGGCTGAAGGACGCCGCCGCCCGGATGGACAGCCAGAATCCCCTGGGGGCCTGCGCCCTGGCGGGCACCAGTCATCCCATCGACCGGGAGATGACCGCCCGGGAGCTGGGCTTCACCGGTGTCAGTCTGAACAGCCTGGACGCGGTGTCAGACCGGGATTTCATCCTGGAGCTGGCTGCTTCCCTGGCCATCCTCATGACCCATCTCTCCCGCCTCTCGGAAGAACTGATCCTCTGGTCCAGCTGGGAATTCAAGTTCATCGAGCTCTCCGATGCCTGGACCACCGGTTCCTCCATCATGCCCCAGAAAAAGAACCCGGATATGGCGGAGCTGATCCGGGGCAAGACCGGCCGGGTATACGGCGACCTGATGGGCCTGCTCACGGTGATGAAGGGCCTCCCCCTTGCCTACAACAAGGATATGCAGGAGGACAAGGAGGCCATCTTCGACGCCTTCGATACGGCGGACGCCTGTCTGGGCGTTCTGGCACCCATGCTGGAGAGCATGAAGGTAAACGGGGAAACCATGCGCCGCGCCGCCGCCATGGGCTTCATCAACGCCACGGACCTGGCGGACTGGCTGGTGGAGAAAAAGGGCGTCCCCTTCCGCAGCGCCTATAAGCTGGTGGGGCAGCTGGTGGGCAAGTGCGTCAGGGAAGGCGTTACCCTGGAGGAGCTTCCCCTGGAGGCCTATCGGGAAGCCAGCCCGGTGTTCGACGCCGATCTCTACAAAGCCCTGGATCTGGACGCCTGCGTCCTGCGCCGTTCCTCCCTGGGGGGCACTGCTCCGGAACAGGTGGACGGGCAGCTGGAAGCGCTGAAGAAGGCTTTGGAGGCCGAATAGAGCGTAATGAAGACGCTGTATGTCTCCGACCTGGACGGAACGCTGCTCCGGTCCGATCAAAGGACCTCCCCGTTTACCAACGCCGCCATCAACGCCCTGGTTCAGGAGGGTATGCTGTTCTCCTATGCCACCGCTCGGTCATACAATACCGCCCACAGAGCGACAGAGGGATTGACCGCGGCATTTCCCCTTATCCTGTATAATGGGGCGTTCATTCTGGATAATGTCAGCAGAAAGCGCTTATGTGAAAACTTCTTTGAAAAGGATCCGATCGTCAAGCTGATTCGGGAATTAATCGAGAAAAGCATTCAGCCGATCGTCTATGCTTATGTCGGCGAGGAAGAGAAGTTTTCTTATCAAAAGGACGCGATCAATGCCGCCACAAGGAACTTTGTCCTGAGCAGGCTGGGAGACAGCAGAGACCGCCCGGTTTCGAGACCGGATGAATTGCTGACAGGGGACATTTTCTACCTCACCTGTATTGACGAACCCGAAAAGCTTGCCCCCTTCTATGAAGCCTGTTCAGGTCTGTACCATTGCGTTTACCAGCGGGATATTTATTCCGGAGAACAATGGCTGGAGATCATGCCGAAAAGCGCATCCAAATCCCATGCGATCCTCCAGCTGAAGGAGTTGCTGGGCTGCGAGCGGCTGGTGGTATTCGGGGACGGAATCAACGATATGGATATGTTCCGCATCGCGGACGAAGCCTATGCCGTGGAAAACGCCGTTCCGGAGCTCAAGGCAGCCGCCACGGCAGTGATCGGATCGAATGACAAGGACAGCGTGGCTCGCTGGCTCCTCAGCAGGTTTGGCAAATCAGACTGACAAAAGGACACCCTCGCGGCGAATGCCGCGAGGGTGCTCAATTCTTTTATCGCCTTATTACTTTCCGTACCGCTCCGCAAAGAAGATATAGCAGGAGGAAGCCCAGGAGGACCAGAACAGCTGCTTCTCCCCGAAGGCCACCAGGCCCCGTTCCCCTTCTCCGGTGAAGGCGTTGTGGATATGGAACATGCCGTTGTCCCGCAGGGTCCGGGCATACCGGAGGCCCATCTCCTTCGCCAGGTCCTTCCTTCCCGCAGCCTCCAGGGCCAGGCAGAAGATGAGCTGGGCGGGTACGATGATGCTGCCGCCGGTGAAGCCATGGTGGAAATAGGGGCTGTCCACGCTCTCGGAGGCGAAGCCGTAATCCGTGACGAACCCGTTCTTCCAGATGAAGTCCACGGTCTTGTCCAGGATCTCCTTCGGCAGCCGATCCCCCAGGATCAGCGCGCCGAACATGGGCAGACTCAGGGAGTCCGCCTTCTTCCCCGTCCGGGGATTCACAGCCACCCAGCGCTCCCCTGTCCAGAACATATCGATGATCTGCTGGGTGAGCTTATCCGCCCAGGCGGTCCACACCAGGCAGTCCTCCTCCGGCACGCCGATCTCCCGGCCCAGGCGGGCCAGGGCGTCCATGAGCCGGACCGTATAGGCGTTCATATCCGGACAGGCCAGCGGGAAGCCCACGTAGAAGTAGGAGGCGTCCTCCCAGCCGGTCTCCACGGGTCCCTGGTTCTCCCAGACTCCGTCCTTATCCAGATCCCGGAAGTTGAAGAAGAACTCCACCCACCGGACCATATGGTCGTACAGATCCTTCTTGTCCGCCTTGCTGATCTTGCTCAGGTCGCAGTGATCCATGAGCCAGTCCAGCGCCACCCCCTGGAAGGGAGGCTTCATGCCCATGCCGTTGGTGGGGCGATAGGTGATGGAGTCCTTGATGCGGCCGTTGGCATCCTGGTAATCAAAGCTGGAGCGGAGGATATTCCAGGCTAGCTTCGGATCCCGGCTGAGGAAGATGGCCTGCATGGCCTGCTGCCAGCCGAAGGCGCTCTCGAAGATGATGCGCATCATGTTCACCATGGTGTGCTGGTACGCGTTCTCCCCATCCGGATCCTGCATCAGGCTCCAGGTGTTCCACAGGGCCTGGCGGCGCATGGGCTCAAACGCCGCCGGAAGGCTGGGACACACCGCCTTGCAGAAGGCGTCGAACTCCTTCTGCACCGCCTTCACCGCGGCGGCATACTTGGGATAGTCCTTCAGCGGCCGGGCCTTCGGGTCGATGCTGAATTCCTCGATGGCGAAGGAGATCACGCCCTTCCCATCCGGATTCAGAAGCAGAGCGCCGCCGGGGAGCATGGTGACGGTCCCCTTGAAGGGGATCACCAGCCCGGTGTTTTCGCCGAAGGGGAAGCGCCAGGTCCCGTCCCCCAGTTCCAGAGCGCCGGCGCCGAACGCGCCCCGCTGGGGAGTCAGGCGCAGGCTCAGGCCGTCCTTGCCTTCCCCAAGGATCAGCTTCCGCTCCCCGATGCAGAAACGGACGCTGCCTTGATTGCTCTCCAGGATCACCTCGGCTTCGGTGGTGGAGATCACCGTGGGCAGCTTCTGACCGCGGTCCATCAGCTCCAGGGCCACCTGGCGGCAGCCGTTCTGGGCTCCCAGGTTCGTCATGGCGGAACCGCCGCCCCGGCAGGACATGAGATACAGGGTATTCTTGCCGTACTGACTGGCCCCGTTATTGGCGTTGGCAAAGGCCATGTCGCTCCCGCGGCGGGAGAAAGGCGCGCTCAGGGGATCCACAAAACATTTGCTTTCCAGCATATCCGTACACTCCTTTATGTTATTTGTTTGTCTTCATCGTTTGGGTTTGATCCGGCTCTTCAGGTGTTCGTCGTGCAGCAGCTCCTTACTGTCCCGCCGACCGGATTCATACCAGGTGAAGCAGGCCAGTGCTGCCGTGAGCACATAATAGATGCCGGCACAGGCCGCAAAGCTGCCTCCGCCGCTCTGGTACAGGGCAAGAAGGCACTCCCCCGCCAGGCGTACGGCAAACACCAGGGGGAGGAAACGGATATCCGCCGGCTTGAGTCCCCCCTCCATGCTGTACCACAGGAGACGGGCGGCGCAGACGGAGAGCACCAGCAGGCAGAGATAGTCCACCGCGCTGAGCCAGTACATCCGAGGTGCAGACTCCGCCAGCAGCCGCAGCTGAGCTTCCAGCGCCGGAGCTTCCTCCGCTCCTACCCCCTCCAGCACGGTCTCCAGCCCGTCCCGATTCACGCTCAGGGCGTTCAGCAGGCGGAAAAGGGCGTTGAAAGCGCCCAGGTAAAGCAGATCGAAGAGCCGGTATCCCAGGCCGAAGCCGATAGGCACCCGCACGGTGCGCCGGGCCTCCGGCCTGCCCCGACGGAGAAACCAGAGGCTGAACCAGCAGCCGCCCACTTCCACCAGGGCAATGACCAGCCCGCGGAGCAGGGCATAGCTCCAGGGGTTCATCCCCTCCCTCCGGCTTTCCGGCACCAGGAGTCCCAGGAAGAATCCCGTGATCAGATAACCGAAAAGGAAAAAGGCGGCCAGCCCGCCCAGCAAGCCGGTATGATCCAGCTTTCGCCGGTACACGAACCAGACGTAATACAGCGCGGGGGCCAGCATGCAGAAGCAGAACAGAAAGCTCAGCGCGGTGATCAGCGGTTCGGGAAAAACCAGGGTCTGTGCACTTGCCAAGGAAATACCTCCCATTTGCAACCGCGGGCGGCCATCAGGCCGCCCGCAGAATACAGTTTATCGTATTATGGTCAGCGGAAGATCCGCAGGATATCGCTGAAGTCTTTGTCCTCGTCCGCTACGGGGGCGGCCTTCTCCGGTGCAGGGGCGGGCGTTTTGTCCTCCCCTTTCTTCGCTCCGGCCTGAGGACCATCCTCAAAGCAGGTGGCGATGATGACCACACGGATCTCATCCTCCATGGTCTCGTCGAAGGCGGCGCCGAAGATGATGTTGGCGTCGGGATGGGCAGCCTCCTGCACCAGGCCGGCGGCCTTTTCCACTTCTTCCAGCGCCATATCCATGGAACCGATGATGCTCACCAGAACGCCCTTGGCCCCATCGATGCTGGTCTCCATCAGGGGGCTGGTGACGGCCATCTTCGCCGCCTCTTCCGCCTTGTTCTTCCCGCTGGCGTGACCGACGCCCATATGGGCATAGCCCGCGTCCTTCATGATGGTGGTCACGTCCGCAAAGTCCAGGTTGATGAAGCCGGTGTTCTTGATCAGGTCGGAAATGCTGGTAACGGCCTGATGCAGGACTTCATCCGCCACGCGGAAGGCGTTGAACATGGTGATCTTCTGCTCGGATACGTATTTCAGCCTTTCATTGGGGATGACCAGCAGGGAGTCCACCTTCCCCAGGAGCTCCTGGATGCCCGCATCCGCCTGGGCGGCTTTGCGCTTGCCCTCAAAGGCGAAGGGCCGGGTGACAACGCCCACGGTAAGGATGCCGGACTCCTTGGCCAGATCCGCCACCACAGGGGCCGCGCCGGTACCGGTGCCGCCGCCCATGCCCGCGGTGATGAAGGCCATATCCGCATCTTCGAAAATCTTGGCCAGGTTATTGCGGCTCTCCTCAGCGGACTTCTTGCCCACCTCCGGATCGGAACCCGCGCCCTGCCCATGAGTCAGCTTTTCTCCGATCTGGACCTTCTGGTCCGCCTTGGAGATGGCAAGCACCTGCTTGTCCGTATTGACTGCAATGAATTCCACACCGGTCGTACCGGCCTCCACCATGTGGTTGACCACATTGTTGCCGGCGCCGCCGACGCCGATCACCTTTATATTCACGACATTGTCGGGACCGGTTTCCAGATCATAAGGCATGGCGCAATCCTCCTTCATATACTCTTGGTTACATAATTTTATAGCAAAGCACGTCACAGGTCAATACCAATTTGGAAAAAAACTCACTCCCTTCGGCGCGTCAAAACGGGATCTTTCCCCTTGCCGCAGACAGGCCCACGATGTTGAACGTATACTGCATTTATACCACAACAGGTAGTTGAATTCGGAAAAATACGATGCTATACTTCAGTCAGAATCCCAAAAAAAACGGAAAGGAAGGTAATCCTCATGAAGCGCATCTGTCTGCTCGTTCTCTCTCTGCTCCTGCTTCTGAGTCTCTTCGCCGGCTGCGGAGGCAATCAGGGCGAGACCCCCGCGACCCAGGCGCCGGCAACACAGGCTCCCGCGACCCAGGCACCCGCAACAAAAGCGCCGGCAACACAGGCTCCCGCGACCCAGGCGCCTTCCGACGAAGAAGAAAGCACCGCCGCGCCAGAGGCGACGGAAGAACCCTCCCCTTACAATTTTGCAGTCGGGAAATACACCCTGAACGCGGACGGTTATCCCGCCGAGCGCTATGTGTATGAGCTTCCCCTCTGCACCACCGACGAGATCCTCACCGACTGGTGCACCTGCTATTCCCCGGAGCTGATTCCTGCGGAGGGCTGGGGCTCCATGGACACTTGGGCCGGCGTGCGAACCATGACCGGCGTGCATATTGAGTACGATCTGGTCTCCTGGCAGAACCGGTCCGAAAATTTTGCCGTCCTTCTGGCCTCCGACGACCTGGACGACATCATGCAGGGCGCTTCCTTCTATTATTCCGGCTCCCTGCTGGACGCCATCGACGACGGCTACTTCGCCAATCTGTACGATTACCGGGATTACATGCCCTGCTACCTCTATGAGTGCTACGAGGCCGCCAAGACCTACTCCGACGTTCTGCCTTACATCTATCTGGACGACACCCACATGGCCTGTATGTACGGCCGCTATGACGAGGTCACTCCCCAGATGGGATTCTACGTCCGGCAGGACTGGCTGGATGCTCTGGGCCTGGGCAAAGCTGAGGACATCAAGACCTACGACCAGATCACCGAAATCTGCAAGGCCTTCCAGGTCGCTCATCCCGAATGCTGGCCCATGTATATGTTCAGCACCATCCAGATCGACAACTACATGCTCATGGGCTACAACACCTATATGACCTCCGGCAGCCTGTCCAACAAGCGCGTCGTGGATGGCGCGGTACAGTTCTGCGGCAGCACGGACGACGACGGCGAAGCCATGAAGCTGATTTATTCCTGGTACAGCGCGGGCTTCATCGATCCCAACTACGGGTCCCACAGCTCCACCTTCGACGGCGGCGGTTACGTAGCCAACGATACGGCCGGCTTCTTCCCCAACGTGGCCTCCACCATCGCCACCGTGGAATCCAGCATGAACGACCCCAACGCCCGTTGGGAGCCCATGCCGATGCCCCTGCTCACCGAAGACCAGATGGTGCATTACGGCCCCAGCGCCACCGGCTTCACCTACGGCAGCGTGGTGGTCTCCGCCAACTGCGAGAACATCCCCCTCGCCGTCACCTGGCTGGACTGGTGGTTCAGCGACGAAGGCTCCACCTTCACCAGCTGGGGACCGGAAGGCCTTCTCTGGGAATATGACGAAAACGGCGAGCGGAAGCTGACCGACTTCATCATGCATCATGAGTACGACTCCGCCGTGGCCATGTGCGTATACGCCAGCAGCCACCTCACCGAGTTCTGCCTGCTCCAGTCCCGGCGCTACTACGCCTTCGACGGCGGCGAGCGCATCACCCGCGCCTTCGATATCTGGACCTTGCCCAACTGCGATTATTCCTATAACTACCCCGCCTCCATCAAGCTCCAGAACGAGGCCAGAACGCAGGCGGCCACTCTGATGACCGACCTGAATACCTTCTACGCCGAAAACGTGATCCTGTTTGTGGACGGCTCCACCCCCCTGGACCAGTGGGATACCTTCCAGGAGAACCTGGAGCAGTTCAACCTTGCGGACGTATGCGCCCTGTGGCAGGACGCCTACAACGTCTACAAGGCCAAGAACGGCTGATCTGACCGGGGATAACAGGCTTTGGCCGGCATACGTGAAGATACCGGCGAATAAACACGAACCGAGGTATACCGGCGGGGTGGAACGCCACCCCGCCGGTTTCGCATGATGAAAAACGACCTTCTCTTTTCCAAACGGGACCTGCGCAGGCTGATGATCCCGCTGATCATCGAACAGGTGCTCACCAGCCTCATGGGCATCGTGGACACCATGATGGTCTCCAATATCGGCTCCGCTTCCATGTCCGGCGTCTCCCTGGTGGACTCCGTGAACAAGCTGGTGATCTTTCTCTTCACCGCCATGGCAACGGGGGGCGCCATCATCTGCGCGCAGTACCTGGGACACCGTGACCGGGATGGGGCGGACAGAGCCGCCCGCCAGGTGCTGCTCAGCACCTTCACCCTTTCCCTGCTGGTAATGGGGCTCTGCCTGGCCCTGAGAAAAGCGCTGCTCCGGCTGATCTTCGGCACGGTGGAGCCGGCTGTCATGGAGGCGGCGGAGACCTATTTCCTCATCACAGCCTTCTCCTACCCGTTCCTGGCGGTGTTCAACGCCGCCTCCGCCATCTACCGCGCCGCAGGGAGCACCCGGCTCCCCATGATCATCTCTGTTTGCGGCAATCTGCTGAACATCGCGGGGAATGCCCTGCTCATGTTCGGTCTGCATCTGGGCGTCGCGGGAGCCGCCATTGCCACCACCGGCTCCTATGCCTTTACAGCAACCGCCATGCTCATCGCCCTGCACAGGCCGGATCCTCCGGTGCGGATCGGCAAGCTCACCTCCCTGCGGCCGGAGCCCAAAATGATCCTCCGGGTGCTGAACATCGGCCTGCCCACGGGGATCGAGAACGGCATGTTCCAGCTGGGCAAGCTGGTGGTACAGAGCACGGTTTCCACCCTGGGCACCGCCGCTATCGCCGCTAATGCCATGGTAACCGTGCTGGAGTTTATGACCAGTATGCCCAGCCAAGCCATTGGAAACGGCCTCATGACCGTGGCGGGACAGTGCATCGGCGCAGGGCGCCAGGATCAGGCCAGATATTACATCCGAAGGCTGACGGCTGTCTCCGCTCTGGTACTGCTCTGCATGAACTGGGGCTTCTATGGTCTGTCCGGTCCCATCTGCCGGATCGCGGGGATGGAGGCAGACGCCAAAGCCATTGCTCTGCACGTGCTTCTGATCATCAGCATTTGCAAGCCGATTCTCTGGCCCCTGGCCTTCGTCCCGGCCAGCGGCATGCGCGCCGCCGGGGACGTACGCTTCGGCATGATGGTCTCCACCCTTTCCATGTGGATCTTCCGGGTCGGTCTCACCACCTTGCTCTGCCGGGTGCTGGGGGTCGGTCTGGTGGGGATCTGGTGCGGATACTTTGTGGATTGGGGAGTGCGCAGCCTGGCTTTCACCCTTCGCTTCCGGGGCAAAAAGTGGGCCGATCACCGGGTGATCGATTAAGCGTTCAGCTAAGCAGCGGATCCCGAAAGGCAAGCTGGATTCAACGGGAAAATCAACAAATCGCGCAGGAGATCACCCTTTAGTTTCTGTTCGCCGGGCCTGGGTTTATCACCGCCTTCCTTCAGATTCCACCTCGCGGTGGACGCCCTTGTCTCTGGCTGTCTTTGCCTATGACCTTCCCGATACTGTTCAATCTCGGGACTTTTACCCGTTAGAACGTTCTTGTCGGTCGCACAGAACCAGCGCCCCCTGTGCAGGAATTCCTGCACAGGGGGCGCTTTCGGTTTATGCTATTTTACTTTAGCGATTCTGTTTCCTGGGATCCGATCTAGCCGATCAGCCCATTACCTCGCCGCCGGGGGCGGAGTGGGAGTTGGACCAGACCTGCTCCAGGGCGACCCAGTCGCGCTCCTCCAGCTTCGCTGTCCACTGCTCCACCGTGGTGTTCTCGGCAGGTTCCGTGATCCAGTCGTAGTCGTGAGAGTTGGTGGCCTCCTGGATCTGCGCGTAGTACCACGCATCCAAGGTGTTGTCCGGCCAGTTGATCATCTCCTGATAAGGCAGCAGGTGATACTTGTGCGGTCCGCGGCCCAGGGTGCGGTTCACGATGGTGCAGGTCTCGGCGCGGGTGATGTAGTTGGTCGGACGGAAGGTCCCGTCGGGGTAACCGTTGATCAGGCCCAGCGCCTCAGCCGCTGCGATGAATCTGGTATACCAGGCATTGGCAGGAACGTCGCTGAAGCTGGGCGTCTTGCCGAAGTACTGGTCTGCGCTGGAGAAGAAGCTCACGGCCATCTTCGTCAGCTCGGCACGGGTAATGGGGTTGTTCGGACGGAAGGTGCCGTCCTCATAGCCGTTGATGATGCCCATATTGGTCAGGGTGGAGATGGCGTTGTTGAACCAGTCGTCCAGCTTGACGTCGGGGTAGGGGTTCGTCTGGCTCCAGTACTTATCCCGGGCCTCCTCCGTCAGCAGGCGGAAGAAGATCGTCGCCACCTCAGCACGGGTGATCTGCCGATCCGGCCGAACGGTACCATCCGGATAACCGATGATGTAGGCCACGTGGTCCTTGGTGTTCAGATCCGGAGTCTCGGTCAGCTTGTTGACGACCGTGAACCGGATGCCGCCGGGGATGGCGGACTGGGTGACGATGGATTCATAGCCCTCCACCGGAGTCTCCACGACCTTGTAGTCGTAGCCGCCTTCCACGTAGCACTCGTACTTCCATTCGTTCGAGTCGCCCAGGGTCTTGGTGAGATTCGTCATACCGCCCTTCAGGAGCGTGACCTCGACCGTATCAGTACGGATGCCGGAGGCGTTGCTGTCATCCTCCCAGACCTTGACGATCTCGATCCGGATCGTGGTGATCGGAGGCGGAGACGGAGGCGTGACCGCATGGGTATTGGTGATAGTGTAGCCGCTGACCTGGCTGGTATATCCGCTCGGCACGCTCGGCTCTTCCACTGTGTAGGTGATCAGTTTGCCGTTGGCGTACTTATCCAGATCCTTGAAGGTGTACTTCCAGCCGCCGGCTGCGGTGAGGGTTGCGGTCTCCGCGGGCTGTCCATTGGCATAGAGGACAACCTCAATGCTATCGGGCCGCAGGCCGTCCGCATCGTTGGAGTCGTTCCAGGTCTTGCTGACTGTGATGCTGGTCTTGTCCGTTTCTTTGGTGTTGGTCACGGTGAAGCCGCTCGTCACGTTGCCGGAGACGGCGCTGCTATAGTCGGCCACCGCGGCTTCTTCGATCTTGTAGTTGATCAGCTGTCCCTTTGCGTACTTCGGCAGGTTCTTGAATTCACAGGTCCAGCCGTTGGCCTCGCTCAGGGTGGCGGTTTCCACCGCCTCGCCGTCGGCCAGGAGCGTCACGGTAATGCTGCTGGGACGCATACCATCCTGGTTGTTGTTGTCGTCCCAGACCTTGGTTACGGTGAAGGGCTTGAGCACTTCGGGCACATGGCTATTGATGATGGTGTAGCCCGTTGTTTTGTTGCCGCTGATCATCTTAGAGTAACCGGTAGAAACGTCCTCGTCGACCTCGTACACCAGTTCTTCTCCGGCTTCCTTGGCCGGCAGTTCAGGCCAGGTGTAGGTCCACTTGTTGCCTGCGTTGAGGGTTACGTTCTCACAGATCTCACCGTTGAGCATCAGGTTCACGACGATCGAATCGGGACGGATACCGTCCTGGTTGTTCCCGTCGTCCCACTGCTTCGTCACCGTCAGGCTCTGGACGCCCGGCTTGTAGCTGTTGGTGATGTTGTATCCATCGATGTTGGCGCTGTAGTTCTCCACCGCGTCTTCCTTCACCGTATAGGTGATCTCTTCGCCGCCCTCATACTTCGGCAGTCCGGTGAAGGTGTAGGCCCAGCCGTCGTCCGCGGTCACTACCTTGGAGGCGACTTCCTTGCCGTTGCCCAGCAGGCGTACGGTGATGCTATCCGGTCGGATGCCGTCCTGGTTATTGCCGTCGTCCCAGGTCTTCTTGCCGCTGACGCTGGTGGACTCAGTTGTGCGGGAGTTGGTGATGGCGAGTTTGGTCTGGTCGACGTTTGTGGCGGTGTAGCCGTTCGACACAGAATCTTCGCTCACCGTGAATTTGACTTCGACTTCATTGAGGTCGGGCTTGTACCGGATCACTTCGACCTCAGCGGTCCAGATGTCGGAAACGCCGTCCTCCGGTGCCGTCAGGGTCACAGGATAAGTGTTCCCATCGTCGCCGGTCACTGTGAAGTTCACGCTGGAGGGCCGCTTGCCGTCCTGGTTGCTGGCGTCGTCCCAAATCTTTGTCACCGTCAGGATCTTCTTCTCAACGGTGTAGGTATTGGTGATGGTCTGGTCGCCCGGCGTGTATTTTGCAGTGGCGGTCAGCGTACCATTGCCGTTATCCTTTACCTCGACGGAAACTTGGATATCGTCCGACTTAGTCACGTGGAACGGCAGAGTGCTGGTCTCGGAGATGGTGTACTTGAAGGTCTTGCCGGCATCGGCCGCCGTGTATTCGATCGCCTTGAAGGTTACGGTTTCATTGCCCTTGGTTACGGTCTTTTCTTCGATCGTATTGCCGTCCGCATCCTTGAGGGTGAAGGTGAAGCTCTCGCCTTCCAGCCAATCGCGTCCGGTCAGGACCTTCTTGGCCTGCAGGACCACGGTGCCGTCCGCCGCGTACGTGTTCGTGATGGTCACAGGTTTCGGCGTCGCCGTCAGCGTGCCGTTGCCGTTATCCACGACTTCGACCGTTACGGTCTTCGCCTCATTGTCATACGTCCAGCCGTCAGGAGCTTCGCTCGTCTCCGTCACGGTATAGGTGTAGGTGCCGGCCTTGGTGTAGGTGATCGTACCGAAGTCGATGATCTGCGTTCCGGCTGCGTCAA
>CAMZIY010000051.1 GCA_947307365.1 uncultured Clostridia bacterium
TGTCCGAGACCTCCGGCCTGGGGGCCAACGCCGCCAGGGAGAGCTTCCGCAGCCAATACATAGGGAAGACCGGCAGCGTCAAGCTCAAAAAGCAGGGGGGCGATATTGACGCCCTCACCGGCGCCACCGTCACCTCCACCGCCGTCACCAAGGGCGTGAACGCCGCCCTGGCTGCGGTGCAGGACCTGATGAAGGAAGGGGGAGCGTAAGCCATGAACGTGAAGAAGCAATTCAAGGACGGGCTCATCACCAATAATCCGGTGCTGGTGCAGCTCCTGGGCATGTGCTCCACCATGGCCATCACCACCACCCTCTTCAACGGCATCGGGATGGGCATCAGCGTCATCGTCATCCTCACCTGCTCCAATATCGTCATCAGTCTGCTGCGGAAGATCATTCCCAGCACCATCCGCATCGCCTGCTACATCGTGGTGGTGGCGGGCTTCGTCACCATCGTGGACCTGCTGATGCAGGCCTACCTCCCGTCCCTGTCGGAGAGCCTGGGCGTGTTCATCCCCCTGATCGTGGTGAACTGCATCATCCTGGCCCGGGCGGAAGCCTTCGCCTCCAAAAACGGCATCGCCGCCTCGGCGCTGGACGGGATCTTCCAGGGCATCGGCTATACTCTGGTGCTCATCGTCATGTGCGTCATCCGGGAATTCCTGGGCAACGGCACCTTCGGCGGCGGGCTCCTGGGACAGGAAGGCGCGGGCATCCGCATCCTGCCGGAGGGCGCCGCAGCCACCTTCCTGGTGCTCCCCGTGGGAGGCTTCCTCACCCTGGGCTGCCTCATCGCCCTGATGCAGTACCTCCTGCGGAAGAGCGAGGAGAAGAAGGGAGGCGAGGATAAATGAGTCTCACCGGGATCGTATCCATCGCCCTGGGGGCCATCCTCATCGAAAACTTCATCTTCTCCCAATTCCTGGGCATATGCCCCTTCCTGGGGGTCTCCCGGAAGGTGGATACCGCCCTGGGCATGGGTCTGGCCGTCACCTTTGTCATGGCTCTGGCCAGCGTTTTCTGCTGGCTGGTGAACACCCTGCTCCTGGTGCCCCTGGGCCTCACTTATATGCAGACCGTGGCCTACATCCTGGTGATCGCCGCCCTGGTGCAGTTCGTGGAGATGTTCCTGAAGAAGAGCATCCCCAGCCTGTATCAGGCCCTGGGCATCTATCTGCCCCTGATCACCACCAACTGCGCGGTGCTGGGCGTGGTGCTGCTGAACACCCAGAAGAACTACGATTTTCTCTCCAGCCTGGTGTACGGCGTTACCGGGGGCATCGGCTTCCTGGTGGCCATCGTCCTCTTCGCCTCCGTGCGGGAGAGGATGGATCTCACGTCGGACTGTCCCAAGAGCTTCGAGGGCTTTCCCATCGCCTTGATCTCCGCGGGCTTGCTGGCCCTGGCCTTCATGGGCTTCTCCGGCCTGAAGGTATTCTGAGAGGAGGAGTAAGAGAATGACGAACGTTTGGCTTGCCGTTGCCGTGCTGGGAGGGCTGGGCGCCTTCTTCGGCCTGCTCCTGGCAATCTCCTCCAAGGTCTTCTATGTGAAGACGGATGAACGCATCGAAAAAGTCGCCTCCTGTCTGAACGGGGCCAACTGCGGCGGCTGCGGTTACGCCGGCTGCTCCGCCTATGCCGCCGCCATCGTGGAGGACGGGGCGCCCATCGACCGCTGTACCCCCGCCGGACAGGACGGGGTCAAGGGCATCGCCGCCATCATGGGGGTGGAGGCGGTGGAAATGCAGCGCATGGTGGCCTTCGTCCGCTGCAGCGGCGGCGACAAGGCCCAGGTGAAATACGCATATAATGGTCTGAAGGACTGCACCGTGGCCGCCCAGGCCATCGGCGGAGGCCAGCGCTCCTGCGCCTACGGCTGCCTGGGCTTCGGCAGCTGTGTGGCCGCCTGCCGCTTCGGCGCTCTGAGCATCGTGGACGGGGTGGCGAAGGTGGACCCGGAGAAATGCCAGGGCTGCAAGGCCTGCGTGGAAACCTGCCCCAAGCACCTGATCGACCTCATCCCTTACGGGTTCGAGGGGGCCATCCCCTGCGCCAACACGGACAAGGGCGGCATCACCCGTAAGGTCTGCGAGAGCGGCTGTCTGGGCTGTCACCTATGCGAAAAATTCTGCCCCCATAATGCCATCCACGTCGTTGACAATCTCTCCGTTAAGGATTATTCTAAATGTCAAAACTGCGGTATCTGCGCGGAGAAATGTCCCCGGAAGCTGATCTATATGCCCCATATGGATGTGTCCAAGCGGACGACCGCTTAAAACGGAGATCGGTCAGGGGAAGGGATCGGCGATCCCTTCCCCTGGTTTATAAAGGAGAATCTCTTATGGTATACGACAATATTCTGGAGGCCATCGGCCATACCCCCATGATCCGGCTCCGGCGGCTGCCGGACCCGGAGGGCGCGGAGATCCTGGTGAAGTACGAGGGGCTCAACGTGGGCGGTTCCATCAAGACCCGCACGGCCTATAATATGATCCTTGCCGCGGAGAAGGCCGGTCAGATCGGTCCGGACACGGTGATCGTGGAGCCCACCAGCGGGAATCAGGGCATCGGTCTGGCGCTGGTGGGGGCCGTGCGGGGCTACCGTACCGTTATCATCATGCCGGACTCCGTCTCCGCCGAGCGGCGGCTCCTGGTGGAGCACTACGGGGCTGAGGTGGTGCTGGTGCACGATGCGGGGAACATCGGAGACTGCATCGCCGAGTGCATCCGACTGGCCAACGAGATGGGGGAGAAGGATCCCAAAGTATGGATCCCCCAGCAGTTCTCCAATCCCAACAACCCCCTGGTGCACAAGTACCATACCGCCCAGGAGATCCTGGAGCAGGTGGCTGGCCCCATCCACGGCTTCTGTTCCGGAGTGGGTACCGGCGGCACCCTTTCCGGCATCGGGGAAACGCTGAAGGCCCTGAACCCGGATATCACCATCTGGGCCGTGGAACCGGAGAACGCCGCCATTCTGGCGGGGGGCAACGTAGGCTCCCATCTGCAGATGGGCATCGGAGACGGCCTCATTCCGGACAATCTGGATCAGGAGATCTATGAAGAGGTCTACGTGGTCTCCGATGAGGAGGCCCTGAATACCGCCAAGGCTCTGGCCCGGGAGGAAGGGCTCCTGTGCGGCATCTCCGCGGGAACCAACGTGGCTGCCGCCCTGGCCCTGGCCAAAAAGCTGGGGAAGGGGAAGCGGGTAGTTACCGTCCTGCCGGATACGGGGGAGCGGTACTTCTCCACCCCCCTGTTTCAGTAAGGGAGCGGCGGAATGAACCGGGAAAAGCACGAGAAGCGCAATTTCTGGCTGCTCCTGGCCCTGGCCGTCGTGGCGGGACTGGGTTTCCTCATCTGGGGGCAGTACAACACCGCCTCCACCATCTTCGATATGGGCTTCCTCCGGCGGAACGCCGCGGAGCTCATGACCTCCGCAGAAGGAGTGAAGCTGGAGGGAGAGGCGCAGGAGCAGTATGACGCCCTTCTCAGTGAGGGGGAAGAATGGACCCAAAAGGCTGCCCTGAAGCAGGGAAGCTGGAAAACGGAGAGCATCGTCCCCTGGTTCGGAGAAGCCGCAGGGATCACCCTGAGCTACGATCTCTATACCCAGGGGTCTGACCGCACCGTCATCCTTCTCCACGGCTTCCAAGAGGGAGCGGGAGACGTACGGTACTGGGGCTCCTACTGGTGGGACCGGGGCTGGGACGTGCTCGTTCCCCAGCTTCGGAGCTACGGCGCCGGTGACGAGGGACTGATCCCCTGCACCTACGGCGTTTATGAACAGTTCGACCTGTACGACCTGATCATGGCCCTGGGGTTGGATCGGAAGACCCTGGTGATCCAGGGACGGGGCACCGGCGCCGCCGCCGCCGTTTTCCTGGCGGCGAACGGGGACCTGGCGGGAGCCGGAGTGGACGGGATCGTCGCGGAGAGCGTCTATGCCAATATGGGTACGGACGCGGAGACCATGGTGAAAAAGCTGTTCGGCCTGGGGAATCCCCTCCTCCTGCGCTTCCTGAAAGCCCAGATCCGGCAGAAGCTGGGCTTCCTGCCTGAGAGCGTGGATCTCACCGCCGCCGCGGCGAACTGCAGCATCCCGGCGCTGTTCGTCTGCGCTTCGGACGATGCGTTTCTGGATCCCGCGGATACGGAGCGGGTGAGCGCGGCCTGGGCGGGAGAGCGCTTCGGCGCAGAGCTGAAAGGCGGCCACCGCCTTCTGTGGGCGGAGTCAGGGGAGGCGTACCGGGAAGCCCTGGACCGGCTTCTGGAGCAGGTGGGATGAAGGATCCCATCCTTGTCATATCCCTGCGGGTATGGTATAATAAGAGAAACGCTTTGCATAAATAATCACCCCGCCTGGGGCGGGGCGATCCTGGAGTGGATGGAAAAAATGAGAGTCAAGATCACCGCGGACAGCACCTGCGACCTGGAACCGGAGCAGATCCGGCAGCACGACATCACTGTGACCCCCCTGCATATCGGGCGGAACAATGGGCAGGATTTCCGGGACGGAGTGGATATCGATCCCACGGAGCTTTTCCGCTATGCGGATGAGGACGGCGTCCTCTGCCATACCGCCGCCGTCAGCGTAGGGGAGTATGAGGCGGCCTTCCGGAAGGCCCGGGAGGAGGCGGACGCGGTGTTCCATGTGAACCTCGGCTCCGGCTTTTCCGCCTGCTACCAGAACGCGAAGATCGCCGCACAGGAGGTGGACAACGTCTTCGTGCTGGATTCCCAGAACCTCTCCAGCGGCATGGGCCATCTGGTGATGGACGCCGCCGAGCTGGCGGAGGCAGGGGAGAGACCGGAGGAGATCCTGCGGATCCTGGAGGAGCGGCGGAGCAAGGTGGAGACCAGCTTCGTCCTCAGCACCCTGCGGTACATGCGTATGGGCGGACGGTGCTCCGCCGTAGCTGCTCTTGGAGCGAATCTGCTGAAGCTCTCCCCCTGCATCGAGCTGCGCAGCGGCGCCATGGGCGTGGGGAAGAAATACCGGGGCAGCTTTGAAAAGGTGCTGACCCAGTACGTCCACGACCGGCTGGACGGGAGGACGGATATCGACTATCGCCGCATCTTCATCACCGACTGTATGGCCGGGGAGGAGAACCGCATGGCGGTGCGGAAGCTGGTGGAGGAGCTGGCGGATTTCGACGTGGTGCTGAATACCCATGCGGGCTGCACCGTCTCCAACCACTGCGGCCCCGGCTGTCTGGGGATCCTGTTCTTCCGAAAATAACGAAGATGCGCTGCCGCCCGGCGGGGTTTTTACCCGCCGGGCGGCAGTTTTGTTTCTTATTGATCAAGCGTAGTCTCCGTATCCCTTTACCCGGAAGTATTCGATCATCTCCGCCGTGAGGGCGTAGCCGTCGTCCCGGTTGGGGATCTCTCCCCGGGGGACCCATTCCGCCACGCTGAGCTCGTTCCCGTCCACCTTGATGGTTTCCTCTCCGTCCAGATCACAGAAGAAACCGAACAGGAGGGAATCGGACAGGGCCCAGGGCTGGCTCTTGTAGAAGCGCAGGTTCTTCACCCGGACGCCGGTCTCCTCATATACCTCCCGGGCGACGGTCTCCTCGATGGTCTCTCCGATCTCCCCGAAGCCCGCCACCAGGGCATAGAAGGGCACGTTGGGCCGCCCCTTGTACTTGGTGAGAAGGAGCTTGTCCCCGCTGCGGACCCCCACGATCACCACCGGATTGATCCGGGGATAAACGGTGTTACGGCAATGGGGGCACTGCATCGCCCGCTCTTTTTCGGAATGGACCATGGTCGTCCCGCAGCGGCCGCAGAAGCGGTTCAGGCCGTACCATTCCCCCAGCTGGCAGGCGAAGAGAGCGGCAAAGGACAGCTCCTTCGGCTTCAGACGCATGAGGGTGAATACGGGTACGTAGTCCCAATCCTCCCAGGCGGGGGCGGCCTTCGGACTGCCGTCCTCCTCCAGGGCCAGGAAATAATCCGTCTGATCGATGGTGAAGAGGAAGCGGAATACGCCGGCCCTGTTCTCCAGCTCCCCCCAGGTGGGGAAGCGCAGAGCGCCCATGGCGGTCTGGCAGAACAGGCTCCGGTTCTTCACGAAGGCCACGGGGCTGTCCGCCGCCGGGGTCTTTTCCGGATCGTAGTGGTTATGGTACACGTGGGGAGCGATATCCTGGATCATGCTTCCTCCAGTTCGTCCAGCAGGGCTTCCACCGCGGAGACGACGCAGCGGGTGCAGTATTTCTTCTTCTCCACAGGGTCCTCCCGCTTGATATCCCGGCAGTACAGGGAGCCGTTGACTTCCTTGAAGCGCTCCGCCAGCTTCTGCACCCGGGCATAGTGGGCCTCCTTGCCCTCCAGATCCCCGGGACCGAAGTCCCCCTTCAGGATGCCCAGGGCGATGCAGGCCCCGTTCAGGGCGCCGCAGAGCTCTCCCATACCGCCCACGCCGCCGCCGAAGGAAGCGGCAAGCTTGACGGCTTCCTCCTGCTCCAGCCCGCAGGCGGGAGCCATGGCGATGAGGGCGGATTGTGCGCAGTGGTATCCGCTGGAGAAGGCCAGCTGAGCCCGCTTGAGGCAGGCTTCCCGGTCCAGCTTATCCGTCATCAGCTTCATAGAATGGCCTTCCCTTCCGCCACCAGCCGGTCGTAGTTCCTCCGTGTGGCTTCATAGAGCTTGGGACGCAGACGGGGATCCCGCACATCCAGAAGGATGCGGTTGTCGGCCCCGGACTTCTGCATGAAGTCCGCGATGGCGGCGTCGATCTCCTCCTCCGTGGCGTCCGGGCCGACCTTGGGCCCGTCGGTGAAGATGAACTTGTCCCCGTACATCTGCTTCAGCTTCCATTTGTCGTTCAGAGGCTGGCCGCCCCAGGAATCCTCCCCGGCCTCGATGAACAGGGGAACGAAGTTTTCCACAAAGCCGCAGCAGTGGAGATCCCAGTACATCCCCAGGCTGTGGACGTGGTCCACCAGCTCCTTCACATAGGGCAGAAGCATCTCCCGGCAGGTCTCCTCGCTGAAGAACTCCGCCCGCTGGGAGCCCCAGTCGTCGTTGAAGTTCACGATATCCGCGTTGAACCACTTTTTGCACAGGGTATAAAACTTCTTATGTACATTCGTCACCTGACGCAGGAAGCGATGCACCGCCTCCTTTTGCTCGTCGTCGATCAGGGCCACCGCTGCCCCGGCGAAGTCCAGGATGGCGATGAGCCGCTCGAAGAGGCAGCCGGGTACGCCGATATAGGTGCAGCGATCCGGGCTGAGCTTGTCCTTGTTGCGCTCATAGCAGCCTTCCCAGTCCCAGGTATCCGGGTCGGGGATGGTGACATACTTTTCCCATTCGTTGATGTCCGGACAGATGGGGTTGCCGGGCTTCACCATGGCGCCGCCCGCCACCTCCACATAGATCCATTCCACGCCATATCCGTCCTTGATGGGGGTGTCGGCGGGGAGGTCCTTCCGGGGAGACCGGGCTTGGTTCTCCGGGTCGCAGTCGATCATCAGGTGGGTGTTGTCGATGGGGAAGGGGGCCCACATGGGGGTCTTGCCCTGGTACAGGAGCAGGGTGTTCTCCCGGGGGGTGATGGGAGTGCTGTACACGTCCATGGGGGGGCCGAACATCGCGGGCATCTGTCCTTGGGGCGTCAACTCCGCCGGATCAAACTTCGAATCTCTTGCCATAAGTTACCTCCATTGCCCGTACGACGCGGGCGCTCATATTTTTTCATATCGTAAATTATACATTCTGACCGTGGCAAAGTCAACGGATTACAGGGTTGTTGTGCAGACGATACAATGCTTCATCAAAACATATAACTCTGCACATGGATTCTTGTGCAATACAGAGAATCATAGGGAAACCCCTTGACTTTAACGCGGCGTCAAATTGTATGCTCGGGCCGGAAAGGGGGCAATGATCATGGAAAAACGAAAATATACCAGGTTTCTGCGGGCGCTCCTGCCCATCCTGGGCCTTGGGCTTGTCCTCTCCGCCCTGGGGCTGTACCGGTACTATACCCAGGCGCCGAAAACCCTGATGGAGTATTACGCCCGCCTCTATCCCCAAAATCAGTACGCGGAGTACAATGAGCGCATCCGGTACGACTATCCCATGCTGCAGGCAAAGGCAAAGACGGTGCTGATCGTCACCCCGGAGGGGGACCTCACCCCCGGGGCGGGAAAGGGCTACTCCCGGAGATCGGACTACACAGGGACGAACCTGAGGGTGAAGTACCTGTCCTGGGACCCCCGGACCTACCGCCGGGTGAAGGTGCTGCAGGTCCTCAAGGGGGACGCGGAACCCGGGGACGTGGTGGGGGTGTGGGAGTACTGCGCCCTCACGGAGGAGGAGCACCTGCTCCTCCGGTACACGGAAAGCGACTGGCCCATGGTGAAGGGCTGCGTCTACCTGCTGTTCCTGAATGACGAGGTATCCCTTGATGATAGCCGGGATGTGCGGACCGTCTGCGGGGCCAACGGCTGGTTCGACCTCACGCATCTGGGCCTGAACGACCCGCCGTTCCAGCACGTCCTGTACGCCGCCCTCCGGGACATGGGCCTGAGTACCGCAGACGGCCCCATCCTCACCCCCTGGACGGATAAACGCTTCCCCCTGGCAGGCAGCCCTGCCAAGCAGGATTGATTGCAGAAGAAAAGGAGGGTTTCCCCATGAAAAAGAATATCCCGATCCTTATGCTTTGCCTCGTTCTTTCCTTCGCGCTGATGGGCTGCGGGAGAGGGGAGGAAAAGATGACCCGATACACCCTGAATCCCGACGGGACCCTGAACAAGCTCCAGTGGGGCATGACCTTCGCCCAGGCAGCCCAAGCGGAAAAGGGCATTGCAAAGGACAATTACCAGACCCAGACGCAGCTCGAACAGGGGAAGGACGCGGGCCGCGAGCTCATCGTCAGCCTGCCTCCCGGGGAGCTCCTGGGGATATGGGCCCAGGTGTTGGAGCTGCGGTTCTGCCGTTTAGCCGAAGAGGGAAACAACGCGCCGCTGCGATTGACGGATATCCGCATTCTGGTGGGTCACAAAGTGGAGCGGGAGGATTTAGCCTGCAAAGCGGAGAGCGCATTGACTGTGTTGGAAAAAGAGGGGAACAGTTCCTGGAAATCGGCCGATACCCTGGGGGCTTATGTCACCGGGGAGGCCATGAAGAAGGTTTATCCAAACTGGGCGGAGGAAACCATTCGAGGCTGTCTGGATATGCCGCTGTACTCCGCCTCGGTCTCCTTCGCGGAATATAACTATAAATGCCTTTCCACCAGCGGTTTATACAAGGTTTTGACAGAGGTATTGGGACAATAGGACAATAGGATAATAGGCAACATGATCTAAGGGGGATCACCGGAGGGAAAAAGCTGAACGGCCCGTGTTCCGTCGATACCGATCACTTCGACAAGGAGGCTGAGAACCATGAAAAACAAAAGGCTCGTTTATCCGCTGGGCGGCGCGGTCCTGCTGATCCTGGCGCTGCTGGTCCTGTTCCTGCTGCTGCCCCGGCTGCAGAAGGGACCCATCCGCGTCAAAACCGCCCTCAAGCCCGAGGAGGTCGTCGGCGAGGTGAAGCTGAGCTCCGGGACTCTGCATTTCAAAACGGAGACGGAGGTTTACGCGGAGCTGACCCCGGAGGAGAGAAACGCCTGCAAGCCGAAACCGAAGGACTATTTGCCGGAAACCGTCGAGAGCTTCGCCGTGAAGGAAGAGGATATCTCCCGCGTGCTGAATCTCGACCCTGCCCAATGGCGTGTTCCGGATCGGTTCGCGCCTTCCTATGCGCATTTCGCCGGGAGCGTCAGCCTCAGCCCTGCGGAGGATGCGGAGCTTGCCTGCAGCGACGATGTTCTGTATTCCCGGGAATACCGGAGCGACGAGGGAACTTTCGTGTATATGGAGGCCGCCCTTCCGGGAAGACGCTGGATACGCAGCACCGAGCTCTCCGCGGACGGTCCGTCGGTCCAGCAGGTAAAGGCGGTTTACGGGGAACTGGATTCCCGGATCGGGGACATGCCGCTCTCCGTTCTGCATCCTGAATACGCCGTCTGGGACCGGCTTTTCGAAGCCTATTTCGTCGCCGGGAACGCAGCCTATTTTGTCCGGTCCAACGGCATGACCCAGCAGGAATTCATCGAGCTGCTCATTTCAATTTATGAAGCCCCGCGTCCGGTGACGGAGGACGCCCTCGGCGCCCTGCAGGCCATCGCGCAGAACAGCACCCCCCGGGAGGCCCAGGGGGCGACCCTGTGCTTCTACCGGGAGCCGACGAACATCACGGAGACGACGCCCGACAAGGCGAGGACCGTGTGGCTGACCCGGAAACACCGCGCGGGCATACCGGAGATCGAAGAACTGAAGCGCATCGTGGACGGCGTAGACGAATGGACCCTGGGCCTTGTCCGGGATGAAGACCTGACCGCGGACGGGTATCTGAGCCTGTGGGGCGAAGAATACGAGCATGCCCTCTACTTTTCCTGCAGCGGCAATTACCTCTTCTACACCGTCCTCAGCATGGACCCGGAAACGGAAAAGCTGGAAGAGGCGCGGTACTTTGCCCCGATCTCCCAGGAGGATATGGCCTTTATCCGCAGCATACAGGATACGAAAAACGGGTTTTCCGACTGACACCGGATTTCCCCCGCGGCAGTCCCGATCCTCCGGGGCTGCCGCGCTTTTGTGCGCAGGATCGGTTAAGGCGCTTGACAGCTCCCTTCCGTTCTTCTATAATATCGAATAACGATATTGAGTAACGATATTGGAGGCGAAGGACATGCCGCGAAAATCCCTGGAGCTCATGACCGAGTCCATGCTCTATACCTTGATGGCCTTTCAGACCGGACCCCGGTGCGGGATCGAGATCAGCGCCTATGTGGAGGCCCTGACCAGGGGCCGGGTGCAGCTGGGCCCCGGTACCCTGTACACCATCCTGAACAAGTTCCAGGAGGTGGGCTTTCTCCGGGAGGTCTCTGTGGAAGGGCGGAAGCGCACCTATGCCTTGACGGAGGAGGGAAACCGGGCATACATCCAGGAGTTGGAGCGGCTGCGGCAATGCCTGCGGGATGCAGCCTCCGCCCCGGCCCTTGCCCTTGGGGAGGGAGGTGATCCATGTGAAGGACCGGATCTGGCGCCTGCCCCCCTGCCCGCCCTATGACGTGGAGAGTACGGAGAGCTGGCTGAGCGACATGGCGGCGGAGGGGTGGATGCTGGAGAAGGACGGCTTCTTCCTGGGATTCGCCACTTTTGAGCGGAAGGACCCTGCCCCGGTGCGGTACCGGCTGGAAGCCTCTCCCAAGAGGGTCGGCACCTGGAGCGACGACGGGGGAATACCGGACCGGGAGGCCCGGGAGCTGAACGAAGACTGCGGCTGGGAATTTGTGGACCGCCGGGGGCAGTTTTTCATCTACCGCAGCGGAGATCCCAGGGCGGTGGAACTTCAGACGGATCCCCAGGTCCAGGCGATCGCCATCAAGGCGGTGGAAAAGCGGCAGCTGGGCAGCTTCCTGTATCTGACCGCTATCGCGTTTCTGAACCTCTTCCTTCGATTCTTGCGGGGAATGTCCCCGCTTCTGTTCGCGGTAAAGGCCGGGCTGCCTGCGACCCTTCTGCTGGCGCTTTTTCTCCTGGGGGCGTTAACCTTCGGGATCGGGGAGGTCCTCAGCCTCCGGAGGCTGAAGAAGCGGCTGAAGGAGGGAATTCCGCCGGATCACCGGAAGGACTGGAAAAAGACCCGCCGGCGGTGGTTCGGGAGCAGGGTCCTGTTCTGGGGGCTGTTTATCCTGGTATTTGTTCTGCTCTTCCGGATGCTGGGGGACACCCTGGAAAACCGGGACCGGATGCCCCGTTCCGAGTACCCCGGAAAACCGCCCTTTGCCACCCTGGCGGATTTCGCGGAGGGGGAGTACCGGACGACCTGGAACGATATCCATTATGATTATGCCTCCCGATGGTCCAACGCCTTCCTGGAGGAGGGCGTGGAATGGAGCGAACAGGCGGAGATCCGCCGCCCGGACGGGACGCGGCTGTCCGGCGGACTGAAGATCACCTATTTCGACGCACGGAGCGAAGCCCTGGCGAAGCTCCTGGCAAAGGAGTTCAAACGGACGGATCAGGCGAACGCGCGGAAGGACTACGAAGAACTGGCCTGTCCGGACCTGGGCGTGGACGATGCCGCCGCCTATCGGTCCCTGGCCCATTTCCCCTGCATCGTTCTCCGGAAGGGGAATATCGTTCTCCGCGCCCTGTTTTATCAGACGGGAAGCGATTCCCTGATCCTGGAGGAGTGGGCGGGGATCCTGGCGGATTCCCTGGGATAAACGGTTTCTTTTCCCATGGCGGGGAAGAAATGGACAGAAAGTGATTGAAATGCCCGGCCATGAGGTATATAATCTTTTGGTCAAATGCACTCAAATCACATTCTGAGGAGGAAGTAAAGTGAGAGACATATATCTGGTCAACTGCTGCCGTACCGCCGTGGGCTCCATGGGCGGCACCCTGAAGGACACCCCCGCCCCCGAGCTGGGCGCCATCGTCATCAAGGAAGCCCTGAAGCGGGCCGGCGTGGAAGCGGACAAGGTGGACGAGGTCATGATGGGCTGCACCCTGGTGGCCGGTCTGGGTCAGAACCCCTGCCGTCAGGCGGCCGTGAAGGCCGGCGTGCCCGTTTCCGTTCCCGCCTACACCGTCAGCATGGTCTGCGGCAGCGGCATGAAGGCCGTGATCGAAGCCGGTCGGGCCATCGCCGCCGGGGATGCGGAGATCATCGTGGCCGGCGGCATGGAGAATATGTCCGCGGCTCCCTACGCCCTGCCGGATATGCGCTTCGGCAAGAAGATGGACGTGGCCATGGCCACCTCCGGCCTGGTGGACACCATGGTGAAGGACGGCCTGTGGGACGCCTTCAACAACTACCACATGGGCACCACCGCCGAGAACATCTGCGATATCTGGGGCATCACCCGGGAAGAGCTGGACGACTTCGGCTACGCCTCCCAGATGAAATACCAGGCCGCTTTCCAGGCCGGCAAGTTCAAGGACGAGATCGTCCCCGTGCCCGTGCGGGTGAAGAAGGAGATCATCGAGTTCGCCCAGGACGAGTTCCCCCAGAAGGAGCCCAACCGGGAGAAGATGGGCAAGCTGAAGGGCGCCTTCAAGCTCTCCGCCGACAACGC
>CAMZIY010000052.1 GCA_947307365.1 uncultured Clostridia bacterium
GGCTGGTGATGGGCCTGGGGACCTCGGCGGTGGACCGGGCGGAGGGCTCCTATCCCCGGCTGGTGAGCCTGGACCGGCCGAAGGTCTCGGCATCCGGGAACAGCGCGGAGAAGCGCAAGTATTCCCAGCAGCGGCTGGAGGTGATCAACCGCAGCGCGGGCAGGCTGGAGCAGATCACCCTGAAGGAGATCAAGCCTCTCATGCCCTATTATCTGAAGGGCCTCTTCCTGGAGCACGACTATGAGACGGAGCGGACCTTCCGGGAGCTGGGCCGGGAGCGGGAGTTCGAATTCATCTCCTGCCAGGGGCTCGTGGAAAAGGAGGTCATCATGCGTCAGATGCGGGACATCCTCCAGACGATCCGGGACGAGTATCAGTACCCGGTGGACACGGAATTCACCATCAACCTTTCCCAGAATGGGGACTATGTCATCAACATCCTCCAATGCCGCCCGCTCCAGGTGTTCCAGGATCAGGAGGAGACGAAGATGCCGGAAAACGTGGATCCCGGCTCCATCGTCTTCGAGTGCCGTCATTCCGCCATGGGACTTTCCCGGACGACCCGGCTGGATACCGTCGTCTACGTGGACCCGGTGAAATACTACCGCATGCCCTATCGGGACAAGCCCCTGGTAGCCCAGGCGGTGAGCTCCGTGAACGGGAAGATGCGGGGGAAGGGCAAGGCCATGCTGCTCATGGCCCCGGGCAGGATCGGCACCTCCTCGCCGGAGCTGGGCGTCCCCACCGCCTTCTGCGATATCAGCGAGTTCACCGCCATCTGCGAGATCGCGAATTCCGAAGCGGGCTACAATCCGGAGCTGTCCTACGGCAGCCATTTCTTCCAGGACCTGGTGGAAGCGAAGATCCTGTACAACGCCATTTTTGAGAACGAGAAGACCCTCGCCTTCCACCCGGAGCGTCTGGCGGAATGCCCCGACGCCTTCGACGCGCTGGTGGAGGACGGCGCCGGCCTGGAGAAGATCGTGAAGGTCTACGACGTATCAAAAAGCGGTCTTTTCCTCTGCAACGACCTGAAGACGGAGCACATCCTCTGCTGCTTCCGCCGACAGTCGGGACCGGACTGAAACCGGTCTTCTGCGGTACGGAGTCCGTGTCTGCGCGGACAGCTTGATTCCCGGCCTCCCCTGGGGTATGATACGGATATCAGTTGAAACGGCTCAGCCGAATCCGAACCCGGAGGTCCGCGCCATGACAGATCGCATCGCCAGAATGAAGGCCGCGCTCAAGACGGAGAAATATCCCATCTGCGCGGAGAAGGCCCGCTATTTCATCGAAGCCTGGGAACAGCACGAGGGACTGCCCGCCGTGCTGAAAAACGCCTACGCCACCGCGAACTACCTGGACAAGCGCACCATCTACATCGACGAAGACGAGCTCATCGCCGGAAACGTCGCCTCCGTTCCCCACGGCATGGAGGCCTCCGTCTGGGGCCCCTTCTGGGAGGACGAGGATCTGGATACCATGGTGGGCCCGGAGGGCCGCTTCACCATCAGCGACAGGGATCGGGCGGAGCTGCGCAGCTACGACAGCTTCTGGGAAGGAAAGGGCCGTCAGATCTATGAATGGCAGGGCCGGTTCTATGACGACTGGCACCTCTGGCCCTTTATCCGCTCCGGCGTCCTCTGCCCGCCCTGGAAGGACAAGACCAAGGGTCGGGGCGCGGGAGGCGCGGGCTTCGGCTGGGGCATGGGCATCGGCCTGAGCTTTTTCGTGCCGGATTATGAGAAGATCATCGGCGAGGGCATCAGCAAGACCCTGCACGACGCGGAGGCGGAGCTGAAAGCCCTGACCTATCATGATCCGGATTCCTTCGACAAGAGCCAGTACCTCAAGGCGGTGATCATCGCCCTCAGCGCCATGGTGCGGATGTACCACCGGTACGGGGACGCCTGTGCGTCGAAGGCGGCGGAGACCGCCGATCCCGCCCGCAGGGCGGAGCTCCTGCGCATGGCGGACACCTGCCACTGGATCGCGGAAAATCCCAGCCGGGACTTCCGGGACGCCCTGCAGAATTTTTACTTCTACTGGATGATGGTCGCCCACGGCACCACCCCCGGCGGGCGCTTCGACCAGTTCATGTATCCCTATTACCGGAAAGATATCGACTCCGGCGCCCTGACGGACGAAGACGTGCTGGAGCTGCTGGAATGCCTGCGGATCAAGATCATGCAGTTCAATTTCGTCAACGGCGGCGCCCAGCAGCGGGACAAATGGGCGGGGATGGCCCGTTGGCACAACTTTGTCATCGCCGGGGTGAAAAAGGACGGCACCGACGCCACCAACGAACTGAGCTATCTGATCATCGAGGCGGCCAACCAGGTGCGCGTGCCCCAGTACACCATCACCGTCCGGGTGGCGGAGAGCACTCCCCAGTCCCTGATGATGAAGGCGGCCGAGCTGGTGCGCACCGGCATCGGTATGCCCGCCTTTGTCAGCGACAAAAGCTATATCGGCGGGCTGGCGGCCCAGGGGATCCCCCTGGAGGAGGCGCGGGATTACGCCCTGGCCGGCTGTCTCGACCTCAACCTCCCGGGGAAGAGCCGCATCAACGCCCTGGGCATGTTCATCGTACCGAAGGTCCTGGACATCACCATGCACAACGGGGTGCTCACCTCCACCGGAGAGCAGCTGGGCCCCCGCACCGGCGAGATGAAGGACTTCACCGATTTTGAACAGTTCAAAGAGGCCTTCAAGACCCAGCTGGACTACTTCATGGGGCTGTACAACGAGGAGCACAACATCCTCTGCCGCGTCGCCCGGGAGATCTTCCCGGACGTGGTCCACTCCGCCTTTACCAGGGACGGCATCGCCTGTGGGAAGGATATGTTCAACCGGAAGATGTTCTATGAAAACGCCTCCATGTTCAATCCCATCGGCATGATCAATGCGGTCAATTCCCTGGCTGCCGTGAAGCAGGTGATCTTTGATCGGCATGAGGCGGACATGGAAACCCTGTACAAAGCCGTCGAGGCCGACTGGGCGGGGTATGAATGGCTGCGGGAAAAGTGTGCCGCCGCGCCGAAATTCGGCAACAACGATCCCCTGGCGGACGAGCTGGCCGCAGAGCTCTACGGGTTCTGGGCGGCAAACACCGGGCGCTTCCGCACCATCTACGGCGAACCTCCCAGGCCTACCGGCGTATCCATCACCGCCCACGCCCCCGGCGGCGCCTATACCTGCGCCACGCCGGACGGCCGCTTTGCCGGCGAGACCCTGTGCGACGGCGTCATGAGTCCCGCTCAGGGAACGGATACCCACGGGCCCCTCGCTTCCCTCGCCAGCGCCATGAAGGTGGATCAGACGCCTTTCAACGCCGCGCTGCTGAACATGAAGATCCACCCCAGCGCCATGAAGAGCGACGCCGATCTGGAGAAATTCGTCAGCATGGTACGCACCTATCTGATGAACGGCGGAAAGCACATCCAGTTCAACGTAGTGGACAACAAGGTGCTGAAGCAGGCCCAGGAGAAACCCAGGGACTATCCGGAGCTTATCGTCCGGGTGGCGGGGTACAGCACCTATTTCACTCTCCTCACCCCTGCGGTGCAGAACGAGATCATCAAGCGTACGGAGAATCAGCTGTAAACCGACGGAGGTCCGCGGCATACGCCCTGCGGACCTCCGAAATACTGCATACTGCAATACTGCCCGGCAGGTCCATCCGGCGGTCGGCTTTACGACGGGTCTCTATAGTACGACGCCTCCGAAAGGCCATATCCCGGCCGGCGCCGGGCCGGTTTTTCAACTTCCCGGTTGCCTGCTCCGGCGGCATGATGTATAATAGATATGTTAGGCTGAAATAACCCCGCCGGATCTCTGCGCGCTCCGGCGGCCGTTCCGGAGCCTGCCCGGCGGGGGGAACAGAGGATCCAGGCCTCGTCCGGGGAGCGGGAACCGGCTTCCGGAAAATCGGCAACAAGAGGTGAAACAGGAACCGTATGAATGCTGAAAGCTTGACTCATGGATCTAAGAAGAAAGCAAACAGGAAAACGCTGATCTGCCTCATGCTTGCGGTCTGTCTGATCTTTGCCCTGACAGCCTGCGGCAGCGCCGGATCAAATACCATCCCTGTGCCCACGGCTGCGCCGACTGCAGCGGAGACGCCTGTTCCGGCGAAGGAAGCCTCCCTCTGGCCCCGTACGGGCTATTTTACGGACAGGGAATCGAATATGCTCTCCATCGCCTGGCTGGACGACACCGATGCGCCCGGCTGGTATGTCGGCTGTCTCCTGGGCGAGGACCAGACGGAAAATGCCTGGAGCGGCATGCTTTCCCTCAAAGGCGGCAGTCTGTGCGGCACGCTGCCTTCCTTCGGCGAGACGGAAGACCTGACCATCACCATCACGGAAGAGGGAACGGACGGCCTGCTGCTCACGGTGGAAGGCGGGGAAGCCTATCACTTCATCCCCTATCGCATGGCGGATGAGGCCATCCTGGTCACCTTCACGGCGGACGGCCGGGGCAGCATCTATTCCACCCAGGGGGAAAGAACTCCGGATTTCGATCCGGATTACGCCTGCCAGTCCGCTCAGCTCAGTCTCTCCTTCCCGGAAACCTATACCTTCGCCGCCCGGCCGGATGCGGGCAGCCGCTTCGTGAAGTGGACAAAGGACGGCGAGGACTTCTCCGCGGAAACGCAGATCACCCTGCAGCTGGCCGAGAACGCGGAGTACGCCGCGGTGTTCGAGGAGGATCCGGATTGGCAGAACCCCGTTCTGAACTACGCCGGCCAATACCGGTGCGGCAAAACCACCGCTCAGGTGGAGTGCTCCGGCAGCGACGCCGCGCAGATCCTCATTGAGCGGAGCAAGGGCTCGGAGACGACCTATTGGATCATCACCGGCCGGTTCGATGCGGACACGCTGACCATCCGGTATTCCGGCTGCACCAAGGCCAAAGTCGTCTATGACGATAAAGGCGAGGCGCAAAGTACAGATCAGGAATATGAAAACGGCGCCGGGACGATCGTATTCAGCGGCGACGGCGATTTCACCTGGCGCGAGGATCAGCCGGAGCCCGGCGAGGAGCTGGTTTTTGAGCGGCTTTCTGAGAGCGATTGACCGGAAATAACCAGAGGGAATAAAGAACCCTTGACAAGGAAACGACCGTTTACTATACTCTGTAGTAAACGGTCGTTTACTTTTTTAGGGAGGACTGCCATGGGCGGAACAAAGGAGCGGATCCTGCTGGCGGCGCTGCGGCTGTTTGCCCGGGACGGCTACGAAGCGGTATCCGTGAGCGATATTGCGGAACAGCTGGGGATCACCAAAGGCGCCCTGTACAGGCATTATGCCGGCAAACGGGATATCTTCAACAGCATCCTGGCCCGCATGGAACAGCGGGATGCGGAGCTGGCCCGGGACAATCAGGTGCCGGAGGGACCGAAGGAAGAGATGGAGAAGGCCTATCGGTCCGTGTCCGCGGAGCAGATCGCCGCCTTCAGCAAGACCATGCTCCGATACTGGGCCCAGGATGAGTTTGCCTCCCTGTTCCGCCGGATGCTGATCCTGGAGCAGTTCCGGGACCCGGAAATGAGCAGGCTCTGCCAGCAGTATCTGGTTTCCGGGCCGCTGGGGTATCTGACGGATCTGTTCGCCGCCCTGGGGCTGCCGGAGCCGCGGAAGGCCGCGGCGGAATTCTATGGCCCGATGTTCCTGCTCTGGAGCGTCTGCGACGGAGCGGACGATCCCTCCCGGGCGATCGCCCTGGGGGATGAACTGATCGACGCCGCAGCCGCCCGTCTGGAAAAAGGAAAGGAGTAACTGAAAAACCATGGAACCGTCAAACATCATCATCCGCCGGGAGACGGAACAGGACCACCGGATCGTGGAAACCCTCATCCGGGAATCCTTCTGGAACGTATACCGTCCGGGCTGCCTGGAGCACTACGTGATCCACCGGCTCAGAGACGATCCCGCCTTTGTGCCGGAGCTGGATCTGGTCATGGAGGGGGACGGGCGCATCATCGGGCAGAACATGTTCATGCGGGCGGAGATCCGCGCCGACGACGGCCGAACGATCCCCATCATGACCATGGGCCCCATCTGCATCACGCCGGAACTCAAGCGCCGGGGCTTCGGCAAACGGCTGCTGGACGACTCTCTGGAGCGGGCTGCGGCCCTGGGCTGCGGCGCCCTGTGCTTCGAGGGGAATATCCGCTTCTACGGAAAGAGCGGCTTTACCTATGCCCGGGAATTCGGCATCCGGTACCATGATCTGCCGGAGGGGGCGGACGACTCCTTCTTCCTCTGCCGGGAGCTGATCCCCGGCTATCTGCAGGGCGTGACCGGCGAATACGCTCCGCCGGAGGGATACTTCTGCGCGGAACGGGAACCGGAGGAATTTGCCCGCTTCGACGCCCTCTTTCCTCCGAAGGAGAAAAAGGTCCAGCCGGGCCAGCTCACCCATTGACGATCCCTCCGCCGCGCCTCTGCGAAAAGCGTTGCCCTGTTCCCGATTCGATGTTATGATATTGTCAACCAAACATCGACCCGCTGCTTCGGGGACCTGCGGACACCCCTCCCGGCCCCCGCGGCAGACATTCGGAAAGGAGACGCAACCATGCAGGAGATTCTGAAAGCCCTGGATCCCAGAGGTCTGTTCAACGACGTACAACGGGCTCCTTTGGCTCCGCGGCCGGAGACCCTGGCGGGCAAGACGGTCTACATCATCAACTCCTGGCCCGGGGATTCCCACGGCTTCGGAGAGGTGGAGAAGGCGCTGGACGCTTATCTTCGGGGGAAGTACGCCGGGATCAGACTGGAATACCGCACCCGTATGAGCTATTCCTCCGACGATCCCCCGCTGTGGGCGGAGATGAAGGAAAAGGCAGACTGCTTTGTCTACTTTGCCGCCCCCTCCTGCTCCACCACCGCCTGCGCCGTCACCTGGCCTGCCCGCCGGATCGAACGGATGGGCATTCCCGGCCTCACCGTGCTCTACCGCTACCTGGAAAAGGACGCCCTGATCTCCCGGGAACGGGAGGGGATGCAGATCCGCTTCGCGGAGACGGAATTCCCATGCTCGGACATCAGCGAAGCCGACCTGAAAAAGCTGCTGGGAGATATCGAGGACGCTCTCCTCTCCCCCCTCAGGCCGGAGGAGCTGGTGGGCGGCGTATACACCCCGCCCCAGCCGGATCGCTTCTGCGCGGAAGGCACGGAGGACGAGCTGCAGGAATACTTCCAGGCAAACGGGCTGACGGACGGGCTTCCGGTGATCATCCCCACGGAGGAGCGGGTGGCGGAGATGCTGAAGGGCACCTCCCACGCCCCGGAGGAGATCATCGCCGCCCAGATGGCGCCGGAAGGGCGCATCGTCACCGTGGAGAAGGCGGCCATCACCGCCGTGATGGCGGGAGCGAAGCCGGAGTACATGCCGGTCATCCTGGCCATGATCGAGCTCATGGGCACGGATCAGCGCCACCACCAGACCGCGAAATCCACCAACGCCTTCAGCTTCATGCAGGTGGTCAACGGCCCCATCCGGAAGGAGATCGGCATGAACGACTCCGTCTGCGCCCTGGGTCCCGGCGGCCGGGCCAACGCCGTCATCGGCCGGGCTCACCGGCTGGCCTTCATCAATCTTGGCGGCAGCGAAGTCGGGGTGAACCTGATGGGCGTCATGGGCAACAACAGCTGCTATACCTTCGCCTTTGCGGAGAACGAGGAAGCCAGCCCCTGGGAGCCCTACTCCACCTCCCTGGGCTTCAAGGCGGGGGAGAGCGTCCTCTCCATCCTCACCGGCGGCTGGGCCCACATCGGCAACTATATGCTCAACCCCAGCCTGGATGATTTCTATAAATCCATCAAGACCTTCGAGATGCTCCACGGCATCACCATCCTCCTGTCTCCCCTGCGGGCGAAGGAGCTGCTGGAGGAGACCGGCTGCCGCACCCGGAAGGAGATCGAAGACTATTTCTGGAACAAGATCACCGTCACCGAGGGCGAGCTGAAGGGCAGAAGGCTGTACGCCCGCCCCAGGCCCGATCCTTCCCAGGGGCCCGTTACCGACGATACGGTCATGCACCTTTTCGCCAGGAACCAGATCAACGTCATCGTCGTGGGGGATCCCCAGGGCAGCAACGTGGTCCAGGGCTGGTCTCAGTACAGCCCCCACAGCACCTCCATCGACAAGTGGAGATAAGCGGTTTGAAGCAGAAAAAGCAGAGAAAGCAGAGAAAGCAGAGAAAGAGCCGCGGGCGTCTGCCCGCGGCTCAGACTGCAGATAAACCCGTAAACGACACGATACCGGAAAGGAAAAAAGTGTGAAAGAAACCCATCAGGGGTGTCTTTCGCGTTCAATCTTAAGTTTTTCGAACCATCTTTCCTTATTTATGTTCGAAAAACTTGCTTCAGCGGGGCGAGAAGCCTTTGTCGACACGCTGAGCCGCGGGCGTCTGCCCGCGGCTCAGAATTTATGCGATTTATTGATACACGCTCTTGAAGGCTTTGTAGGTCTTCTCCATTCCCTCCCGGAAGGGGGTGTAGGCAAGGCCCAGCTCCCGGACGATCCGGTCGCCCCGGTACAGCTCGCTCTCCTCCGCCGTCAGGGGGAAGGGCACGGGGATGTTCTCCCGCAGCACCTCCTCCACCGTCACCGGACGGGTTGCGAAGGGGATATCGCTCACCGCCGCCAGGGTCTCCGTATAGGAGCCGTAATCCAGCACCTCCGGGGCAGCCAGATTATAGATCTTTCCTCCCGCCTCCGGCTTTTCTATGCAGGCCAGGATGGCCTCCGCCGCATCCTTCACGAAGACGAACTGGAACCGGGAAGCCGCGTCCCCGGGCACGGGGATCTCCTGCCCCTGCACGATGCGCTGGACGTACCAGGACTCCCGGGGGGCGTAGTTATAGGGGCCGTAGATAAAGGCGGGACGCAGGATCACGGGCTCGATGCCCCGCTTTGCGCATTCCTCTTTCAGCTCCCGCTCCAGCAGGACCTTGTTCCGGATATACTCCGCCGCGGGCCCTGTGCCCAAGGCGTCCTGCACCGGCGCGGTCTCGTCCGGGATCAATCCCGGCTGCCGACGGTACACGTCCGCCGTGCTGATGAGGATATACCGCTTCACGGCGCCGGGGAGATGATCCAGAAGGAAGGAAACGTCCCCCGGGGCGTAGGCGCACAGATCCACCGCCGCGTCATACTCCTGCTCCGGCAGGCGGGCAAGGCCGTCGGCGTCGTGCCGGTCGCTCCGGTACTCCCGCAGGTGGGGGTAATGGGTCATGGCATACCGGCCCCGGTTCACCAGAGTCAGCTCCATGTCCTCCCGCCGGGAAGCAAAGATGCTGAAGATCCTCCCCAGAAAATAGCTGCCGCCCATCACCAGAACATTATAGGCCATGGTTCTTCTCCATTCTTCCGCGTAACGGGGGCCTGCCGTCCGGCAGGCCCCCGCAAGGTCCATTCGATTTAAATATTGTCGCTGGTTTTGTCGAAGTACTTCTTGATATCGAAGGAGCCCAGCTCCCGGCCGAAGGCGCCGGTGATGTTCAGGCTCAGGCCATTGTGGCCCACGCCGAAGAAGAAGCCGCCGTCGTGAAGGGTCTTGGGGTTGATGACCACCAGGCCCTGCATGCCGTTGCAGTTCTCCTCCACCCACTCGAAGATGTAGGCGTCGTCCCGGAGCTTGATGTAGTAGCAGGGGCTGGACCAGGTGGCGCCGCCGCTGTTGTCCCCCTGGAAGATGGTCCAGCTGGAGCTCTCGGGAGAGCTGTACACATGGATGGAGCTCATCTTGTCGCTGTAGGCCCAGGAGAAGCACTTGCCCACCAAATCGGTGGTGAAGTGGTGCCGGCGGGCAAAGGGCGGCTTGATGTTGCCGTACTCCAGGGTGCCGAAGTTGACCTTGGAGCCGATCTCCCACTCGCTGTGCCAGTTGCCGATCTGGGCCCGGACGGTGGTGGTGAGGCCGTTGGAGAAGTCGCAGGCATGGGTCAGGTTGGCGTAATCCGGATCATCCGTGACCATATGGGAGAAGAAATAGATGTCCTTGGCGGGCTCGAAGCAGATGTACTTGGCTTCCTTCCACTCCCCGTCGTTCTCCCGGTACTTCAGATACCGCTCGCTGAATACGTCGTATTCGTACACAACGCTCTGATCTCCGGTCCAGGGGGCAATGGCGTGCTTTTCCATGTCCAACTTGACCTTGAATTTCTTGCCGATGAGGAACTTGGAGAAGGGCAGGGTATTCTTACTGGCCATGATGTTGGGACCATCCACCTCAAAGATGCGGTGGGCCTCGTTGGCGTGCTTCAGGGCTTCCTCATGGCTCATGGGCTGGTCGATATCCATGGGACGGTAGGCGTAGCGGCCGCCCTTGCGTCCGGCCAGGCGGGCCATGGGGGGTTCCTTGTCCCCGAAGGTGTAGATGCTCTCCAGGTGAGCGGCGTCGCCGGTGATCTTGATATCGGCGGTATGCAGGGTGTAGGTGAAGCTGTCGTCCTCCTCGAAGCCGAACTCCAGGCCGATGGCCTTGTCTTCGAAGAAGTTCATGACCTCCAGCCAGAACTTGCCGGAGAATTCCACCTCGCCCCGGCTGAAGATGTAGTTCTCATCGTCGATCTTCAGGTAGTCCGCGGGGTTCGCCATGGTGATGCCGCCCATCTTGTCTCCCAGCTCCACCAGGGTGCAGCAGACCACGCTGGGGAAGAAGGTCAGCATCTCATAACCCGTGGAGAACTTCCAGTACAGGCCGCGGCCTTCGATCCGGTTGGTGGTGGTATTCAGCGCGGGCTTTTCATTGTCGCCGAAGTCCGCCCAGCCGAAGTAATACTGCCGCTGGATCTCCCGGGGCACATCCCGGTAATAATCCGGCTCCTTGTCGCCGAACAGGCTGCCGCCCACGGCCACCCGGATGCCGAACCAGGTCTCGAACACGGTGATGGCGTTGGTGCGCCAGTCCAGCACCGTATGCCAGCCGCGGGTGGTGCCGGGCACCAGATGGCTGAACACGGTCACATGGTCCAGGGTGATGGCAGAATAGGGAGCGGTGTACTCTTCGCCGTTCTCGGTGCAGACCAGGGTCTCCTTATCCTTGAAGACGTAGTCCAGCTGCTTGGGCGCGAATTCCCCATCCAGACGGCACTTGAAGGATTTTCCGGCCAGAATGCCGCAGTCCCCGCCTGCGGGACGGCGCTGGGCGTCTACTTTGCGGGCGACTTCTTCATCGGTCAGGGGGTTGAACTTGGTAAAGAACATCTGCTGTTGACCTCCGTTCGATTTGTTTTTTGGTTTCCTGTATAAATCAGATTATACCCTCTCCGCAAAGGCGCGTCAAGGCAAAAGGAAACGTCCTCCCCGGCCTTGCCGGGGAGGACGTGGGTGCAATTCAGCGGATATTACATGTAGCCCTTCTTCTCGTACTGGAGGGGGCTGCGGACGATCTGGCTCCGGTCGATGCCGAAGTGCTTGGCGTTGTATTCGTCGATGGCGTCCATGATGCAGTCGTACACGCCGTCGTACACGCTGCCCGGGCCGCCCTGGCCGACGCAGGGGATGAAGCCCCTGGGGGTGCAGGCATCCAGCAGCTCCCAGACCTTCTGCTTGGTCTTCTCGGGATCCCAGCCCTCGTAGTCGAAGTCCGCGCCGTCGAAGCCGCCCATGAAGCCGATCTTGCCGCAGTACTGCTTTGTCAGCTCCGGCAGATTGTTGGAGCTCATGCAGCCCTGCCACACGTCGATGCCCATCTCGATCATGGCGGGCACCAGGGTGGCGCCGTAGCTGTCGCTGTGATGGATGACCAGCTGCACGCCGTGGGACTTGTAGTAGCCGTAGATCTCCTTGTAGGCGTCCACGAAAAAGTCCTCGAACATGGCGGGGCTCATGAAGGTGCTGGTGCGGCTGCCCCAGTCGTCATGATGGAACAGGGCGTCGGGCTGCAGCTTGGCGCAGATCAGCTCCGCCAGACGCAGCTCATAATCCTTGAGATACTTGATGAGGTCGTGCATCTCATCCGGATACTCATAGAGGTTGATCATGGTGTTCTGGATCTCGCCCAGATGATGGCACTGCTCAAAGAGGCCGGGGGCGATGAAGGGGGCCTTCCAGGCCAGGTTGGAATCCGTCTTGTCCATGATGCCCTTGATCATGGCCCATTCCTCATCCGGGAAATCCAGGCTGGGGGCATGGACGTAATCCTGCCAGTGCTCAATGTCCTTGATGACGATCTTGTCCGGCGTATGCACCGGGAAAGCGCCGGGGGTGCCCAGAGGGTAAGAGTTGGTAACGCCCCAGGCGTTCACCACGTTCTCCTCGCCGTACTTGGGGGAGGTGCTGTGGAACATGGCGGGATGCAGCACCAGGCGGATGGCCTCGTACTGGTTGGCGTAGCGGTCGGGATTCAGGCCCTTGGCTGCCTCGTAATAGTTTTGTTTCGGACTCAGCATAGCGGTTACCTCTCCATTCTATGATCATTCTCTTTCGATCATGCAGTGTTAAGTATTATATCAAGGTAAAAACGCCCGGTCAAGGGAAAAGGGGGCTCAGAGCCGCTCCTTCCTCTCGATATCCAGGAAGTATTTGTAGGTATCCACGGTGAGCTCGCCGCAGGCGGCCTCGTCGCAGGCGATGATGGCGCCGTTGTGCATCTGCAGGGCGGAGCAGGTCCATTTATGGCTCACGCCGCCCTCCACCGTGGCGGCCAGGGCCCGGGCCTTATTGTGCCCGTTGATGAGGATCAGCACTTCTTTGGAATCCGTCACGGTCCCCACCCCCACGGACAGGGCCCGGGCGGGCACCTTCTCCGGGTCGCCGCCGAAGAAGCGGGAGTTGACGATGCGGGTATCCGTGGTGAGGTTCCGCACCCCGGTGCGGGAGGTCAGGCTGGTGTAGGGCTCGTTGAAGGCGATGTGTCCGTCCACGCCGATGCCGCCCATGAACAGGTCGATGCCGCCATAGGAGGCGATCTTCTCCTCATACCGCCGGCACTCCCCCTCCGGATCATCGGTCATGCCGTTGAGGATATTGATGTTCTCCGGCTTCATGTCTATGAGGTGGTCGAAGAAGTTCTCATGCATGAAATACCAGTAGGACTGGTCGTGCTCATGGGGCAGGCCCAGGTACTCGTCCATATTGAAGGTGACCACGTTGGCGA
>CAMZIY010000053.1 GCA_947307365.1 uncultured Clostridia bacterium
GATCGTCCACCATGGTCCGGCGGCAGCGCACCTCGCAGGGATGCTCGCAGATGAGACCGCAGGTGGCGGGCAGGGGATTGTCCTTCCGGATGAGCTGCACCGCGTCGCTGTACCGTCCCTCGAAAATGAGGGAGATGTAGCCCGGGATGTCCACATGGGCGGGGCACAGGGCCACGCAGGGCACGGGCTGGTTCTGGATGCCCAGGCAGCGGCCGTGGAGGATGTGCTCCTCATAGTCGTCCCGGAAACCCTTGACGCCTTTGATGACCATGCGGGCAGCCTCCTGGCCGATGGCGCAGTCCGCGGAAACAAAGATGCTCTCGGCGGTCTTGGCAATGAGGTCCAGGGTCTCCAGTTCCGCTGTGCCGTCCAGGACCGATTCCATCAGGTCCTCCAGCTGGCCCAAGCCAACCCGGCAGGGAGTGCATTTGCCGCAGGATTGGGAGTGGCAGATGTGCAGGAAGCTCCTGGCCAGGTCCACGGGACAGAGGCCCGGCTGGCTTGCCTGGATCCGCCTTTCCGCATCCCGGTAAAGCTCCTCCACCGTCTCCTGGGAGCGGTTTTTGGTGTCGATACTCAGTCTGCTCATGTTTCTCTCCTAACTTCCGTTTTCTCTCGCAGGGTGCTTCCCTTACGCATTGAGGCTTTTTAACGCATATCCGACGATTTGCTGCAATTCGTCGCGCAGATTTGATTATAATTTATAATCGATTCAGCGTCAATGCATTTTTCCAATCAGAAACATAATTGCTTTTCCATTGCTTTCGGGCGGTTTTACGGGGAAGGAAAAAGAGCCCTGCTTCCGCCGTTAATCGTCATTTATGCTTTATAAGTCTTTTATGCGACGAAACACGCTGAATTGACTTTTCCGTTTGCTTGCGGTTATTCTCTGGAGATATACAATCTCTGCGTTTGGAGGCAAAACATGAACGAACGGGATATGCGGGTCATCAAGACAAAGGAAAGCATTGAAAAAGCGCTGTTTGAACTGCTGGCTGTCAAACCCCTGGACAAGGTAACGGTGGTGGAGCTGGCCCCGGCGGCGCCCGGCGGATCGAACGCCTCATCCGCATGATCCAGGCCGGCCGTGTCCATCCCGGCAAGCTCCTGAACGTGAAGTTCGAGGGCTTTGACAAGATCGAGGACGCCTTCAAGCTCATGGACGCCAAGCCCAAGGATCTGATCAAGCCCTATGTGCTGATCTGATCGAGGAGAACCCCGAAAAAAGAAATTGCGGGTGCTGCCAAAACGGCAGCACCCGTTCATTTCATGTTGATCAATCCCGGCGGCGTTCCTCTCCCTCCGCCCCCAGTTCCAGGATGTTTTCGCACCAGTCGGGGATGTCCTTCCGGTGGAGGGCCAGGAGCAGGGGCCTGTCCCCCAGCTCCCGGAGGATGAAAGCGCCCGCCTGGGCGGCGGCCGCCGCGTCCAGCCCGGTAAAGGGCTCATCCAGGATCACCGCAGCCCCGCCGGGGCGCAGGGCCCGCACCAGGGCCACCCGCCTTCTCTGCCCGCCCGAAAGGGCGGAGACGGGCCGGTCCAGAGCATCCGGCGGCAGCAGTTCCAGGAGAGAGGCCCGCAGCGAAGCCCGGTCCTTTTCTCCGGTTGCCAGACGCAGATTCTCCACCGCGTCCAGATGGTCGAAGAGCCGGTCCTCCTGAAACAGGACCCCGAAGCGGGGTCGGCTTCCGGTGGAATACTCCACCATACCCGAATCCGGCTTTTCCAGCCCCAGGACGCAGCGCAGCAGGGTGGTCTTGCCGCAGCCGCTGGGTCCGGTGACGCACAGGGGCTTTCCCGGCTCCAATGTCAGGGAGATCCGCTCCAGGATCGGGCCGCTGCCGTAGGATTTGGAGAGCTCCTTCAGGGTGATGGTCACTTCGCCTTCCCTCCCTTCCGGAAGAGCAGCAGGGCCAGCTTCCCCAGGCCCCAGCTGAGGAGGGCGGTGACGGCGGAGATGGCCAGCACCTTATCCGTTTCCAGGTAGATCTTTGCCCGGTACAGGCTGTTGCCCAGGCTGCCCACAGGCTGGCCGATCACCTCGGCGGCCACGCCGGATTTCCAGGCCATGCCTACCGCCAGCTCCAAAGCCCCCAGCAAATGCGGCCGGAGCTGGGGCAGCCAGATCCCCCGGAGGCGGGCGGGGAACGTCATCTGATACGCCTCCGCCAGCTCCAGGAGCTTCCCGTCCGTACCCAGGAGGCCTTCCAGGGCGTTCAGATAGAGGATCGGCAGCACCACCACGGCGGTGACGTACAGGCTCAGTCCCCGGCTTCCCGCCCAGATGAGCACCAGCACCACGAAGGACACCACGGGCACCGCCTTCATCACCCCGATCACCGGGGCCAGCAGGTCCCGGAAAAAGGGCTTCAGGTAGCTGAGGAAGGCCAGCAGCAGGCCCAGGACGCCGCCGAGAAGGAAGCCCCCCAGGATATGCAGCAGGGAGCCGCCCACCGCCCGGCGGAACTCCGCCGTGGGCAGCATCTCCATAAGGGCGCGAAGAGTCTCCCAGGGCCCCACCAGGAGCACCGGGTTATGGATCAGCAGAGCCAGGATCTGCCACAAAGCCAGCCAGAACAGGGCGATGCCCAGGCGCTTCAGCATGGGTTACTTTTTGGCGCTGTAGTAGAAGCCCGCGTCCGGCGCTTCGCCGCCCACGCTGGCGGGATCGGCCTTGAACAGGACCTCCAGGTAGCCCTTCAGGGCGGCTTCCATCTCCCCGCTGGTGATGCAGCTCACGGCGCACTTGGGCAGGGCCTTCTGGGCCACGGGAGCCTTTTCGATGATGCCGTATTCGGCGATCAGGCTCGCGGTGCCCGCCACGTCCTCATTGGCCTTTTTCGCGCTCTCCGCCTGGGCGGCCAGGAAACGCTCCACCGCCTGGGGGTGCTCCTTCAGGAAGGCCTTGCGCACCACGGTGACGCCGGTGACCATGCGGGAGCCGGAGCCCAGACTGTCCCAGGCCTCGCTGAGGGAGAAGGCCTCCTTCAGGTCCGCATTCTGCACCATAGCCACGGTGGCAAAGGGCTGGGGCAGCACAGCGATGGCGGAGGGATCGGCGGCCAGCAGGGCAGCCACCTCGGTGGCCTCGGACTTGAATTCCAGGGAGCAGTCCGTCACCCCCGCCTGCTCCAGGAGATACCGGAGGCTGTATTCCGGCGTGGTGCCCTGGCCGGTGAGGTACACGGTCTTCCCCGCCAGGTCCTTCACGGAGGAGACGCCCTCTGCCCCGGTGACGCAGTACAGCACGCCCAGGGTGTTGATGTCGATGACTTCAATGCCCTTATCCGTCTTTTTGTTGTACAGAACGGCAGCCAGGTTGGCCGGGATCAGGGCGATGTCCACGTCTCCCGCCACCAGGGAGGCGGCCAGCTCGGAGGCGTCCGTCACCATGGTGAAGGTGTACTTATCCTCCAGGGTCCCGCCCTCGGCGGTCTTCATCAGGTTCACCAGGCCCATGGTGGTGGGGCCCTTGAGGGAGCCCACGCGGATCTCCGCCGGAGCCTCCTTGGCGGGGGCCTTGGCGCAGGCGGCGCAGCTCAGAAGCAGGACAAGAACAAGCAAAATGGGGATAAAGCGTTTCATTGGGATGATCTCCTTTCGACAAATACCGCTGTCCCTTGCGACAAGGGACAGCGGTACGTTTCGCTTCTGCTGTTTCTTGTCTTCCGCCTTAAGTTTCGTTTCGGCGTCAGGGGACGAATGGATTTTTACTGCTGGGAAAACGGCTCAGACCTTGGAATAGGTGGCCTTGGCCGTGATGCCGCCGATGCGGCCCAGGGCTCCGGTGAGGGCGTTGATCTCATCGTTCGGCGCATCCATGGCGATACAGATGATGCTCACGCCCTTCTGCCGATAAGGGATGCCCAACCGTCCGATGATGAACTGTCTGTACCGGTGGAGCAGCTCGTTCAGCTCGGATACGGCGTCCTCCTTCTCCACGATGATGCTCAGTACGGCTACGCGGGTTTCCATGCATAACACCTCACTTGGCGGGATTATATCCCATCTTTCCGGGAATGGCAAGACCTGCCGTTTCGGATCCTGTCTTACTTTTTCTTATAGGTGAAGATCCCGCCCCGGTGCTTCAGCTCCTTGTCCCGGTAGCACTTGCCGCAGTAGACGCAGATCTTTTCCGTGTTGTACACGCATTTCCGCAGGCTGGCGGCCTCGAACAGGTACTCGTCGCTACCGTCGGCCCGCTTGCGCCGGACGATCTTGGACCAGTCCCCATCCGGGTACATGGGGAAGAAGGCGATGGGCTTATCCACCCGCTTGAAGAGGATGGGGCAGTGCCACATGCCCGCGGGCACCCGCACCACGCAGGGCTTGGTGAGCACCAGCTTCTCCATCTTGTCCGGATCCCAGCCCAGGTACAGCTCCACTTCTCCGTCATAGTCGAACACGTCCGCCAGGTTGGAGCCGATAAACCAGAGGTACTCGTCGTTGGCGTGGTGGATATGGGGGACCTCCATGGGATTGGGCTTCAGGGCCACGGAGAAGCCGCCGAAGAAGCGGGAACCGGGCATCTGGGTAATGCCCTTGAACTTGCCCCGTGGGTTGGCGTACATCTCCCCGAAGGAATGCCACTCCACGGGATACTCGTAATAGTATTCGTCGTATTTGCCGGTGTAGGGGGCGCCGCCGGTCTCCACCAGCTCCTGCGCCCACTTGAAGGCCTTGGCCAGGGCCGGATCCGGCGCGGAGGCGGGATCGTCCAGATACTTCTCCACGCAGTTGCCGCACCAGGTGCACTCCGTGGACGGGTTCAGGCGGCACTTGTTCAGATGGGTGCTGTAGAAGGGGTACTCCACCGTGTCGTCGTCCTTGATGACCCGGGTGACCTTGCCCATTTCCCCGTCCAGATAGGCGGCGGAGAAGGCCACGGGCTTCCCCACCCGCTTATAGTGCACGGGTCCGTGCCACATCCCCGCCGGGATGCGCACCAGCATGGGCTTGGTGATGGTGAATTTCTCCATTTCATCCGGGTCCCAGCCCATCCACATCTCGATCTCCGCGTCGAAGTCAAAGAACTGGCAGATATCCTGCCCGGAGAACATGTAGTACTCCTCCTTGGAGTGGTGGAAGTGGGGGAAGCCCTCGGTCATCTCTTTGGTCACCACGCCGAAGCCCATCTGCACCGTGCTGCCGGGCAGACTGTCCGTGCCCTTGTAAATGGCTACGGGATTGGCCATGGCCCCGTCCCGGGGCAGGTCATACTTCGGCAGCTCATAGACATAGTCCTCATAAAAACCCATAAATCCGTTCCTCCTGTGATCGCCGCAGCGCGGCGTTGAATCCGATCAGCCTTCGGTAAACTCCAGGGTCGCCCACTTTCTGCAGAGGATGGCGATGTAGGTCTTGCCGGGAACAAAAACCAGATCTTCCCCTTCTGCGGTCTGGTAAGTGAATGGGGAATACACCCCGGCCTTGGACCAGGTGATGGGGATATACCGCCCGTTCTGGGCATAGTACCCGTCCCCGGAGCCGATGAGATCCACCTTCAGGCGGCCATAGTCGTCGATGACGGTGGTGGGCGCATAGAGGACGAGGACGTTTTTGAACTGCAGGACCTCGTCCGTCAGCCCGTCGGCATAGGGCTTATCCATCTGCTCCGCGGTGTAGGTCCCCACCTCCGGGTCATAGGTGAGGGTGGTGTGCTTATTGTTGAAATTGATGTAGATGCTCCAGGATTCCTCCCCGGTCTCCAGAACAGCCTTGTCGGAGAAGCGGAGGCCGGAGTCATAGTCCTCCCCCACCGTCAGGCTGTAGCCCTTCTCCTTGGCGGCGGCCACCACATCCTCCCCCTTGGCGAAGAGGGTGTGCTCCATGGCGTAGCCCGCGGCCTTCCGATCCTGATCCCGGTAGAACACCGGCACGTTGTACCAGCCCCGGACCCCGTCGATATTCTGGATGTGCATGGAGCTGATCCGGCTGTAGGCCTCCTCGCTGCCTCCCGCATGGACCAGCACCGCCCCGTAGCCCAGGCAGATATCCTGATAATAGGGCCGCACGCTGCGGATGCTCCCCAGGATCCCCGCGTTGGCCATATCGGAAAAGACGCACAGCATGCGGGTGATCTGTCCCTCCGCCAGGCACTCATAGATGATGTCCGCTCCGGCGATGCCGCACTGGGGCTGGGCGCTGGGGTGGTTGTTCACCATCAGGCAGTAGGGCCGGGTCGTCCACGCTTCCTCCATAGGCGCCCCGTTGAAGGGGTTCCGGAAGGCGGGTTCCGGCTCGGGGGTGGGCTCCGGCGTGGGTTCCGGCGTCGGCTCCGGGGTAGGTTCCGGAGTGGGCGTCGGCTTGGGGGTCGGCTTCGGGGTGGGCTTCGGCGTGGGTTCAGGGGTGCTGGCAGGAACCTCGGTGGGTTCCGGCGTCGGTTCCGGTGCGCCGCCGCAGGCGGCCAGAAGACCCGCTATGAGAAGCAGGGCCAGGAAAAGGGCTAACTTCTTTTTCATCTTTCAGCGTTCCTTTTGCCGTTCAACGGCTTTTTGTTTATTCTTCCGGGAAAATGCGTTCCGCGGCTTCCTTGGCGGCGTCCTTGGCGGCCTCCGCCAGATCCTCCAGCTTCTCTCCCACCGTCTCGGCGCAGTCCCTGCAGCATTCCGCGGCCTTCTCCACAGCCGCTTCCGCTTTTTCGGCGGCTTCTTCCGCTCCGCATTCGCAGCATTCCTTCGCTTCCCCGGCGGTCTCATCCGCGGCGTGGAAGAAGGCTTCCGCCTGCTCCCTGGCCAACTGGGCCACGTTCTTCAGGCCATCGCAGCATTCTCCGGCTTTTTCCTTCAGCTGTTCCGCAACGGCGCCGGCCTTTTCCTTCAGTTCCTCCGCCTTCTCCTCAGCCTTCTCCCGAAGGCCTTCGGTCTTTTCCCGCAGCTCCTCTGCGGCGGCGCCGGCTTTTTCCTTCAGCTCCTCCGCCTTCTCCTCTGCCTTTTCCCGCAGATTTTCAGTCTTGTCCCAAAGCTCCTCGGCGGCGGCTCCCGCCTTGTCCGCGGCGAGCTCCGCGGCGGCCTTGGCATCTGCGCCGGCTTCCCGGGTGAAGGCTTTGACCTTTTCCGGCACGTCCACCACCAGCACGGGACCGGCGGGCTCCTCCGCGCCCCGGACAGCTTCATCCTCGTAGGCGTTATAGTGGGTATCCACCACCACGCGGCCGTCCTCCGTCTTGCTCAGGCGAATGCCCTTGCCGTTCGTCACCACGACCCGCAGATCGCTGGCTTCCGGATCGTCCGCCCAGCGCTTCAGCATCAGGGCAGCCCCGGCGGCGGCTCCGGCGGCCAGAACGCCGCCCACGATCCCCAGGCCTTTCAATACCTTAAAAGATCCGAACATATCTGAAATCCTCCTTTCGGTTTCTCCGGATATCATATCACAAATACTGGGCTTTTGGAATGGAATATGCTACAATAGAAGAAACTTTACAATTATAAAAACTAGGAGGCGAGCAGAATGAGCGAGAATAAAGCGGCCGAGGGCATGAAGCGGATGATGCTCCCCAGCGTCTTCGATCCCGGCGTGCTCAAGCGCACGAAGGTGGACATTCAGTACGGCACCCTGCCGGAGCAACTGCTGGACGTGTACTACCCGGATGAGGGAGAGGGCCCCTGGCCTCTGATCATCTACGTCCACGGGGGCGGCTGGAGCATGGGAAGCCGCCGGGAATGCGCCATCGACTGCATCCTGGGCGCCCTGAAGCGGGGCTATGCCCTGGTCACCCTGGATTACCGTCTGGCGCCCAAGACCAAGTTCCCGGAATTCCTTTTCGACGTGAAGACCGCCGTGCGCTGGTGCCGGGCGAACGCCAAAGAATACGGCTTCATCCCGGATAAATTCGGCGTCATGGGGGATTCCGCCGGCGGCCACCTGGCCCTGATGATCGGGTTCACCGCCGGACATCCGGAGTACGAGGGAGAGCAGTACGGCTGGCCCGGCGTCTCCAGCGCGGTGCAGGCCGTCATCGATATGTACGGTCCCGCGGTGCTGGATGCGGACAACTTCGCCTGGACCAAAGAGAATGGCCTGAAGTCCATGCGTCCCGAACCGCCCAAGGACGCGCCTCCCATGCTGGCGGGGGCCTTTACGGCGGATCTGAACATGCTGAAGCTGATCAGCCCCATCAGCTATGTCCACAAGGATATCCCCCCGGTGCTCATCCAGCAGGGCGAAGCAGACCCAGTGGTGCCCCGGCAGCACAGCATCCTGGTGGCGGAGCGCATCCGTGAGGTCTGCGGACCGGACCGGGTGGACCTGCGCCTGTATCCCGGCCGCAGCCATTCCGACCACGAGTTCATGACGGAGGCCAACTGCGCCGAAGCCTGCGAATTCTTTGACAAGTATCTGAAATAACCCCAGAGACAGCAGCACCCCGGGCGCAGTGCCCGGGGTGCTGTTTCGTTATTCTCCCTGTTCCGGGATCTCCGGCTCCGGGATTTTCTTTTTTTCCTTCCGCTGCCGGATCCCCCGGATGAGCTTTCCCAGGGCCCAGATCACCAGGGTGACGACGACGGCGCAGACCAGCAGGAGCAGGAGGTACAAAACGATATCCTTCCAGCTCATGGGGATCATCTGGAATTTCTGGTTGAAGCCCCCCGTATCCCCCAGGATGCGGTAGAGCTTTGACTGCCAGCTCCCGGAGCCGCCGGGCTTCATCAGGGCCAGCTTGCCCTTCTGCAGAAGGGTGAAATACAGGGTGATGAGGGTATAATGGCACACGTACATGGCCAGGGTGATCTTCCCCAGGAGCCGGGAGAAGGGATTGTCCAGCACCTTTGTCAGGGGGGTGATCCGCAGGAAGGAGAAGAGGATCAGCGCCATGATGTACAGGGTGCGCTTATAGTTTTCCAGCCCTGCGGGACGGCCGATGATCAGGGTGAACAGGCGATAGATCACATACAGCTCCAGGAGCTGAAGGAGCAGGCGCAGGGGGAGCTTCGGCTTCTTCTCCCGCAGCCGGGCATATAGGAAAAAGAGAGAGATGCCCAGGGCCAGCTCGGAGAAGGCCTTCAGGGTCCCGGCGGTGAGGCAGCCCACCAGGATATTGTGGTCCAGCACCGAGGTGGTCTTCAGGGCGAAAAAGGTGACCCCCAGCACCCCGATCACCGGAGCCAGGAATCGCATCAGGTCGAAATGCCGCTCCATCAGGTAGGTATACACATATCCGGCGACGATCAGGGAGGTAAGGAACCACAGGGGGATATTGGGAGCGTAACCGCCGTTGAAGCCCATGGGGGTGCCCACCATGAGCAGGACCTCCCACTCCGAGTTCATGATGAAATCCAGCTTCCCCTTGAAGCCCTCCAGCCCGGGGGAGACCAGGATATGCAGCACCAGCCAGCACAGGACGATGGGAACGATGGCCTTCAGCTTGTTCTTCGCGTAGTCGATGGCCCGGCCGGCCGCCTCCTTCGGTTCCGCCGGCAGACCGCCCCGGGCGAGATGGCGCTTTTCTGCGCCCATCCCCAGCAGGAAGCCCGCCAGGACGAAGAAGAACTCCACCGCCCCGGAGCCGGAGGGGAAAAGGCTCTTCTTCATGAAGAAGATCTCCAGATGGTACAGACTCACCATAACGGTGAACACGAAGCGCCAGAACTCCACGCTGGAGATCCGCCGCTTCTTTCCCGCAGGCAGGACAGCCGTTTCCATGCAGAATACCTCCCGGTAATTTAGTGATGAATTGTTCCCATTATACAAGTTTTTCCGAAAATCGCAAGATATTTCTGTATGGCTGGACAAGCGGAGACCCGGCAGATATAATTAGTACCAAGGGAACAACATAAATCGAAATACAGGAGGAAGAACTATGGCGATCAACGCAAGCACCGGCGAGGTCTTCAGCGGCTACGGAAGGCCGTCGCAATTTGAGCATAAGGTCACGTACGGGGTGAAGTCCATCCCCGAGGCAGCCCGGGAGGTCAACGTTCTCCGGGAGGTGGACGTGTGCGTGGTGGGCGGCGGCCCCGGCGGCATCGCCGCGGCGGTCTCCGCAGCCCGGGGCGGGGCGAAGACCCTGCTCATCGAGCGGTACGGCCATCTGGGCGGCATGAGCACCGGCGGCCTGGTGAACATCATCCCCAACCTGGGGGACACCTACGGCAGACAGGCTATCGGCGGCTTCTGCCAGGAGCTGATCGACCGGCTGGCGGCCCGGAACGGCGCCACCTATCCGGAGAAGAAATACTGGGGCAGCACGGATAAGGACGAGGTGCAGAAGTACGTGGACGCCAACATGATGCACTTCTACATCCGCCGGAACCGGGACGGGGAGCGGGTCACCCTGTATACCGCCGTCATCGATCCGGAGATCGCCAAGGATGAAATGAACACCATGGTGCTGGAATCCGGCGCGGAGCTGCTGCTCCACTGCTGGGTGACGGAGCCCATCATGGAGGGGAACCAGGTCAAGGGCGTCATGGTGGAGACCAAAGCCGGCCGTCAGGCGGTGCTGGCCAAGATCGTCATCGACTGCACCGGTGACGGGGATCTGCTCCCCAAGGTGCCGGAGGAGACCGTGGACTATATGCCCGAGGGCTCCCGCATCGCCCAGTTCGGCTGGATCTACTGGATCGCCAACGTGGATATCGACGCCTACTTCGCCTTCAAGCGGGAGAAGCCCGAGGAGATGAAGGCCGTCATCAAGACCATCATGGAGGCCGGCGGCTCTCCCCATTTCTCCCCCGGCCTGCTGAAGAACCAGCACGGGGTGGTGTGGGTCCACCGGCTCATCGGCAGCCTGCATCAGACGGAGCCCGAGGAGATGACCTACATCGATGTGTCCGCCCGGAAGCGGGCCGTGCGGAACTGGGAGCTGCTGAAACAGTACATGCCCGGCTTTGAGAAGAGCTTCATCATGCTCTCCAACCCTCAGCTGGGCACCTCCGGCGGCCGCCGTCTGGTGGGGGAATACTGGCTCACCGAGGCGGATATGGACTCCGATACCCCCTTCCCGGATACCATCGCCATCTTCGCGGACAACGACCGGGGCGTCAAGTCTCTGGACCATCCCCGGACCTACGTGCCCTACCGGGCCCTGGTGCCCAAGGGGACCGAGGGCTTCCTGGTGGCCTGCCGGGCCTTCTCCGCGGACCATGACTTCAGCGAATACTTCAACCTCATCCCCCACTGCATGTGCTTCGGCCAGGCGGCGGGCCACGCGGCGGCCATCGCCCTCCAGGACGGGGTCAGCGTGCGGGATATCGATTTTTCCAAGCTCCGGGCCCAGCTTCTGAAATACGGTGCCATCCTGCCGGAGGCCTGAGATGAAAACCAAGGCTGCGGAGCCCATCCGCATCGGCACGAAGCTGGTGAAGAACCGGGTGACCTTCGCCCCCACGGTGAAGTTCGACTGGACGGACGCCACCGGCATCGCCATCGACCGCTTCCGGCGGCATTACGAGGACCGGGCCCGGGGCGGCGTGGGCCTCATCTGCGTGGAGGCCACCTGCGTGGAGCCGGGAGGCCGCCTCTCTCCCACCCAGCTGGGACTGTGGGAAGACGGGCAGATCGCCGGGCATAAGGCCATCACCGACGCCTGCCACGCCTATGGGACCACCATGCTGGTGCAGATCCATCATGCCGGGTCCGGCACCCATCCGGAATGCGGTCCCGCCTTCGGCCCCTCCGCCGTGGAACGCCGGGGCAGGACCTGCGGGGAGCTGACGAAGGAGCGCATCCATGAGATCATCGCCGCCTTCGTAACCGCGGCAAAGCGAGCCAAGGCCGCGGGGTACGACGGGGTCCAGCTCCATGCCTGCCACGGTTACCTCATCAACCAGTTCATCAATCCCCTGACCAACCTGCGCACGGACGAATACGGGGGCAGCATCGAGAACCGCGCCCGCTTCGGCTGCGAGATCCTCCGGGGCATCCGGGAGGCCTGCGGCCCGGACTTCATCCTTTCCATGCGGCACAGCGCGGCGGAGACCACCCTGGCGGAGAGCTGCGCCATCGCGGACCTGTACGTGGAGGCCGGGGCGGATTATCTGCAGATGTCCGACGGCATCGGTCCCTACGAGGTGGAGTATCCCGAGGGCTATCCCTATAACCAGTGCTGCTGGATGGGGATCCAGGTACACGAACACATGAAGGGCCGGGTCCCCGTGAGCGTGGTGAACGGCATCCTCACCCCGGAGCAGGCGCGGAAGCTCATCGACGAAGGGCTGGCGGACACCGTAGACAGCGCCAGAGCCCTTCTGGCGGACCCCAACTGGGCCCGGGCGGTGACGGAGGGGGCGGAGCACATCCCCTGCTTCGACTGCAAGGTCTGCTTCTGGAGTCCCTTCATGCCCCACCGCTGCCCCGCAGTGGCCAAGCGCCGCGCCGCGGATCCGGACTGCCCGGACTATACCGACGATCAGCGCCCCATCCCGGAGTTTGCGAAGAAAGGATAAAATGACATGAGCAACATCAACCCCCGCTGGGGCAGCTGGGCCACTCCCCCGGAGCCCTTCAAGCCCGAG
>CAMZIY010000054.1 GCA_947307365.1 uncultured Clostridia bacterium
TAGACCACCAGGGCCTTCATGGTTCCTTTCATGGCGATGCTCCTTTCGGTTTACTGTATTCTCTGCTTTGACAATAATACAGGGAAGGGAGAAAGTCAAGGAGACCTGCCGGGGGACGGGGAATGAATTGCGCCCTGCCGGGCGCGTGAATGGTTCCTTCGGAACATGAATTGACGCTTCGCGTCGTGAATCGCCCTGCGGGGCATGAGGGACGGGGGACTGAGGATCTGGCTCCCTCTCCGAGGGAGCTGCGCGGAGCGCCTGCGGGAGTGCTGTTCATAGAAGCTCTGCCGATAGAACTGCTTATCGTTACGCTCCTTCCGTCTTCGCCGCAAAGCGGCGAATCCACCTCCCTCAGAGAGGGAGGCTGAGAGCTGCCTGTCGTCCCCGCCGCGCGGACTGCCTTCCCCTGGGGGAAGGTGTCGCCGCAGGCGACGGATGAGGGGCGGACACGGACCTGTGCCGCTGGACTCAACTGCCTCCCTTCTCGCAGGCCGCTCGCCGCGGGGCATTCCTTTCCCCGCGATGGGAAAGGAATCAAAGGATCGCCCGGGGAACCTTCCGAATGGTTCCCCGGGACCCCTCCTCCCGGCCAAGGAGGGGCCAGCGGGCCCCTCCCTTGGATTCTCCCCGGGATTACGGGGGATCTACGAGGGACGGGGATAACTGAGTCTGAATACTCCAGCGTTCGGACAATAGATTTTGCGTATCATTCTTCGTCCCCGCCGCGCGGACTGCCTTCCCCTGGGGGAAGGTGTCGCCGCAGGCGACGGATGAGGGGCGGACACGGACCTGTGCCGCTGGACTCAACTGCCTCCCTTCTCGCAGGCCGCTCGCCGCGGGGCGTATCCTTCCTTGCGCGGGGAAAGGAATGTCTCCCCGGCGAGGGGTCCCCCCCAGGTACGGAAGTTTTCCCCGTCGGAGGCGACCTGACGAAAGCATGGGCAGAAACGATACATGGTACTGCTCTGGACAGGGACCGCGCCGTCAGGCGCAGAATTTTCTCGTTTCCCTCTTCCTTTCCCGGTAAAATTAGTGTAAAATATACTCTCATGCGACAGCTGAGGGAAGGAGAGGCAAGCATGGAAGCGAAATACCACCGCGTACTCATCAAGATGAGCGGAGAGGCCCTGGCGGGCTCCCTGAACAAGGGGATCGATTTCGGCTTTGTGGAGAAGCTGTGCAAGGCGGTGAAGCGCTGTCTGGACCTGGGGGTCCAGGTGGCCATCGTCTGCGGCGGCGGGAACTACTGGCGGGGCGCCCAGGACGGGGGGGACAGGATGGTCCGCACCCGGGCGGATTACATGGGCATGCTGGCCATCACCATGAACTGCCTGGCCCTGCTGGACGGGCTGGAGAAACAGGGAGTGGAAGCCCGGATCCAGTCCGCTCTGGGAACGGACAAGCTGGCGGAGCCCATCAACCGGGACCGGGCGGTGCGGCATCTGGAGAAGGGCCGGGTGGTCCTGTTCGCCGGAGGCACCGGGGAGCCCTACTTCACCACGGATACCGGGGCGGTGCTCCGGGCCCTGGAGGTGGACGCGGACGTGCTGCTCCTGGGGAAGAACATCGACGCCATCTACTCCGCAGACCCCAAGAAGGACCCCAACGCCAAGCGGTACAGCGCCATCACCTATCGGGAGATCCTGGAGAAGGACCTGAAGGCCATGGACGCCGCCGCCACCCAGCTGGCCATGGACAATAAGCTGAAGCTCCACGTTTTCGGCCTGAAGGATCCGGAGAATATCCTGCGGGCCATCTCCGGGGAGCCCATCGGCACGGTAGTCAGATAAGGAAGAACGATCCTGCCGCGGAAGGCGGCAGCAGGGAATAAAGGAGGCGCCAATATGAACAAGAGCGATTACGTGCAGTATACCGACAGAATGGATAAGACCATCGAGGTCATGCAGGCCAACTTCGCCGCGGTGCGCGCCGGCCGGGCCAACGCCGCGGTGCTGGACCAGATCCGGGTGGATTACTACGGCACTCCCACCCCCATCAACCAGATTGCCAGTATCGCCTCGCCCGATCCCCGGACCCTGACCATCCAGCCCTGGGACGGGAGCACCATGAAGCTCATCGAGAAGGCCATCCAGCAGAGCGATCTGGGCATCAACCCCCAGAACGACGGGCGGCTCATCCGCCTGCTCTTCCCCCAGCTCACGGAGGAGCGCCGCAAGGAGCTGATCAAGCAGATCCGCAAGTACGGGGAGGAGAGCAAGACCGCCATCCGCAACATCCGCCGGGACGCCATGGAGGATTTCAAGGCCCAGAAGAAGAAATCCGAGATCACCGAGGATGACCAGAAGAACGCGGAGAAGGACATGCAGAAGCTGACGGACGACTACGTCAAGCAGATCGATCAGCTGGTGGAAAAGAAGGAAAAGGAGCTCAGCGAGATCTGATCATGGCTCTGTTTCGCAGAAGGAAGCCGGACGGCCCTCCGGGCCGTCCGGCCCAGCCTGTAGAAAAACCCGAAAACGGAACGGGATCGGGAAGGAAGATAGCGCGAAAGAAACCCAGGAGGGGTGTCTTTCGCGTTCAATCAACAGTTTTTCGAACAATTTCTACCTTGTTTTCTGTTCGAAAAACTGGCTCAAGCGGGGCGGCAAGGCTTTGCCGACACGCTGAGCCGGACGGCCCGGAGGGCCGTCCGGCCATTCAGCCGCGGACGAACGTCCCGCGGCACATCGCCGTCATCATGGACGGAAACGGCCGCTGGGCCACGAACCGGGGCCTTCCCCGCACCGCGGGCCATTCCGCGGGGTCCGAGACCTTCCGCCGCATCTCCCGGTACTGCCGGGATATCGGGGTGGAGTATTTCACCGTGTACGCCTTTTCCACGGAGAACTGGAAGCGGTCCCACGAGGAAGTGGAGGCCATCCTGAAGCTCCTGGACAAGTACCTGCGGGAAGCCATCGACACCATGGAGCAGGAGCGGATGAAGCTGGTCCTCCTGGGGGACCTGAGCCGTCTGTCTCCCCAGCTCCGGGCTCTGGCGGACCGGGCCCTGGAGGTGGGACGGAACGTGCAGGGGATGCAGGTGAACGTATGCTTCAACTACGGCGGCCGGGATGAGATCCTCCGGGCGGCAAAGCGCTACGCCGAGGATTACGCCGCCGGGAAGGCGGACGCCGACCTGGACGAGGCGGGCTTCTCCGCCTACCTGGATTCCGCGGGCATCCCGGACCCGGATATCATCATCCGCTCCGGGGGGGAGCAGCGTACCTCCAATTTCCTGCTTTGGCAGTCCGCCTATGCGGAATACTGGTTTACGGACACCCTCTGGCCGGACTTCGGTCCGGCGGAGATCGACGCGGCCATCGCGGCCTTCGGCAGCCGGGACCGCCGCTTCGGCGGCGTGAAGGAAGCCGGGAAAGGATAACGAGATTATGGCAAGCAATCGCATTTCCCGCATCGACGAGGATCTGCAGCGGGAGCTCTCCGCCCTCATGCGCAGAGCCAAGGATCCCCGGCTGCAGCAGGGCCTTTTCACCATCACCGGGGTGGAGACCACGGGAGACCTGCGGTATGCAAAGGTGTATTACAGCGTGCTGGGCGAGGTGGACGAGAAGGAGCTCCGGAAGGGGCTGAAGTCCATCGCCCCCTGGCTCCGGCGGGAGCTGGGCAGCGTCCTCACCCTCCGGTATACCCCGGAGCTGCTCTTCGAGCGGGATCTGTCCATGGAGCGGGGCCAGCGGCTCAGCGAGGTCTTCCGGGACCTGGAAAGGAAGAACGGGGAAGATGCGGATCAATGAATGCGCCGAATGGCTGAGGCGGCGGAACGGCTTCCTCATCCTCTCCCATCACCGGCCGGACGGGGACGCCCTGGGCACCGCCGCCGCCCTCTGCCGGGGGCTGCGGATCCTGGGGAAGACCGCCTATCTCCTGGAAAACCCCCAGACGACGGACCGGTACACCCCCTATCTGCGGGAGTATTACGCCCCGGCGGGATACGTGCCGGAGCACGTGGTGGCCGTGGATCTGGCGGACGAGGGCATCCTGCAGGTGAACGCCCGGGAGCTTTATACAGGCAAAGTGGAGCTGGCCATCGACCACCACCCCTCCAACACAGGCTACGCCAAAGAGACCCTCCTGATGGGGGACCGGGCCGCCTGCGGGGAGATCGTCTATCTCCTGCTCATGGAGCTGCTGGGGGGCGTGGATCAGGAGACCGCCACCCTGCTGTACATCGCCGTCACCACGGATACGGGCTGCTTCCGGTATAAGAACACCAATCCCGGGACCCTGCGGGTGGGGGCCGCCCTGCTGGAAGCGGGGGCACCCATCGATCTGAACCGCACCCTGTTCATGAAAAAGAACCGCACCCGCCTGGTCCTGGAGGCCAGCATCATCAACGGCCTGGAGTTCTTCATGGACGGGGAGGCCTGCATCGGCGTCATCACCCTGGCGGAGCTGGAGCGCATCGGCGTCACCGAGAGCGACATGGAGGATATCGCCGTGGTGGCGGGCTCCGTGGAGGGGGTGGAGACCAGCTGTACTCTCCGGCAGGTGGAGGAGAGGACCTGGAAGGTCTCCGTCCGCACCGGGCAGTATGAGAACGCCTCCCGCATCTGCGCCGAGTTCGGCGGCGGCGGCCACGGCATGGCCGCCGGCGGGACCATAGAAGGCAGTCTGGAGGAGGCGAAAGCCGTCGTCCGGGCCGCCGTGGAAAAGCACTGGAAGGAAAGATGACCGGCATCCTGAATCTGGATAAGCCCGCGGGCTGGACCTCCCACGACGCGGTGGCGAAGCTGCGGCGGATCCTGGGGGAAAGGCGCATCGGCCACGGCGGCACCCTGGACCCCATGGCCACCGGCGTGCTGCCGGTGTTCGTGGGCCGGGCCACCCGGGCGGTGGAGTTTTTGGAGGCGGCAGACAAGGAATATGAAGCCGGACTCCGGCTGGGGATCGTCACGGATACCCAGGATACCACCGGGCAGATCCTGGAGGAAAGGCCGGTCAGCATAACGGAGGAAGAGCTCCGCTCCGCCATCCTGGGCCTCCGTGGGGAGCGGGACCAGCTGCCCCCCATGTACTCCGCCGTGAAGGTGGGGGGCAAAGCCCTGTATGCCTACGCCCGGGCGGGGAAGACCGTGGAGCGGAAGTCCCGACATATCACGATCGATTCATCGGAGCCCCTGGGCTGGGTCGGGGAGGAATACCGCTTCCGGATCGTCTGCTCCAAGGGCACCTATATCCGCACCCTCTGCCACGACCTGGGGGAGACCCTGGGCTGCGGCGGCGCCATGAGCAGTCTGCGCCGTCTCCGGGCGGGCCCCTTCCGACTGGAGGAGGCTGTTTCTCTGGAGACGGTCCTGGAGCGGGGGGAAGCCTGCCTCCTGCCTCTGGACAGCCTGTTCCGGGACCGTCCCGCCCTCACCCTGGACGGGGAGCAGGCCCGGCGGGTGCGCTGCGGGAACGATATCCCCGCGGAGGGGGAGGCGGGGCAGTACCGCCTGTATGGGCCGGAGGGAGAATTCCTGGCCCTGGCCGCCCTGGAAGCAGGGCGGGCCAAGATCATCAAGAGTTTTTTCGAGGTTCGGTCATGAAGCAGCAGAGAATCCTTGCCCTGGGCTTTTTTGACGGGGTGCACGCGGGTCACGCCACCCTGCTCCGGCGCTGCCGGGAGCGGGCGGAGGAACGGGACGCGGAGGCGGCGGTGCTCACCTTCGACGTCCATCCGGATACCCTGGTGAGCGGCCAGGCCGTACCCCTCATCAACTCCCCGGAGGACCGGCGGGAGCTGATCCGCCGCCTCTTCGGCGTCGATACCGTGCTCCAGCTCCATTTCGACCGGGCCCTGATGCAGATGCCCTGGGAGGATTTCCTCGGCTGGATCCGGGAGGAATACGGGGCCGTCCATCTGGTCTGCGGCCATGACTTCACCTTCGGCTGGCGGGGGGAGGGGAATCCCCGGCGGCTGCGGGAATACTGCGAGAGGGAAGGCCTGGGCTGGGACGTGATGCCCGAGGTGCGGCTGGACGGAAGCGCCGTCAGCTCCACCCGCATCCGCGCCCTGCTGACGGAGGGGAGACTGGAGGAGGCCAACCGGCTCCTGGGCCATCCCCACGTGCTTACCGGGGAGGTCTGCCACGGGCGGCACCTGGGCAGCACCATCGGTTTTCCCACCGCCAACCTGCTCTTCGCCCCCGGCGTCCTGGTCCCCGCCCACGGGGTCTACGCCGGCCGCCTGGAGATCGAGGGAGAGACGGAGCCGAAATACGCCGTCACCAACATCGGGGTCCGGCCCACGGTGGACGATTCGGACCGGGTGACGGTGGAGAGCTACATCCTGGACTACAGCGCCGACCTCTACGGGAAACAGATCCGGCTGGAATTCCTGGAGTTCATCCGCCCGGAGCGGAAATTCGCCTCCCTGGAGGAGCTCACCGCCCAGATCGGAAAGGACGCGGAGCGGGTGCGGGAGCACATCACCGGATAAAAACGGAATGGGAAATGACGAGCCGGCCATGGGGGGTGTCCCCGTGGCCGGTTCAGACTGCAGACACGGCGAGAAGCCTGGCTTCCCCTGGAGGATTGCCGGTAAGGCGCGGAGATTTGCGCAAATTCCTGGTGCAGCAGCGATACGCGCCCCTGCCTTCCACAGGGGGGGTGCCTCCGGCGGCCGTCGTCGGAATGGACCTTACGGGCGTCGTGATCCCGGTTTCTGAAAGAGCCATGATCACGCGCAAGCGTTCGGTCATTCCTCCTCTTCCCGACGAAGCATACGTCTCGCCGGGAGCTTGGACGGGAGACGAAGGACGGGAGTTCTGCACGGAATAACGGGACCAGATGACAGATGCGGGGGGATCCAATGGGGGCAAACGGCCGCCCTTGGCCGGGAGGAGGGGGCCTCGTCGTCGCTGACCTCACGGGCTTCGCATCCGCGGTTTACAAAGGAGCCGCGCATGCTCGCAGGCGTTCGGTCGCCCCTCCTTTTCCAATCGAAGCGGCTGCTTCGATTGGAGGGAAGGTTCCCCGGGCGCTTTTTCTTTTCCATATATCTTTTTGTCGCACAAAAAGATATGGCCGCCGGAGGCAATCCTCTATGCTTCTCCCCGGCTCACCCTCAGGGCCATGGCTGCGATGGGCTGATGCTCCTCCATCCATGGGAGGCCTTTGGCCTGTTCCGAATTTCTCACTTCGTTTTTCAGCCAAGCATCAAAGCAGAGCTGGCCCGTGGGATTGTACAGGCCTCCGGTCTCCCGGCGGATGGCGCCGCTGTTTCCGAGACTGTCGTCCAGCTCCGAGAGGATGCGCCAGAGAAGGTCGCCCCGGAGCCCCTCCTGCCCATCCGGTTCCAGAAAACGGGCGATGATCCAATGGGCGGAGTACGACCCGAGATACAGGAGCCTTCTATAGCTCAGGGGATCCCGGTGGATCTTTTCTCGCATATCCTCCCCCTCCGCGGTCTCCAGAGCAGTAAAGAGCCGCTCGCACAGCGCGTCCGTGTCTATGCCGAAGTGCTCCGCTGCCCCGGCATAGCAGCTCCGGGTCATGTCCATCACCCACTCCTGGCTGTCCGCCCGGGACAGGGGCAGGGTATCAGGAAGCTGCTCCCGCAGCTGACGCGCATAGTCTCCGTCCATACCGGGCTGCCAGAACTCCGTCAGGGCGAAGTCCTCTCCGGTCCTTTGGAAACGGAGACGGGCAGGGGTCCGCATGGCCCCGGTCTCCGTGAGCATATCCCCGTCCCAGCTCAGCTCCAGATACAGGTATTGCACCCAGAGGACGACGTCTTCCCCTTCCGCCTGCAGATCCAGAGCCGCATGGGCTTCCGTGGGATACCCGCCGCTGCGGAACAGCTTCTGCCCCTGATTCAGCACCGCCTCGCGCACTGCGGTATCCAGTTCCGGGGAGAGCAGCGGCTGTTCCCAGACCGGAGCGGAGCCGTTCACCGCACCCAGGGGGTCCGTGGCGAAGAATACTGCCGCGGCGATGACCAGCAGGAGAGCCGGAAGGATGAGCCAGCGGGCGGGCTTTTTTCCGCGCATTACCGCTCGCAGCCTCGTCTTGATCCCCGATTCTCCAAAGGCCAGGGGAGCGTACAGCCAGGCCCTGCGGGGAATGCTGCAGGAAAGCAGAGCAGAGGCATAGGCCTTCCGTTCCCCCTCGCTGCAGGTCCGGATGACCCGCTCGTCGCAGGCCAGCTCCAGATCCCGGCCGAAGAGGTACCAGGCCAGCCACAGGAAGGGATCGAACCAGAAGAAGCAGAGCAGCAGCCAGCCCAGGCCCTTCCACCAGTTGTCCCGGTGGCAGAGATGGGCCCGCTCATGCCGCAGCACGGGTTCCCGGTACTCCGGCTCCAGACCCGCGGGAAGATAAATGCGGGGAGAGAAAAGGCCCAGGAGAAAGGGGGCGTCCACCCGGTCGCTGAGCCAGATCCCGTCCTCGGGCCGCTCGGCCCGGCGCAGGCGTCTTCTGCGAAGAGCCCCCTTCAGACCGAAAAGGATCAGGCCGAAGCCCTCCGGCGGCCAGACGGAGGCCACGGGGGCCAGAGGTGCGGTGCGAAAGATCCGGCTGTCGGCAGACAGGTCCGGGAGATGTGCCTTTCCCGACATCCTGATCGTCTCCAGGGGGATCGCCTCCCGGAGCCGGTACCGCAGACGCAGGGAGGATATCAGCGCATAGAGCAGCATCCCGGCAGCCCCCAGGAGCCAGAGCGGGGCCAGGAGAGCCTGGGGAGCGGCAACGCAGACGACGTTTTCCGTGTCGATGGTGACCGGTTCCAGCGTGGCGGCGGCCTGCCCCACCGGGGAGCGAAGCACCAGCTGCGGTTTTCTGACAGCTGCGTCCTGCTGCAGGTATTCCACCTGCCCGGCGTTGTTCACGGGCACAGGCGCAGAGCCCAGCAGGGAAAGGGAGGTGTTGATATGCAGAGGCAGCGCAAGGCGCAGAGCCAGCAGGCCCCAGAGCAGAAAGAGCACCCACTTCGGCGCACGCCGCAGCAGCAGACGCAGCAGCAGCACCGCAGCCAAAAGCCACAAAGCCGCGATGCTCCGGTTCACCAGGCTGAGCACCAGGGGCGAGAGTGCTCCGCCCAGGGCGATCCAGGACCGGAGAAGGTTCATTTCTTCCTCCCTTCCTCCAGCCCGTCGATCAGGGCCCGGAGCTCCTTCACCTCCGCCTCCGTCAGCTTCCGGCGGCGGGTGAAGGCGGCCAGAAAGGCGGGCACGCTGCCGCCGAAGGAGGAGTCGATCAGCTGCTCGCTCTTCACGGCTTCATAGGTCTCCCGGCTCATGCGGGAACGGACGGTCCCCTCCTCCAGGGTGAAGAGGCCCTTGTCGCAGAGGCGGCGGAGCACCGTGTACATGGTGCTGCGCTTCCAGCCCAGCTCCCTCTGGGCCAGGGCGGTCAGCTCTCCGGTGGAGATGGGCTCCCGGGCCCAGATGAGCTCCGCGAAACGGGTCTCGATGAGGCCCATGGTCAGGTCAGACATGGAGATCCCTCCTTGTTTACAAGATATAGACAATCTGAGTCTACAGGATGTAGATAGGATTGTCAAGGGAAAGAGCAGGAAAAGCCCGGCCCGGGGGTTAAACCGGGTCGGGCTGAAGGATGCGTATGCGTTTTATTTCCCCAGCTTTTTCAGCAGCTCCGGGATCAGGGCTTCGAAGTACACCCCGTAGCGGATGCCCTCGGGATCCTCCGCGGTGATGCGGATGCAGTCCGCGGTGTAGTCCGCAGCCAGACGCAGGCTCTCCCCCAGGGTCCGGCCCAGCATCAGGCCGCCGGTGACCACGCTGGCGAAGATATCCCCGGTGCCGTGGAAGGAGGCCTCCACCCGGGAGTGGAAATAGGCGTCCATCTCCCCGGTCTCGGCGGAATAGCTCATAAAGCCGATCTTTCCGGGATCGAAGCTCACCCCCGTGAGGACGGCGGTCTTCGCCCCCAGATCGCAGAGCCGCTTCAGGGTGTCGGCTACCTGCGCCTCCGTATAGGTCTCGGGGGCCAGATAGGGCCGGTCCAGCAGGAAGGCCGCCTCCGTCAGGTTGGGGAGGATCACGTCCGCCCTGCCGCAGAGCTTGGACATCTCCAGGGCGAAATCCGGGGTGAAGCCGGCATACAGTCTGCCGTTATCCGCCATCACCGGGTCCACCAGCTTCAGGGCGTTCTTGCCGAAGCGGCGGAAATAGTCTTCCACCAGGCCGAGCTGCCGCTTGGAGCCCAGATAGCCGGTATAGATGGCGTCGAAGCGGAAGCCCTCCTTCTCCCAGTGGTCGGCGATGGGGGGCAGGTCCTCCGTCAGATCCCGGAAGGTATAGCCGGAGAACATGGTGTGGGTGCTGAGCACGGCGGTGGGGACGACGCAGGTCTCCACCCCCATGGCGGAGAGGATGGGCAGGGCTACGGTGAGGGAGCACTTGCCCAGGCAGGAGATATCCTGAATGGTGATGATCCGCTTCATGGCTCTTCCTCAGCGGCTGCGCATAAGGCGCAGGGCCATCTGTTCCCGGGAGAGCTGGACGGTGGACAGGCTGAACCGCTCCTGCACCTGTTCGCAGTAATTCAGCAGCAGCTCCACGTCCCCGAACAGCAGCTCGAAGAACAGGTAGTAGGTGGGCTGGCGCTTTTCCTCCACCACCAGCTCCCCATTGTCGAAATCCATGCTCACCCGGGTGCGGTCCGGCAGGTACAGGGTGGTGGACAGGCGATGGGCGACGGTGTCGAACCAGTGCCGCAGGGGGCCGGAGGTGGCGGTCTCCCGGAAGGACTCGGGCGCGCCCCGGAGCATCAGAGGTTCCACCATATCCTCCTCCTGCTCATAGGGGGCCACGTACTGGATCCCCTCGTACAGACCGGGGAACTCCCGCCGAAGGCGGAGCCCCTGCTGCAGTTCGATCACGGGGATCTGCCGGGAGCGGGTGACGCTGAGGCTGAAGCCCCGGCTCATGAGGGACCAGTTATCCGTATCGTAGAATTCCAGGCAATGCTCGCTGCGGCTGTAATCATCCTTCACGTACCGGAGGATGAGATCGTCCCTCAGCAGTTCGTTGAGGAATTGAGCATCGGGAAGCGTATACTGGACGCGAACGACGCTGGGCATTGTGCGCACCTCCTTGTTCAGCATGGGTATCTTTGTTGCTTATCCTTCATTATAACAAGTTTCTCCGGGGTTGACAACAGGGAAGAAGGGGCAGGGGTCGAGGTTCCGGTCAGAGATTCCGAACCGGATCAAACGAAAAGGTTCCTGCTTTCCTTCTCCCGGGCCGCATCGCCGCCGGAGGCAATGTGACGATTATCAGAGTAGATTCATCAAACGCATCCGGCAGAGGATTTCGGAGCTGCGGTATTGCCCCTCATCCGTCAGCCGCCTCGCGGGGGACGGCGTCTGCCACCTTCCCCCAGGGGAAGGCAGCCGCTGCGGCGGGACGGGGGACGAGAAAAACGGATTGCCGCGTCGGCGTAAACGCCTCCTCGCAATGACGGAGGACGGGGTTTCCTCTGACAGCAGCCCGCTGCTGCTTTGCCGGGGACCCCGGTGTTTTTCTGCCCCGCGACAGGGCCCGACAGCTTTTCTCCCTATCCGTGGCCTATACTGCCGACAGGAACAAAAGCGGGAGGCGAGGAAATGGATCGAAGAAACGACGGAGAGAGACTCCCGGCGCTGGGGGCGTCCCTCCTGGATACGGCGCTGGAAAAGCTGGGAGAGCGGGGAAAGCGGGCGGCGGCCCTGGCCGCCCGGCTCCTGGGAGGCTGGCTGTTGGGCCGGGTGACCTTTTTCGGAGCCTGCGCTCCTCTGGGACCCGGCTTTACCGGGGCCTGCGGCGGAGGAGCGGAGGGAGCCTTCGCCGCGGCGGGGGCCATGCTGGGAGCGGTGAGCCGTCTGGGTTTGACGGAGGGCGTCCGGTACGCGGCGGCGGACCTGCTGATCTATGCCGCCGCCATCCTGCTCCGGGGCCTGGCCATCCGGCGAAAACCCTGGTTCATGCCCCTGATCTGCCTGATCATGAACGCCTGCGTGGGGGCGGTGTACCTGTATTACGGGCCGGGAGGCGCGGGCCCCTGGCTCCTGTTCGGGACGGAAACGCTGCTGGCGGCGGGGAGCTGCGTCCTGTACGGGGTGCTGCTGCGGCCCGGGGAACGGGGAGACCGGGCAGGGCCCGCCCTGCTGGTGCTGGGGGCCTCCCTGGCCCTGTCCCTGTGGGATCTCCGGCCCTGGGGGATCCTGTCTCTGGGACGGCTCCTGGCGGCCTTCGCCGTGCTGGCGGGAGCCTATACCGCCGGAGCTCCCGGAGGGAGCCTCATGGGCCTGGTGCTGGGCCTGAGCCTGGACGCCGCCGCCGACACCCCGGGTCTGTGTGCCC
>CAMZIY010000055.1 GCA_947307365.1 uncultured Clostridia bacterium
GCTGCAACACCTGCGTGGAGACCTGCCAGATCGACGTGTTCATTCCCAACCCGGTGAAGGGCAAGCCCCCCATCATCCTCCATCCGGAGGAGTGCTGGTACTGCGGCTGCTGCGCCACGGACTGCCCGACTCCCGGAGCCATGCAGTTCAACTGGCCCCTGCCTCTGAAGCCCAGGTGGCGGAACAAGGAGACCGGGGAAGTCCATCAGCTGACCTGATCCGACGATACCATCCCTGCGGAGGACGGAGCGAGCGCTCCGTCCTCTTTTTTGCCGGTTTGATTGGCTGATGATTGCCGTCCCCGAATTGGCCTTGCGTGAACGGGGAGTACTCTTGCTATATGCCGAGCATCTCTGTTAATATTTTAAACTGTATCGGCATGTGCAGACCATGATCGAACAGCAGATCCGATACGAAAACGCACTTTTTGGAGGTAGAGAGAATGGCAAGGTTTGGTTGGAAATCCTTTATCGGCGGCGTCCTGCTGGGAAGCGTCGGGCTGGAACTCATGCGGGATAAAGGCGCGGACAAGGTGTTCACGGCGATCGGCACGGGCGTGCTGGTTGCAAAGGATTGGGTCATGGAACGGGTGGAGAAGGTCAGCCTTCGGGCAACGGATATTTATGCCGACGCCAAGGTGAAGGCCGACGCCTACCTGGAGAAGAAAAAGAGCTCCTGCTGCGGCGAGGATTGCTGCTCCCGCGGCCAGGATGATTGATCCGGACCGGAATGCGATACAGGATCAGGCATGAAGGACCGGGGAGCCTCCATATCGCGCTGGACCGGTCCCGTCTCAGCAAACAGGAGGCGGATATCCTTTATTATGCCCTCATCGAGAAGCGGGATGTGCTGAAGGTCAGCGTATATCCCAGGGTGGGAGAAGCGGTCATCCGCTATCGCAGAGATCGGGAAGCCCTGCTGACTTCTCTGGATACTCTTTCCCTGCAGGATACGGAAGCGGTGCGCATCCCCGGCGTTTCCGCCCGGCAGACCAATGAGGAATACAAGGAAAAGATCATCTCCATGCTGCTGCGCAGGGGGATGAAGAAGCTCCTGCTGCCCGCTCCCGTCCGGGCGGTGCTGACGGTGTGGAGAGCGGTGCCCTTTATCTGGCATGGGCTCCGGGATGTGCTCCATGGTCATTTCAGCGCGGAGATCATCCATGCTTCGGCCATCGGCGCCTCCCTGCTCATCGGAGATTTTCCCACGGCGGACTCCATCACCTTCCTGACCGAGCTGGGCGAACTGCTGGAGGAGTGGACGTATAAGAAATCCGTGGACGATCTGGCCCAATCCCTGTCCCTTAACGTCTCCAAAGTCTGGAAGGTGGGCGAAGGCGCGGACGAGCTGACGGATATCGAATGCATTGCCGTGGGGGACCGGATCCGGATCACCATGGGCAACGTGATCCCCCTGGACGGCATCGCCGCGGAAGGGGAAGCCATGGTCAACCAGTCCGCCCTGACCGGAGAACCCCTGTCCGTCCGGAAGATTCCCGGCCGGGCCGTATTTGCCGGGACCGTGGTGGAGGAAGGTGAACTGGTCATCGAGGTCCGGGAGGTCTCCGGTGAGACGCGGTATGATCAGATCATCAAGATGATCGAAGCCTCCGAGAGCATGAATCCCGAGACCCAGAGCCAGGCCGAGAGGGTAGTGACCCGCATGATCCCCTATACCTTTGCCACGGCGGTGATCACCTGGCTGCTGACCCGGAACGTGACCAAGGCCGCTTCGGTGCTCATGGTGGACTTTTCCTGCGCCATTGAGGTCGCCATGCCCGTTGCGACCCTGTCGGCCATGAGCGAGGCGAACCGCCATCAGCTTACGGTGAAGGGCGGCAAATTCCTGGAGACCATCTCCCAGGCGGACACCATCGTTTTCGACAAGACCGGGACCCTCACCATGGCCATGCCCTGCGTGGAACAGGTGGTGGGGCTGGACGGACGCGAGGAGAACGATATGCTGCGGATCGCAGCCTGCCTGGAGGAACACTTCCCCCATTCTCTGGCAAACGCCGTGGTCCGTGCCGCCCAGGAGCGGAACCTGCAGCATGAAGAGATGCACTCCAAACCGGAGTACATCGTAGCCCATGGGATCGTTTCCACCATCGAGGGGAAACGGGTCGTGCTGGGCAGCGACCACTTTATCTTCGACGTGGAGGGCGTGCCCCGGGAGCCCAGGCATGAGGCGCTCATCCTGGAGCGGATCCCCTCCGAGAATTCCCGATTGTTCCTGGCCATCGACGGCCGGCTTTCCGCGGTGATCGGCATCGCGGACCCCATCAAGGAGGAAGCCGCCGGAGTGATCGCCCAGTTGAAGGAATTGGGTATCCGCCATGTGGTGATGATGACCGGTGACAGCCGGCGCACCGCGGAGGCGGTGGCCGAAAGGGCGGGGATCACCGAGTTCTATGCGGAGGTCCTGCCGGAGGACAAGGCCAGGTATGTGGAAGAGCAGAAGGCCGCGGGCCGTCGGGTGATCATGGTAGGGGACGGGATCAACGATTCTCCCGCGCTCTCCGCCGCGGACGTGGGGATCGCCATGAAGGAAGGGGCGGATATCGCCCAGGAGATCGCGGACGTGACCCTCTCCGGGGACGCGCTGGCTCAGCTGGTGATCCTGAAGAAGATCAGCGACCGGCTCATGCCCCGTATGCACAGCACCGCCCGGATCGGCATCGGCTTCAATGGAGCCATCCTGCTGGCGGGCCTGCTGGGGCTGGTCATGCCCGGGGCTGCCGCCTTCCTGCACAATGCCTCCACCATCGGTCTCAGCCTGTACAATATGACTCCGCTCCTGGAGGAGCATGAGATCTGAACCGGGATATCCGGACCTCAGGGCCCTGCGCTGCGGCGCGGGGCCTTGTTATTTTCTGCCCGATTTGGTATACTGCGAAAACCATGAAAAAGGAGGGAGACTCTATGGATACGATCTGGTCCCGGTACGTCCAGGGCTGTATGACCCTGTATTCCTCCCGCCGACTGCGGTTTCACGATCGCTTCCTGGAAAAGTATGCCGAGCTGTTGGATCTGGAGGACCATCCCCTGCGCATCCTGGAGATCGGCTGCGGTCCCGGCGCTCTGGCCGGCGCCCTGCACCGGTGGTATCCGAAGGCGGAGATCCTCGGGCTGGACCGGGACAGGGAATTCATCCGCTTTGCCCGGGAGCATGAGCCCGGCGTCCTGTTTCAGGAGGGAGATGCCGCCGCGCTGCCCTTCCCGGCGGATCAGTTTGACGTCACGATCTCCAATACGGTCCAGGAGCATGTGGAACCCTCCGGGTTTTTCGGGGAGCAGCTGCGGGTGCTGAAGCCGGGCGGAGTGTGTCTGGTGCTTTCTTCCCGGCGGGGACTGCGCGCCGCGGCGCCGTGCCTGGAATGGAACGAGGCGGAGCAGCGGTTCTGGGAAAAGACCGCGGAGCTGGATGACTCCATGGAGAAGTACGGCATCTGCCGATATCCCATGACCGAGGCGGAACTGCCCGCCGCCATGGAGAAATACGGCTTTCGGGACGTGCGTACCGGCTACGTGACGGCGGCCCTGACGCCGGATGATCCCTCCATTTCTCCGGAACTGGCCCGGGAGATGATCCTCTCGGGGAAGTACAACGACCTGGAGGCGCTGGATTCCGCAGTCCTCACCTTGGGCGGGCGGATCGATCCGGAAGAGGCGAAGCGGGTGCGACGGCGGATCGAAGAGAAGTATGCGCTGCGCCTGGAGCAGTACGCCCGGGGAGAGAAGCAATGGGATACCTCCGTCTCGGTGATCATGGCGGTCCGGGGCGTGAAGTGAGCAGGACCTCTCATTTCGGCTTCCGAAGACAGAGTCATACTTGCGATTTTTCACGGAACTTGATAAAATAAGAAAAAACGAGAAGAAAAGGAGGAGATGGAATGGCGGAAGAATACGTCCTGCCCCAGCCGGAAACCCTGTCCATCGGCCTCCACGATGCGGATAAGCTCATTTCAGCCGGCAGCGGTGACGCTGCCTTGCTTTATCTCTATGTCCTCCGGAGGAACGGACGTCTGGATGCGGAAAAAGCCCGGGAGGAACTGCACCTGGGGGATCGGCTGGATGCCGCCCTGAGCACGCTGCAGAAGCTGGGACTTGTCCGGCTGCCCGGCGGATACGCCGCGATCCGGGTCCAGGAGCAGCAGAAGCAGGCTCCGGGCAGCTCGCCGGAGCTTCCCGCCTACACGGTATCGGACGTGCAGCGGGCGGCGGAGAATACGGAGGAGTTCCGCAGCCTGCTGGATGAAACGGCGAAGCGCCTGGGGAGACTCCTTTCCGGCAACGATATGATGGTCCTGTTCGGGCTTTACGATTTTCTCGGCCTCCCGCCGGAGGTGATCCTGATGATCATCAACTGGTGCACCCGGGAGCTGGAGCGGCGCTACGGACCCGGGAAACGGCCTACTCTGCGGCAGATCGAGAAGGAAGCCTATATCTGGCAGGAGAGGGGCATCCTCACTCTGGAGCTGGCTGAGAAGCACGTACAGGAACTGCTGGACCGTCGAAAGGAAAGCAGCAGGATCCAGCGGATCCTGGGCATCCGGGACCGGATGCTTTCACCGACGGAGGAGAAATATATCCGATCCTGGATAGAGATGGGCTTTTCCCCGGAAGCCGTGGAGGAGGCCTACGACCGGACCATCCTGAAGAAAAAGGAACTGGTCTGGCCGTATATGAACCGCATCCTGGAGAACTGGCATAAGCGGGAACTCCATGAGCCGGAGGCGATCTTGAAGGCCGATCCCCGGGATCGGGCTTCCGCCCGGAGGGAAAAGGCGGGGGAGACCGCTTCCTCCGGACCGGCTGCGGAAGAATACCGGCGCATGCAGCGCTATTTGGAGAAGATGAACGGAGGCGGCGGCAATGGCGCTTGACGGAAGACTCCTTCGCCGGGCCATGGACCGGCTGGAGGAAGACCGGCGCAGACGGGAGACCCATACGGCGGAGCTGCGGCAGCGGCTTTATGGCCTGGACCCTGCGCTGGCGGAACTGGATTCCCGGATCCAGGGCGCCGCAGCCGAGGCGATGGATCTGGCCCTGCGCCGGGGAGAAGACCCGGTGGCGGCAATGGAAAAGCTGCAGGAACAAAGCCTGCAGCTGCAGAAGGAGAGGACCCGGCGTATCGTCGCGCTGGGCTACCCGGAGCACTGCATCGACGATCTTCCCGCCTGCAAGCGCTGCGGGGACCGGGGCTACGTGGGACTGGGGCCCTGCGAATGTTTGCTCCGTCTGTATCGGGAAGAACAGCGCAGGGAGCTTTCCAAGCTGCTGGATCTGAACGGGGAGAGATTCTCCTCCTTCCAGCTGAAATACTACGATGATCAGAAGGATCCGGATACCGGGATCAGTCCGAGGCAGCATATGGAGCTGGTGCTCCTGGCCTGCCGCCGGTATGCGGAGACCTTTGACGGGAAAGGCTCGAATCTCTTCCTCAGCGGCGGTCCGGGCCTGGGAAAGACCTTCCTTTCCGCCTGCATCGCTTCGGTGGTGTCGGAGCGGGGGTGGTCGGTAGTCTATGAAACGGCGGTCAATTTGTGTTCCCGTTATGAATCGGTCCGGTTTGCCCAGCGGGGAGATCCGGAGGAAGCGGAACAGGATATCCGGCGGTATCTCCAATGCGACCTGCTGATCCTGGATGACCTGGGCATGGAGAGGGACAACGGGTTCACCGTGAGCGTGATCTATGAGGTGATCAATGCCCGTCTGCGCAGCGGAAAGAGCACCGTCATCTCCTCCAATCTGTCCGCAGAGGAGATCTCCTCCCGGTATAATCCCCAGGTCGCCTCCCGGTTGGCCGGGGAATATGAGAACCTGAAATTCTACGGCAGAGACATCCGAAAACTGAAAAAAGAGATTTGAAGGCCTTTCAAAGCCTGAGGGCGCTGCCGATGATCGGCAGCGCCCTCAGTTTGATCAGTCCGTTCCCACAGGGCGGAAATGAATATTCTCCGCATAGTAATCATATACGTTTTGCACCCGCTTGCGGAGAGCGTCGTTATACAGCACGTCCGGATTCGCATTCAGCCATTGCTCCGTGTGCGCCTCCAAGTCAGTATAAATGAGACTGTGCACCTCGCAGCAGATATAGTCTTCATCCTCCCAGACTTTGAAGTCCTCCAGTTCCCGGAAGGTCAGGACGCGCCCGTACAGGAACACACGGGCCTCATCCGTCGCCGCCGCCTTCTCGTAGAAGAAATAGTATAGGAGCGGTAACTCCCGGAAGGCATCCGGATAATCCCGCAAGGGCAGCATGACCGAAAGAATCTGCGCACTTTCCCCCTCTGTGGCCAGGAGCCGGAAATCCCAATCCACCGGTTGAACATGCACGCCGGTCAGTACCCACTGCGGTTCTGCGGCAAATCCGGGGTCAAACACCGCGTCCTCCACCGGATCCTCCGGAACCAGGGAAGGGGAGACGGAGAATACGACGCTCCCGTCCGATCCGGACAGCAGCTCCCGTACCTGACGGGCATACTCCCCGTTTCTCTCGCCCCGCAGCTCCGGTCCCGTCTCATCTCCTTCGAAGTACCATGCCAAGGCTTCTTCCGGTTCCGGAGCGCCGGCCCGAACTGCCTCCGTCGGAGCGGCGAGGGTTTCCCCCTCACCGGAAATCTCAGCGGGCCGAGGAACGGCAGAGGTCGGCCGGGAGAAGTTCACCGAGCAGGTCCAATCCTGCCCGAACAGGAAGTCTCTGTTTGTCAGCACAAAGTAGTACCAGTCGCCGATGGGCTCCTCCAGGAGGGCCATATCATAAGCCCCGGACAGATCTATTGTCAGAACGCCCTGGGAATGGGGGCCGTATTCCGTGCCCGACATCAGTACGTCGCCGGTCTGTTTCGCCTCCTCCCCCGTGGACCAGCGCAGCAGTTTCAGCTGCGGCTGAAAACGCAGGGTCTTTTCGGAGCGGTTCTCCACGGTGATGTTGACCACGCCGCCGCCGACGTAGGCCGCCGTCAGGGAAAGCTCATCCCCCGCCAGGGAGGTGAACTCACGGTAGGCATAGGCTGTTGCGAAAAGGCAGAACAGCAGGACGGCGGCCAGAAGCGTCCTGCGGACGGCTGGATGTGCCGCTGCGCTGCGGGGCAGGGTCGCCCCGGTCCGCGCCTCGAAGATGCTTTGTATATTTCGCAGGTTTTCCTTGCGATAGGTGTTCATTGTGTTCCTCCATTTTCGTTCGTCATGAGCCTGCGCAGCTTTTCCTTGGCGAGGTAGAGTCGATTTTTCACTTGCTTTACCGGAAGGCCAAGGGCCGCGGCGATTTCCTTCGGCTTCTGTTCAAAGGCGTATCTGCGCAGGAAGATGTCCCGGTCCTGTTCCGGGAGAAGGGCCAGGGCTTCCCTGAGCTTATCCTTGCTTTCTTCCAGGAGAAGGCGGTCCTCCAGGTTCAGGGAGCGGGAGAGGATATCCTCGTTGATGGGCTGTTCTTCCCGGCGCCGGATTTCCCGATACCGGTCCAGAGCCCGGGAGCGGACCACCATACAAAGCCACAGCCGCAGACTTCCTCTGGCGGGATCGAACTTTTCCGGCTCCAGCCAGAGCTTGATGAAGGCGTCGGCAACGCATTCCTCCATATCCTGGGAAGAGGCAACGCCCCGCAGGACCCCCTCCGACACAGACCACAGGAGCCTGGCATACCTGCGCATGACCGCGTCGATGGCCTGTTCATCCCCGTTCCGTATGCGGTTGACGATTCTTTCCTCTTTCAATGTACCATCTCCCATGCGGTGATTGACCGGTCATCCATAGTACGGAGAATTGGGGAAAAAGACTCAAAAAAACAGGGGGGCCGGAGACAAATGCTCGCGGCCCCTCCGGGAACCTGATCGGTGATTTGTTCAGACCTCCCCACGAAGCTTCAGCCCCTCCAGGATCAGCGCTACGCACTGTTCCCGGTCGAAAACCTCCGTGTCCACCGTCAGGTGGAACCAGCGGGTATCGCCCCATTTCCGGCCGGTGAAGTTCTGATAGTACCGGGCTCTGGCGGCGTCCGTCCGTTCCAGCTCGTCGGAAGCCCGGCTCAGGGAGATCTGCTTCCGCTCCGCCAGCTGCTGGGCCCGCCACTGGGGCCGGGCATGGAGGAAGACCCGGAAGCTCCTGGGCTCCTGATAGAGGATGTAGTCGGCGCAGCGGCCCACGATCACGCAGCCCTCGCCGCCTGCGGCGATCCGCCGGAGCACGCGGCACTGGGCGGCGAAGAGCTTCTCCAGAGGCGGCAGGTCCTCGTTGTACATGGCGTAGCCGGAGGTGAGAAAATCGTACAGCAGGTTCTGTCCCATGGTCTGTTCGTGGGCCCGGATGAAGTCCTCGCTGAGACCGCTTTCCTCCGCCTCCATGGGGATGAGTCTTTCGTCATCATAAAAGGGAATCCCCAAGGCTTTGGACAAGGCCTCCGCCACCCAGAGACCGTCGGAGCCGGTCTCCCGGCTGATGGTAAGGATCAGACCGCCCTTGCCCGTCTCGGGCAGGCCCTCCTGCCGGATCGCCCGTTCCAGCTTGGTTTCCCGTTCCACGAAGCGGAGCAGGGGAGCCTGGCAGACGCGCATCATACGCTTCATGAGGAAGCCCACGGTCAGAGCGGAGATCACCGTTCCCTCCCGTACTCCCACCAGGGCATGGAAGAAGATCAGGGAAGTCAGGGCGGAAAGGGCTACCATGCAGCAGTCCGTGATGATCTTGCATACAGCCACGGGCTTGCCGATCTTCGTGGAAACAGCCAGGCTCAGCCCTTCCCCGGGGGTGGGGAGGATGGCGGGAGCCAGGTAGAGCATCACGCCGAAGGAGACCAGGGGGATGGAGATAAACAGATAGACCAGGCGCAGGAGATAGCTCCCCGGCACGGGGATAAAGCCCAGCAGCTCCGTGGCCGCGGTGACCAGCAGACCGAAGAAAAAGGAGGCCAGGATCTGCAGCAGCATATGCGCCTTGAAATCCTTCCGGAGGATCAGCACCTCCACCAGGATATAGAAACAATAGGTGCCCGTGGTGCAGACGCCCAGGGCGACCCCGGTGATCTGGTGGGTCACGTTGGCCAGGCTGGTCACCGGACTGACGCCCAGGGAGGATTTCACCGAAAAGACCACCCCCAGGGCCATGATGAACAGGCCCAGGAAGTAGATCAGTCCGCGCTTCACCCACACCCGGATCGAAGGGGAACCATCCCCATGCTGCTTCATATGCTTATCCTTTCAACAAAGCGGGACCGGGAAGACCCGATCCCGCAGATTCATTCTTCTCTGGTGTCGAACAGCCGGTATTCTCCCGCCCGGAAGACCCGGATGAAGTCCCGGATGGATTCCAGGGGCTCCTCCGTTTCGATGCCGCAGAGGCGGGTCTGTTTTGCCGCGGAGTGGTTGTCGCCCCCGGCGAAGACCGGGAGACCGTAGGCCCTGGCGTATTCCGCCGCCCGTTCGTTCTCAAAATCCTTTCGGCAGGCATTCAGAATCTCCACGCCGTCCACCTGGCGGGGAAGAAGCTGGATATAGGGGATATACGGGGCTTCCCGGAAGGGGTGAGCATGGATGACCAGGGCGCCTTCTCTCCGGACGTACTGCAGATAATCCACGATGGGCATCTGATCCAGGTTCTCGTTCTCCAGCAGCCATTCCGGGCTGAGCCCGTAGGTGAGGAAATCGCAGCCCAGGTGGGCGAATTCCCAGCCGAAGAAGACCTTCAGTCCCAGGCGTTTTCCCTCCGCCCGGGCGTTTTTGTAGCCGGAGCAGAGGATCTCGATCCGTCGTTTCCAGCCCAGTTGTGCCGGTGCTGTGGTATTCCCGCCCAGAAAATGATCCGTGATGATGATGCCGTCGAAGCCCAGGGAATGATAATACCTTACCTGCTCCTCCGCCGGGACACGGGCGCAGCGGCTGGACTCCCCGGTGTGGCAGTGGGTCTCATACCGCCAGCTCATAACAGATACTCCCGCAAGGCGTCCAGCATCATGCGGCAGGCGATGGGGGCGTTGGGATCCTCCGGCATCATGGGCATGCGGTTGCCGCCCAGGGTCATGGTGAAGCCGTGGGCGGAGCCCAGGAAACGCCGGGCCCGGACCGGTACGCCCGCTTGGATCAGTTTATAGGCGTAGAGCTCTCCCTCGGTCCGAAGGGAGTCCTGTTCGGCGGTGATGACCACCGCGGGGGGCTGGCCCTTCAGCATCTCCACATCCGCCACAGCAGGGGAGCAGAGTGGGTCGCCGCCCTGGCCGGGGGCGATATAGCAGGCGTCGAACATGATAGCGATCTGGGGCGGGATGGCCATGGGATGCTGGAACTTGTCGAAGGCGCAGGTCTTCAGATCCAGAGGCGGATAGTCCAGGATCTGGAGGCGGAAGCGGAAGGGGGCATTTTCCAGCACGCTGCGAAGACAGGTCACCGCTGTCAGGTTGCCGCCGGCGCTGTGGCCGCCGATGGCCATCCTGTCCCTGTCGATGTCGAATTCCTCCGCGTGGGCATAGAACCAGCTCACCACGTCGAAGGCGTCGTTCGCCCCTGCGGGCCAGGGGTGGTCCGGCGCTTTGCGGTAGTTGATGCTGATCACATTGATATCCAGCTCTTTCCGGGCCATATCGCACCATACGTCCACGTCCTCGCAGTTGCCGCCCACAAAGCCGCCGCCGTGCATATCGAAGTATACCGGAGCGGGCTTGCGCTGCGCGCGGTAGAGGATGCAGCGCACCTCTCCATCCCGGGTGGGAACCATCATCCGCTCCCCGGCGATGGGCAGGGTGAGGGGATCGGGCATCTCTGCGCCGCCGCTGGGAAGCATGGCCTGTCCCATCATGAGAAAGAGATTGACCAGTTCCTCCCGGCTCATTTTCCGCATGTTTTCCTCATTCATGAAATCGGGAAAGGTAATCGGTTCCATATGATCAGCTCCTGTCTGTTATTCTGCCTGTTATTGTACGGGAAAGACGAGTTGAATGCAACGCTTTTCTCCCGGCCCGGTTGCGGGATGAGCCGGAACATGGTATGATGGTTCCGGCGCCTCAGTTCAAAAAAGCATGATCCACTGCGGAGCGGATGGCGGCGCACAGATCCGGGTCCAGAGGCTTCATGGGGGAAGCCGGATCTTCCCGGATAGCTTTCTTCTCCGGATCGGAAAAGTCGCAGCCCATGCTGGGCAGCCCCTCGCAGCTTTGGCCGCTGAGGAGCCTGTAATGGGTGCAGGCGATCAGATAATCCCCGTAAACGGAGGCGTGCTCCCCGTCCTGCCAGTACAGGGGAAAATCCGGATCCTGCCGGAGCAGGTCCTGCCATACCCGGCCCACCGGACTGAGCAGGGCGCCGGTCTCCCGGCAAAGCTCTTCATGGAAGGCGTTCATCTGTTCTTGGTGCTCCGGATAAGCCTTTTCCGCCCAGGTGAGGGCGAATACCGGCTTGACGTTTCCCGCCTTGGCCAATTCGGCCAGGCGTTTTCCCGCTGCCAGGTCCTCCCGGGTGCCGGCAAAGGGATGGGCCTTCTGCTGCAGGATGCAGTAATCGAAGCCGCCGTAAAGCAGATTGAAGCGGCTTTCAAAATACTCCTTTACATGGTAATCGAATCCCATGCCGGGGTGGCACAGGAGCACCGGGGAAACAGACTCTCCCGTGCCAGCCTCCCAGAGCCGGGCGAAGGTGAGGGGCATATCGTTGAAAAACGTATGACTGTTGCCGATGAACAGAACTTTCATGCGTAACCTTCCTTTCAGCGGAGCAGTGCTTCCCTCTGCCGGTAGTCCGGCAGTATGGAGCTAACGAGGGCATAGAAATCTCTGCCGTGGTTTTTGTGCCGGATATGGGCAAGCTCATGGACCACCACGTAGTCCACAGCCTCCGGAGGATAGAGCATGAGCCGCCAGGAGAAACAAAGCCGGTTTTTCCCGCTGCAGCTCCCAAAGCGCTTCTCCGCGCCGGTGATGGAGATCCCCGCGGGGGTGAGCCCCATGATGCGGCTGTAATGCTCGACCCGCCGGGGGATCAGCTCCCGGGCCTTTCGGATGCAGGCTTCCCGCTCCTCCTCCGTGGGTGCGGGAGGAGTGCGCGCAGCCCGCTCCCGGGCTTTCGCCATGTGGATCTCCAGCCAGGAGCGGCGGCTTTCCACAAAGGCGTCGATCTGCGGCTTGGGCATGCGCTGAGGCGCCCGGACCAGGATCTCCAGATCCCGGGTGATCTCCAGACTGACGGTGCGCCGTCCGGATCGGATCAGACGATAGGAAACAGGTTCCATGACGA
>CAMZIY010000056.1 GCA_947307365.1 uncultured Clostridia bacterium
ACAACCTGATGTACTCCTATGACGAGGCTCTGCGGCCCTACGGCTCCGGCGCCACCGTCCTCTGCCCGGGGAACATCAACTCCAACATCGGCAATGCGGAGAAGTTCCGCCCCGCCAACCTGAAGAACACCGGCTACCGGGTAAACGAGAAGACCATGGCGTCCCTCCGGGCCATCCATGCCACGGGCATCGACCCCGTAGAGCTGGGCGAGATCCTGAAGGAAGCCATCGAGAACCAGCGGGTCATCTGCCTGCCCGATCACAATCCCGACGGCCGGGCCGCTCAGCTGCGCGGCCTGAACGAGACCATCGAGAACTACACCCTCACCCGGGCCCAGCGGGACGAGATCGCCGCCAAGCGCCGGGCAGAAATGATGAAGGCCATGGAGGAAGCCCGGAAGAGCGGCAAGGAACCCCCCATGCCCATGTGGGCCACCCCCGAGGACGCCGAGCCCTTCGGCAAGGCCCGGGACGATCTGGACTGGATCGATCCCAGCAAGAAGCTGCAGAAGTAAACTTTACCCCTGAATGGAGAATCCCGCGGGACCGAACGGCCCCGCGGGATCTTTCGTATCGAATTGGACCCGTTTCACTGGGTTCCAATTCGAAGAGGCTGCACTCCGCTCCCCGCACTCGCTTCGCTCGCACAGTCCGCTTCGTGAGTAGTATGATGGGGCAGAAATGAATTCCGCCCCATCATGTTTTCTCTTTTTTCGCGCCTGCGGGCGCGAACTCTGCGAGGCTTTCAACATGTTTTGTTTACAGGCTGAAATCCTGCGATCTTCTTTCGGTTACTCTCCCACCATTTTCAGATATAGTTTGCGGATGCCGCAGCGCCAGCACAGGATCATGCCCACCACCGCCCCCACGATCCCCTGGAGGAACTCAAAGGGCAGCTTGATGACGGCGTATTCCGGGGTGCTGTACACATAAGCGCGGCCCAGAGTGTAGCCCACCACCAGGATCACCACGCCCACGCTCACGGCAACGCCGGAGGCCAGCTTCGGCCGCGATTTCAGCAGCCGATGGGAGATCAGGGAGATCGCGATCCCCTGGATCCCGTGGGTCACCAGGGAGACGAACATGGGCGCGGGGTAAAACAGCATATCCCCGATAAAGGATCCCACGCCTCCCACCACAAAGGCGGAAAAGGGATCCAACAGGATGGCCGCCAGACAGATGGGGATATCGCAGAGATACAGATGCCCGCCGGGCACCGGGATCCCGAAGGAACTGAGGACGATATTCATGGCCATGAAAATGGCCGCAATGGCGATCCGACGGGTGGTTCTGTCCGTCTTTTTCATATTCTCCCTTCTTTCCGCAGGAAATTACCGGAAGGATACAACGTTTTTCCCGTCTTGTCAAGTATTATCCTATAAATTTTATATGTTTATATGTTTATTCCGGAGCGGCGAAAACAAGGACCTCCGGCCAAGGTGCCGGAGGTCGGCGCATCCATGGGGGTTTACGAGGATTTCTTTTTCGTGTCGATGCTTTTGCCGAAAACGAAGAAGCGCTGGTACAGGAACTCCGTGACGAAGTTCACGATCATGTTCAGGGCGGTCACCAGGTATCCGTTCCAGCCCAGGTCCTCCGCCAGCCAGTTTCCCACGATGGTGCTCAAGGGGGTGAATACGGCGTAATACAGGGCGACCTTCAGCATGGCCACGGGGATATTGGCCGCGGAGCGGAAGGTGATGTTCCGGTTCAGGGTGAAGTTCCAAAGCACGGAAAGCACCAGAGCGATGAGGTAGCAGGGCCAGTAGGACCAGGGGGTCACTTCGTTCAGCAGGGCGAAGACCGCCATTTCGATGAGTCCCGCGCTGATGGAGAACAGGGTGAACTTGACCGCCCGAAGAAGCTCCTTCCGTCGGTTATTTTTCTCCATGGGCAGCCTCCTTCTTCCCCCTCAGCCGGGGCAGCCACCAGTCCCTGCCGTAGGACACGATCTCCGCCAGGAGGCACAGGGGCAGGGCCGCCAACACATCCATGGCGGAATGCTGCTTCACGAAGCACACGGAGAGGGAGATCATCACCACCAGCAGGATCAGCAGCGCCTTCCACACCCGTCCCATTTCCCGGTCCTTCAGATCGGCGGAGAGGATGCCCAGAGCGTAGGCCACATGGAGAGAGGGGCAGACCCCCGTGGGGGTATCCACGGAGTAGATCAGCCCCAGGATCCAGGTGAAGACGTTCTCCCTGGGAAACTGCTCCGGCCGCAGGTCCTGGCGGCTGGGCCAGAGGATGTAGCAGGCAATGGCTACCACCTGGGTGACGATGATGAACCTCTGCATATGGGTGAATTTATCCACATCGTACAGAAGGGCAAAGAGCAGGGAGAAGAAGATCAGGGGGAACCAGGCCACGTAGAAAACGGCGAAGTACTCGCAGAAGGGGATCAGATCATCCAGGAAAATACGGACGACGGTACAGTTTTCCGCCGGGATCAGGTTTTCCGTCAGGAAATACATCAGAAAATACCAGACCCAGCCCAGGGCCAGCAGGATATGCCGGAACCTGGGTTCGCCCAGTCTCTTCAGAGAAAAACCGCTGTAGTCAACGGGCTTCTTCATCATATACCTCCAGAGGAAGGCTTTGGGGATACTGCCGCTTGGGCATATTGGCGTAGGGCACCACCCGGTGCTTCGGCTGGGCCAGGGCCATGCGCGTGATCTCGTCCGTCAGATACCGACAGATCCGGCTCCGCTCCGCTTCGATGGGTTCCTCCCCCCGGAACCGGACGGGAGGACCGAAGGTCATGGTCTTCAGGGCCGGGGCCAGATACAGGGGAACGAAATCCAGCTCCTGCCCCGTCTTCCGCCGGTACATGCGGGCCACGTCGATAAATTTATCCTGAAAGGCATAGAGGATATTGTTGAAACGCTGATCCCGCTCCGGGAAGATCACCAGTTTTTCTCCCTCCTGCAGCCTGGCCAGGGATTCCCGGAAGGTGGTCATGAGCCGGGCGTCGTGGTAGACCGGGATCGTATGGGCGCTGGTGAACACCAGCTGGCTCAGGGGCGGGATCAGACGGCTGAACAGACGATACAGCCACCGCACGGACTTCGGCTTGCCGGACCAGAAATCCCGGAAGGCGTACTCCGCCACCTCCGGGCGGTGCATCATCTCCCCGGCGCACCAGGTGCTGTGCTTCCCCGGGACGTACAGCTCTCCGGCGATGGGGCCGTACATCTGGCTGTGGTTCCCCACGATGATACAGGGCCCCTCCGGAAGGTTTTCCGTCCCCGCCAGGGTGTAGACCGGGGACAGCTTCCACACCGCCCATCGGATGAACCGGTACAGGGGGGATATGGGCTTATCGTCCAGATGCTTCAGATCCTTCATGCGTCCCGTTTCTCCTCTGCCAACTGCCGCCGGGCGGCGGTGAGCATGAGCTTCAGACGGTTCAGCTGATTGACTTCGCTGGCGCCGGGATCGTAGTCCACGGCGGCGATGTTGGCCCTGGGGTAGGCCTTCTTCAGCGCTTTGATGACCCCCTTGCCCATGACATGGTTGGGCAGGCAGGCGAAGGGCTGGATGCACACGATGTTGTTGACCCCTTCCTCCAGCAGCTCCACCATCTCGCCGCAGAGGAACCAGCCTTCTCCATATTGGTTGCCGATGGAGAGGAAGGGTTTCGTGGGCTCCGCCACCTTCCGGATATGCTTCGGGGCGCCGAAACGGCCGCTCTTTTCCAGGGCTTCCACCGCGGGGCGGCGCACGGCCTCGATCCCCTCGATCCCGATCCGGGACAGGAGGGCTGTCCAGAAGCCCGTACCCAGATATTTATGTTTATATTCCTGATTGTACAGGATCATGCTGAAGAAATCCAGCAGCTCCGGCACCACAGCCTCCGCCCCTTCCCGCTCCAGCAGGTCCACCAGGTGGTTGTTGGCGATGGGCATATACTTCACCAGGATCTCCCCCACGATGCCCACCCGGGGCTTCCGCCGTCCCTCCCGGAGGGGCAGGGCGTCGAATTCCTCCACGATCTCCCGGCAGAGCTGCCGGTAGCCGGGCGCGCCCTTTTCTCCCCGGAGGTAATCCAGGCAGAGCTTATTCATCCGCTCGTGCAGCGCATTGGCGGAACCGGGTATCTGCTCATAGGGCCGGGTGCGGTACAGGCAGCGCATCATCAGATCCCCCAGCACCAGGGCCCGCAGGGCCTCCATCAGGGTGCCGGCAGAGATATGGAAGCCTTCGTTCTTCTCCATGCCGTTGAAATTCAGGCTGATGACTGGGATCTGGGGATAGCCCGCCTTTTCCAGCGCCCGGCGGATGAAGCTCACGTAGTTGCTGGCCCGGCAGCAGCCGCCGGTCTGGCTCATGAGGAGGGCCAGCCGATCCACGTCGTACCGGCCGGACTGCACCGCCTCCAGCATCTGCCCCGTCACCACGATGGAGGGATAGCAGGCGTCGTTGTTCACGTATTTCAGGCCCACGTCCACCGCCTTCCGGGATTCTCCCGGGAGGATGACGATGCGGTAGCCCGCCCGCTGGAACACCGGCACCAGCAGATCGAAATGGATGGGGCTCATATCCGGGGCCAGGATGGTCCAGCCCTCGTCGTACATCTGTTTCGTAAATTCCCGCCGCTCATAGCGGATGGACTCCGGCGGCTCGGGCAGAGCGCGCCCTTCCCGCATGGCCACGGCGGCCAGGAGGCTGCGGATCCGGATCCGGGCGGCGCCCAGGTTGTTCACCTCGTCGATCTTCAGCAGGGTGTACAGCTTGCCGTACTTCTCCAGGATCTCCTGCACCTGGTCCGTGGTGACGGCGTCCAGGCCGCAGCCGAAGGAAAAGAGCTGGACCAGCTCCAGGTCCGGATGCTTCCCCACGAACTCCGCCGCCTGATACAGACGGGAATGGAAGACCCACTGGTCCACCACCCGCAGGGGCCGCTGGGGCTGATAATCCAGGGGCAGAGAATCCTCCGTGAATACGTCCAGCCCATAGGAGGCGATGAGCTCCGGGATGCCGTGGTGGATCTCCGGGTCCATGTGGTAGGGCCGTCCCGCCAGGACGATGCCCTTCCTGCCCTCCGCTTCCATCTTCGCCAGGACCTCCGCGCCCTTCGCCCGGAGCTCCGCCTTCACCTTCCGCTGCTCCGCCCAGGCTTTGGCAGCGGCGGCCCGGACCTCCCGGGCGGGGATGCCCCAGTGCTCCCGGCAGACCTGCACCAGCCGGTCCGCCGCGGTCTTCTCATCCGTGAAGGCCAGGAAGGGGCGGATATACTCCACTTCCCCGGAGGTGACCGCCTCCACGTTGTTCTTCAGGTTCTCCGGGTAGGAGACCACCATGGGGCAGTTGAAATGGTTCTGGGCGTCCGGCGTCTCCTGATACTCATAGAACACGCAGGGATGGAAGATGGTGCGGATCCCCTGGTCGCAGAGCCACTGCACATGGCCGTGGGCCAGCTTGGCGGGATAGCATTCGGATTCGCTGGGGATGGACTCCATGCCCAGCTCGAAGATGCTCCGGCTGGACAGGGGGGACAGGACGGTGCGGAAGCCCAGCTCCCGGAAGAACACCGCCCAGTAGGGGTAATTCTCATACATATTCAGCACCCGGGGCAGACCCAGGACGCCCCGGGGAGCCTCCTCCTCCGGAAGCGGCTCATAATCGAAGATGCGTTTGAGCTTCCAGGCTGCCAGATCCTCTCCCTTGCGGACGCCGGTATGGGAGACGATCTTCTTTTCGCAGCGGTTGCCGCTGATGTACCGCCCCACCCCCTCGAAGGTGTTGACGGTGAGCATGCAGTTGTTCTCGCAGCCGCCGCACCGGGCGGCCCGGGCGGTGTATTTCAGATCCCGGATCTCCGGCAGGGTGAGCATGCCGGATTTTTCCCCTTTGTCCCGGGACCGGGCGATGAGGGCTGCCCCGAAGGCGCCCATGATCCCGGCGATATCCGGGCACACCGCCTCCGTCCCGGCGATGCGCTCAAAGGCCCGGAGCACCGCCTGGTTGAAGAAGGTGCCTCCCTGGACCACGATATGCTTCCCCAGGTCGCTGGCGTCCGCCAGTTTGATGACCTTGTACAGGGCGTTTTTGATGACGCTGTAGGCCAGCCCCGCGGAGATATCCGAAACCGGAGCTCCTTCCTTCTGGGCCTGCTTCACGTTGGAGTTCATGAACACGGTGCAGCGGGTGCCCAGATCGATGGGAGAGGCGGCGAAGAGGGCCTCCCTGGCAAAGGCCTCCGCCGTGTAGCCCAGGGAGGAGGCGAAATTCTCAATAAAAGAGCCGCAGCCGGAGGAACAGGCCTCGTTGAGCATCACCGTATCCACCACGCCGTCCTTCAGGCGGATGCACTTCATATCCTGCCCGCCGATATCCAGCACGCAGTCCACCTCCGGATCGAAGAAGGCGGCGGCGGTGCTGTGGGCCACGGTCTCCACTTCCCCCTCGTCCAGGCGGAAAGCAGCCTTCAGCAGGGCTTCCCCGTAACCCGTGGAGCAGGAGCGGGCGATATACGCCCCCTCCGGCATGGCGGCGGAGATCTCCCCCAAAGCGGCCCGGGCGGTCTCGATGGGATTGCCCTTGTTCCCGGCATAGGTGGAGTACAGCAGCTCCCCCTCCCGGGAGATGAGAGCCAGCTTGGTGGTGGTGGAGCCTGCGTCGATCCCCAGATAGCAGGGACCCGCATAGTCCTTCAGCTCCCGTCTGCGTACCTTCGCCCGGGCATGCCGGGCGGCAAAGGCGTCATACTCCCCCTGATCGGCAAAGAGGGGCTCCAGCCGCTTGGTGGCCTGCTCCGTCTCCACGCCCCGGGTCAGCTTCTCCCGGAGCGCCAGGGGATCGAAGACCGCGCCCCCCTCCTGCATGGCCGCTCCCATGGCGGCAAAGAGGTGGGAATCCGGCGGGTCCACGATGTTCTCAGGCGTCAGCTTCAGGGTACGGATGAAGGCGGCCTTCAGCTCCGTGAGGAAATGCAGCGGTCCCCCCAGGAAAGCCACGCAGCCCCGGATGGGCTTGCCGCAGGCCAGGCCGGAAATGGTCTGGTTCACCACGGACTGGAAAATGGAGGCGGCCAGGTCCGCCCGGGAAGCCCCGTCGTTGATCAGGGGCTGGATATCCGTTTTGGCAAACACGCCGCAGCGGGCGGCGATGGTATAGATCTCTTTATACTCCTTCGCGGCCTCGTTCAGTCCCGCCGCGTCCATCTGCAGCAGGGAGGCCATCTGATCGATGAAGGAGCCGGTGCCGCCGGCGCAGACGCCGTTCATCCGTTCATCCAATCCGCCCCGAAAGTAGATGATCTTGGCGTCCTCGCCCCCCAGTTCGATGGCCACGTCCGTCTGGGGCCAGGAGGAGCGGAGGGCATCCGCCACCGCCACCACCTCCTGGACGAAGGGGATCCCCAGGGCTTTGCTCAGCCCCATGGAGCCGGAGCCGGTGATGCACAGCCGCAGGGCGCAGGGACCCAGCCGCTCCGCCGCCAGGGCGAGCAGCTCCCCCAAGGTCTCCTGTGTCTGGGCATGATGACGGCGGTATTCCCCGAATATCGCCGCTCCTTCCTCGTTCAGGACGGCCAGCTTCACCGTGGTAGAGCCCACGTCGATGCCAGCCCGGTAGGTGCGCAGATCTTTCTCCATCTCTCTGTCCTTTATAAGTAATCCGGTATATCAGATGCGACACATCTGTATTCAACAACTTCCGGAGGCGGGTGTCAAGTGCTCCGGCGTTTTTTCTGCCTTTTCCACAAAGGGAAAAGAAATTCGAAAACCCTCTTGACAAGCCGTTTCCGCCGGTGTATTTTAACTGTACTAATACAAGTAATACAGTTGGGCGGGTTCCCTGAGGATCCGTCCGTCATAAGCGAGGTGAGGGACTTGATCTCCATCAATTACCGGGATCCCAGACCCATATACGAGCAGATCCGGGATGAGCTGCAGAAGCTGATCCTCACCGGGGTCCTTCCTCCGGGAGAAAAGCTCCCCAGCGTGCGGGAGCTGGCCCAGGAGCTGGCCATCAACCCCAACACCATCCAGCGGGCCTACCGGGAGCTGGAACAGGGGGGATACATCGACTCCGTCCCCGGCAAGGGGAACTTCGCGGCCCTGAAGCAGGAGGCCGCTTCCCAGCGGAAGGACGAGCTGATGACCCGGCTGCGGGAGACCGCCGCGGAACTGCGGAGCCTGGGGACGGGAGAAGAAGAACTCCTGGCCTGTGTGCGCGAAGGAGGAGAGAGAACATGATCGAAGTGAAAAACGTCGTCAAGACCTTCGGGGACTTCAAAGCCCTGGACGGGCTGAGCATGACCGTCCCCACCGGGGCGGTATACGGGCTGGTCGGCCCCAACGGCAGCGGGAAGAGCACCATCATCCGCCATATCATGGGCATCTACCGGCCGGATTCCGGGGAGATCCTGGCGGACGGAGAGCCCATTTACGAAAATCCGGAGATCAAAGCAAAAATGGCCTATATCCCGGACGAGATCTTCTACTTCAGCTCCGCGGGGATCCGGGACATGCGGGATTTCTACAAGGGCGTTTACCCCGCCTTCGACCTGAACCGGTACGAAAAGCTGAAAGAGGTCTTCCCCCTGGATGAGCACATGCCCATCCGCCGCATGTCCAAGGGCATGCAGAAGCAGGCGGCCTTCTGGCTCAGCCTGTGCATGCGCCCGGAGATCCTGGTGCTGGACGAGCCGGTGGACGGTCTGGACCCGGTGATGCGCCGCCAGATCTGGAGCTTGCTCATGGCGGACGCGGCGGAGCGGGGCATCACAGTGCTGGTCTCCAGCCACAACCTCCGGGAGCTGGAGGACGTGTGCGACCATGTGGGAATCCTGGATCACGGAAAGCTCCTGCTGGAACGCAGCCTCAGCGAGCTGCAGGAAAACATCACCAAGGTGCAGCTGGCCCTGAAGGAGGAAAAACCCCTGCCTGCAGGCCTGAACCTGGTGCACGAATCCGTCAGCGGGAGGCTCCATACCCTGATCCTTCGGGGGGATACCCGGGAGATCCTGGCGAGGCTCCAGGAGCTGGAGCCCCTGTACATGGATGCCCTGCCCCTGAACCTGGAGGAGATCTTCATCTACGAACTGGGAGGGAACGACTATGCGGTCAAAGACATCCTGCTTTAACGGCGCCCTGCTGCGCAGCGGCATGAAGCGCTTCTGGCCGCTCTGGGCCGGATATCTGCTCATCTGGATCCTGGTCATGCCCCTGCCCCTGCTGCGGGGCCTGCGGTATCCCGGCATCTCGGCCATGGAGTTCCGGGAATGGGTGCTGAACCTGGCCCGGTTCGGCGGGGAGATCATGGGGGCGATCTTCGCCGTCTTCTCCGCCATGGCGGTATGGAGCTTCCTGTATGCCGGCCGCAGCGCCAGCGGCATGGCCTGTCTCCCCGTCCGGCGGGAGGGACAGTTCTTCTCCGCCCTGCTGGCAGGTTTCCTGCCCCTGGCGGCGGGGAACCTGATCGTCTGCCTCCTCACCCTGCCCGTGTGCCTCGCCGGGGGCTTCAGCCCCGCGGTCCTGGGGGAATTCTTCTGCATCTCGGTGCTGATGCTCCTGTTCTTCTACGGCTTCGCCACCCTCTGCGCCCAGCTCACGGGGAATATCCTGATCCTCCCCGTGGTATACGGGATCCTGAACTTCGTGGCGGTGGCGGTGGACTTCCTCCTGCACCTGGTGCTGGGTTATTTCGTCTACGGTATGTACAGGGATGATATGGTGAGCGACCTGGCCTGCTACCTCTCCCCCGCCGTGGGGATGATCGCCCGGCTGGACGTGGACAGCATCTACGGACAGACCCCTCAGGGGGAATACGTGATCCGACAGGTGGTTTTCCGCGGCTGGGATCTGCTGCTGATCTACGCTGCGGTGGGCATCCTCTGCATCATGGCCGCTCTGCTCCTGTTCCGCCGCCGGAAAATGGAGTCCGCCGGGGACGTGGTGGCGGTGGATTTTCTGCGTCCCGTGTTCCGCTGGTGCATGGCCCTGGGCTGCGGCCTGTGCCTCGCCTGCCTGATGCAGGCCATCCTCTACTGGAGCCAGAACGCGGCTTCCTCCTTCTCCACGCTGCTGGTCTTCTTCCTTCTGGGGGCTTTCATCGGCTGGTTCGCCGCGGAGATGCTTATGAAAAAGACATTCCGGGTCTTCGGGGAGAAGTCCTGGGCGGGCTTTGGGATCTGCTGCGCCGTGATCCTGGTCCTGATGCTGGGCATGCGCTTCGACCTCTTCGGCTATGAGCGGCACATCCCCAAAGCGGCGCAGGTGAAAAGCGTCTCCCTCTCCTGCAGCGGAGAATCCGCCCTCCTGACGGAGCCGGAGAACGTCGCCCGGGTCCTGGAGCTGCACAGGGAGATCCTCGCGGACAAGGCCCTGAATCAGGATCCTGAACATGCGCGGATGGATCTCCATCTGAGCTACGAGCTGAAAAACGGCCTGCACATGGACCGGTCCTATCCTCTTGCCTACTGGTATGATCTGAATGAAACGGGCGAGCTGGGCCTTGTCCAGGATCTGCTGAACTGCGCCGAGGCCACCGCCGCCCGGAAGGAGATCGACGTCCCCGTCACCCGGGAAAACATCGTCTATGCCGTGGTCTCCGCCTCCATGACCGTGGAGGAGTGCGCCAGGGCCGCCGGTCTCTCCGATCCGGAGGATTATCTGCTTTCCGCCTATGCGGGATACTCCACGGCAGACCTGTCCATGCTGGATCCGGAAAAGCGTCGGGAGCGGATCGAAGAGGTCCTGAACGATTTTGCCGCATCCGGCTGGGATTACGGGGCCGAGTACACGGGTCCCCAGGATCTGGAGGGCGTGTTCATCTCCTACGATCTCAGCCTGACGGATGCGGAAGCGGAGGCCTTCTACCGGGACTGCATCCTGCCGGACATCGAAGACGGGACCCTGGGGCGGATCTGGCTGATCTCCGACAAGGATTACTATGCCCAGGTGTATTCCGCCAGGATCTCCATCACCTGCGTAGAGGAACAGCAGAACAGCAAATCCGGCCATCGCCGCTCCGCGGATTTCTACACCCATCCCCTGGTCACCTCCCGGCGCACCAACGCCTGGCTGGCGAAAAAGGGCATCGTCCTCCACACCGAAGGGGAGACGCAGCTTGGGGAGTCCGGAGAGGTCAGGGAGCCGATCCGGGCAGCGACCACACCGCTTTCGTCAGTTGAAACCAACCAGCCATCCTGGTAAAATAATGGGGAGCCGAACGGCTCCCCATTTCCCATTCAAGGAGGCAGTATTTATGGACAGTCCGGAATTCCGGGAACTCATGCGGAAGCGGCGGGAGTTCGCTCTGGCCTGCGGGGACGAGGTGAACCTGGCCATTCCCCTGTACGAGGATCCCACCCGCTACCCGGTGGAGGAGCTCATCGCCCTGTTCAAACTCCAGCAGCAGATGATGGATACGGAGGAACCCGAAGCACGGGCCGCCCTGAAGGCGCGGTTTGCCGAAATGCGGAAGGCCATCCGTCCCCTGCCGGAGGCGCCGGAGCGCATCTACCTGTGGGAGCCGGGAAACATGCCGAAGGATACGGATTACCGGGAAAACCCGGGATACCAGTACGACCACGAGCCGGATTTCCTCCCCTATTTCCTGGAGATGCTCCTGCCGGAAAACGTGACCCCCGTGGGCGCCATCGTGCTCATCGCCGGGGGAAGCCACGGGGCGGGGACCATCAACGAATGCTATCAGACGGGAAGGGAATTCAACGCCCTGGGGTACCAGTGCTTCATCCTCCAGTGCCGTCCCAACGGCTGCCCCTGGAGCCGGTACGAGACCGGGGCGGATGCCGCCCGGTGTCTGCGCATCCTGCGCCGGGACGCGGAGAAATACCGGATCAAGCCGGACCGCATCGCCATGGCGGGCTTCTCCAACGGGGGCATCACCATCGATTTCTGCATCGAATCCTTCTCCGGGGACCAGAAGGTGGCGGACCGCTTCCCGGACTACCGGCCGGATGAACTGGACGCGCTCCCCGGTGGACCGGACGCCCAGCTGAGCATCTACGGTTCCCGGCACAAGGGAACGGAATACGACTACACCGGGACGGTATATCCCCCCACCTTCTTCGCCGTGGGACGGCTGGACGACGGCATGGAGAACCTCCACGCCCTGTACCCGGATCTTCTGGCCCGGGG
>CAMZIY010000057.1 GCA_947307365.1 uncultured Clostridia bacterium
CGATGCCGTAGGTGGTGCTGTCCCCCAGGAAGACGATCTTGTCCAGGTATTCCCGCCCCGCGTCCGCCGTCTTTTCCAGGCGGGGAGCTACAGGTCCGGTCTCCTTTCCGCTCGTGATGCGGATGGTCCGGGTCTGCTCGTCATAGCTGACGCCGAAGCCCAGGGCCCTGCCCAGATCCCGGAGCTTGAAATAGTTATAGCCTCCGATATTGTAGGCTTTCAGATCGTTCCGCTCCTTCCCGTTCACCAGAACGGTCTGGATGGACGCCACCGCGGTGGAGGAAAGATCTTTTCCCTTCTCCAGCTCGTCTCCTTTCGGCACGTAGGCTTCCCCTGCGGCGATCTTCATGGCGTTGGCCGCTTCGTCATAAAAAACGGAAAACTGGCTCTCGGTGCCGTTCAGAAGATAGGCGATGTCCCGGAGCTTGAAATAGTTGTTGTCGTCAATGTTGTAATATTCGCAGGTCACGCTGCGGCCGTCCACCGTCAGGGCCTGGCTGCTGAGACGGACGTCCGCTGCCAGGGCTGCGGGCATAAACCCCGCCAACAGGAGCAGGACAAGGAGCAGAGCAAGGGATCTCTTCATGGATCTTCCTTCTTTCTGTGATCTTTCCAAAGCATAGCACAGGATCGGCAGCGGGGCAAGACGTCCTTTCTCCCGAAGCCGACTTTTCCCGTGTCACAGGGCGAAAAACTGCAGCACGGCTTTGGTCGCCAGACTCATGTGAACGGGATTCTGGAATCGATGATCCGCTCCTTCCACCGGGAGGAATTCGATCAGGTTATCCTCCGCGAAGGCTTTCCCGTCGGCAAAGGGCACCACCTCGTCGGCCGTGCCGTGGAGGATGAGTATGTCCTCCGCCCAGTCCAGGAAATCCCGCTGACGCAGGTCGTTTTGTTTCAAATCGTCCAGGAACGCCTTGTTGATGACGACCTTCCGATCGAAGCCCGCCTGCACGTCCTTCCCCTTCATGATCCGTTCGTACTCGTCGTTTCGTATGATATCCCGGGTCATCACGCCGTACATGTCCACCGCCGGGCAGCGAAGGGCGATCTTTTCAAAGGGATTTCCCCGTTCGGAGACGTACTTCAGCAGCAGATACCCGCCGAAGCTCGTGGCATAGGCGTACAGCTTTTCCGCGCCGAACCGAGCCTTTGCCTCCCGGATCACCAGGTCCAGATAGACGCCGCAGTCCTCCAGAATCAGCTTTTTCTTCACGTCGTCCCCGTGGGCCGGCCAGTTGAACACGACCATATTTACGTCCTTGTGCTTGGAAAGGAGCTTTTCGGCAAAGCCCTCCGCCGCCCGGTTGTCCTTGTGTCCGGCAAAACCCGTGCAGAAGATCACCGTCCGCTTCGCACCTCCGGGGCTGTTGGCGTAGAGTTTGCAGCGGATATTGTGCCCCTGCCCGTTGATCTCGAAATACCTGTGCATGGCCGTACCTTCTTTCCTTCGGTCTGGGCGCATCATAGCACAGATCCGAATGCCGGACAAGCTGCCCAGGCAAAAAGGACGCGCCGCAGGGATGCGGCGCGTCCGGTTCATGCTGTCAGCTCAGGCTGCTCTGACGGTTCAGCCGATGGCACCCTCAGGCAGGCTGTCCGCCCGGAAGAGGATGGCCCGGGGATACCACTGATCCTTGTTTTTGCTGTAGGAGGCGCAGACGATGGCCTGGTCCAGGGCCTCCACGGGGATCTCGAAAGTGTAGCTGCCGTCAGCGTTTTCCTTGTAGGGGATGAAAGCGCTGTCATCCGCCTTGACGAGCTCCTCGGTGCTGCCCATGAAGAACCAGGTGTAGCTCTTGCCGCTCATGGTGACAACGGCGGTCATTTTGCCGTCCTTCACGGTGAGGGTAGCGCCCACGATCTTGAACATGGAGGAACTGGTCTTTACCTTGACGTTCTCATAGACGCCGTCCTTCACGGCGGTAACGGGAGTCATGCCTTCCTCCTCGACATCCTTAACGGTGGTCATGTCGGTGGCGTCGGCAATGTCACGGGTGGGCAGGTCCAGGGTCGCGCCGCCCTCCATGGCTTCCTGCATGTGCTTCACCAGCAGCTGCTGGATGGACTCCATGCTGCCCAGGCCCTTGAGGATGGGGGTGGCCTCGATGCCGGCAGCCTTGAACAGGCTGACCCAGCTCTCCGGGTCGTCAAAATCAGCCATGTCGTTGTTGGCATGGTCGCCTGCCACGATCATCAGAGGCTGGCAGTAGACCTTGGTGTAGCCGGCTGCCTTCACCGCGTCCACCACGTCCTGCAGGGTGGGCTCCGCCTCAACGGTGCCAATGAAGTAGTTCTCATATCCAGCCTCGGTAAGGAGCTTCTGGATCTTGGCGTATACGGCGTTGGACTTATGCTCAGTGCCGTGGCCCATGAAGCAGATGGCAGTGCCCTCTTCCTTGGCCTGCTCGGCGGTAGCTTCGGTGATGGCCTTGATCACGGTCTGGAAATCCTCGTCGCTGTCCAGGATCTGTTTGCCGATGACCACCTTGTCGAACTTGTCCTTGTAGGCCATGATGGCTTCCACCACGTCGTCGTACTCATAGCCTGCCATCAGGTGGGTGGGCTGGACGTACAGCTCCTTGACGCCGTTGGCTACGGCCCGATCCAGAGCCTCGGTGATGTTGTCGATCTTCTCGCCGTCCCGGCGGAGCACATGATTGATGATGATGTCGGCGGTGAAGCCCCGGCGCACGCTGTACTCGGGGAAGGCCTTCTCCATGGCGGCCTCGATGGCGCCGATGGTTTCCACACGGTTATCGTTGAAGCTGGTACCGAAGGAGACCACCAGCAGTTCTTTCTCGCCGATGTTATCCTGATTGCGGGGGTTGTCTCTGGATGCGTCTCCGGTATCGTAATCCTCGTCCAACGCTTCGGCGGCGGCGGTCTTCAGATGCTCCACCAGCAGGTCCTGGATGGCTTCATACTGGCCAAGGCCTTTCAGGACGGGAGTGGCCTCGATGCCGGCGGCGGCGAAGAGACTGACCCAGCTCTCCTCGTCCTCGGGATCCGCCATGTCGTTGTTGGCATGATCGCCGGCCACGATCATCAGGGGCTGGAGAATGGCCTTGGTGTAGCCGGCTGCCTTCACCGCGTCCACCACGTCCTGCAGGGTGGGCTCGGCCTCAACGGTACCGATGAAGTAATCCTTGTAGCCCTTTTCGGTGAGCTTCTGCTGCATTTCGGCATAGACCTTGTTGAACTCATGCTCGGTGCCGTGGCCCATGAAGCAGATGGCGGTCTGGCCGTCCAGATACTGGGCGGTATCAGTGGTGATGGTGTCGATGACGATATCAAAGGACTCGTCGTCGGTGAGGATGGGCTCGCCGATCACCAGATTCTTGAACTTGTCCTTGTACTGCTCCATCTCCTCCACCACATCGTCGTACTCGTAGCCTTTCATCAGGTGGGTGGGCTGGACCAGCAGGTTCTCCACGCCGTTGTCGATGGCGCGCTGGATGGCTTCGGTGATGTTGTCGATCTTCACGTCATCCCGGCGATACACATGATTGATAATGATGTCGGCGGTGAAGCCCCGGCGTACGCTGTAGCCCGGGAAAGCCTTCTCCATGGCGGCCTCGATGGCGCCGATGGTCAGACGGCGGCTGTCGTTGAAGCTGGTGCCGAAGGAGACCACCAGGACCTCGGTCTTGCCGATGCCGTCGGCGTTCCGCGGATCATCCAGGCCGGCGTCGCCGGTATCCCAATCCTCGTCCTCCTTCTGCTCATCCACCTTTGCGGTGTTGGTGGCCTCGTCATAGTGGACGTAGAAATGCAGGACCTTGCCCAGTTCCCGCAGCTTGAAATAGTTGCTGCCGCCGATGTTGTAGGCGGTCAGGTCGGCGCATACCTCGCCGTCGATGATCAGGCTCTGGGGGCTGAGCTTAGCCTTGGCGCTCAGATCCTCGCCGATCTTCAGTTCCGTGCCGTCCGGAGTGGTATAGGCACTCCCCGTGGTAATGACAATGGAGTTGGCAGCTTTGTCATAGTCCACGTTGAACTGGCTTTCGGTCCCGTCCAGGAGCTTCGCCAGGTCCCGCAGCTTGAAATAGTTGTAGCCGTCGATGTTGTACTTCTGGCAGGTCACGGCTTCGCCGTTGACCGTCAGGTTCTGCTTGCTCACCATGGTCTTCGCCGCCAGCGCGGGCGCGCCCAGCGCCAGCGTCAGTACAACGGCCAGAATGAGCGCAAGAACGGTTTTCGCGGTGGATCGTTTCATTGACTTCTCATTTCCTTTCCTTTATTCATGCAAATAGCTGCGGGTGCATGATGCACCCGCAGCCGTTTACCTGCGCAAACATACGCCGGTCCCATAGTCCGTAGGCCGGCTTTTCCCGACTTGAGCAGGTCTTCTGACTCACGCCTGGTTGCGATCCCGCATCCCCTTCCCGGTCTCCCAGTGGTCAGCTTGCGCTGGTTGATGCAGGCTCTCGGCGCTCACAGCGGCGGTCCCGTCCGGGATTTTCACCCGATTCCCATATTCTCCGCACCGTCGGATCAGCCCGGCGGCCGACACTCAAGCTCATATGTAATTATCAGAAAAAAGAGTAACATTTCAAAGGGCATTTGTCAACAGATCGACCCTTTGAGAACCCTCTCCGGTTCGTGACAACTCGGGGACGCAGCTTGACACTCCATCCTGCCGGGAGTAAGATTCTTTGGAATAATGTATCGATTGCATTCCGGTGCCCGCGGTGAATTCCGGGGGTCAAAAGGGAAACAGGTGCAAATCCTGTGCGATCCCGTCACTGTAAGAGGGGAGCAAGACGCAAACACGCCACTGACCACCCGGTCGGGAAGGCCGCGTCACGCGGAGATCCTCAAGCCAGGAAACCTGCCGGTATGCAAGCGCCGGGATCACGGGATCCCTGACCACGGGGAATTGGTCATGCCGCGTCTCGCAGCTGAATCGTCGCTTCCGTCCTTTTCCCTGGGGAAAGGGACGTTTTCATTTTGACCTGTCGGGTCCTGATACGTTTCTGAACGGAGGATGACGATGAAGAAACAGATTGCTGTTCTGATGATCCTGCTTCTGGTGCTGAGCCTGTTTTCCGCCTGCGGTCCGGCCAATGCTTCCGTCCCCACCCCTGCGCCGACGGAAGCTCCGGCAGAAACCAAAGCCCCCGCTGCCACGCCCGAGCCCACACCGGAACCCACGCCTGAGCCTACACTTGAACCCACGCCCGAGCCTACGCCCGAACCTACGCCCGAACCCACGCCCGAGCCTACGCCAGAACCTACGCCAGAGCCTACGCCAGAGCCCACGCCTGAGCCTACGCCCGAACCTACGTCCGAGCTCACGCCCGAACCCACGCCCGAACCCACGCCCGAACCTACGCCCGAACCCACACCCGAACCTACGCCCGAACCTACGCCCGAACCTGCGCCCGAACCTGCGCCCGAACCGGAGCAGACCGACGGTCTGGCGGACGGGACCTATACCGTGGAGGTGACCATCTCCGGCGGCACCGGAAAAGCCAAAGTGGAATCCCCCTGCACCATTACGGTTTCCGGCGGCAGCGTCATGGCCACCATCCGCTGGAGCAGCTCCAATTATGACTACATGAAGGTCGGGGGCGTCCGGTACGACTTTGTCAATGAGCCAGGAGAGAAATCCACCTTCATCATCCCGGTAGCCTCCTTTGACGTGCCCATGGACGTGATCGGCGATACCGTGGCTATGAGCGAGCCCCATGAGATCGAATACACCCTTACCTTTGATTCTTCTACCATTCAGGCGGTGAACTGATGAAAAAGATCCTTCTGTTTACCCTGGCCGCTCTGCTGCTGTTCAGCGGCTGCGCCGCTCCGGCGGCTCAGCCCACCCAGCCCCCGGCTGAGACAGCCGTTCCTTCTTCCCCGCCGCAGACGGCCGCTCCTGCTGCGGAGACCGCCCCCGGACCCGCCGCCGAGCCGGAAGGCGTCCGCAAAACCGGGAGCATGGAGCTGGAATACGCCTCCCAGTTTTCCGTGGACTACTATTCCGACGGCTCCGCCCTGCTCTCCATCGGGGAGGACCGCTTTCTGATCCTGCCGGAGGGGCTGGAGGAACCGGGGTTTGAGACGGACGCCGTGATCATCCGGCGACCTCTGGATCACATCTATTTGGCGGCCTCCTCCGCCATGGACCTGGTCATCTGTCTGGACTCCATGGACAAGATCCGTTTCACCAGCACCACCCGAGCCAACTGGGCGCTGGAACCGGTCGTGCAGGCCCTGGACGACGGTTCCCTGCTCTATGCCGGGAAATACAGCGCTCCGGATTTTGAAATGCTGCTGGAGGAAAAATGCGACCTGGCGGTGGAGAGCACCATGATCTACCATTCCCCCGCCATCAAGGAAGAGATCGAAACGCTGGAGATCCCCGTGATGGTGGAAAAATCCAGCTATGAGACCCATCCCCTGGGGCGGGTGGAATGGATCAAGGTATACGGCCTGCTTCTGGGGCGTGAAGAGGAGGCGGAGGCTTTCTTCACCGCCCAGACCGCCCAGCTGGAGGACTTGCAGACCCTGGCCGGGGAGACCCGCACCGTGGCCTTCTTCCACATCAACACCGTCGGCGCCGCCGTGGTGCGGAAGCCCGGTGACTATGTGAGCAAGATGATCCAGATGGCCGGAGGCACTTACGTGCCGGCGGAGCTGGAGATCGAGGAGGATAACGCCCTGAGTACCATGAATCTCCAGATGGAGGCGTTCTATTATGGGGCGAAGGATGCGGATATCCTCATTTATAACAGCACCATCGACGGCAAGCTGGATACCATCGAGCAGCTCCTGGGCAAAAGCAGTCTGCTGGCTGACTTCAAGGCGGTACAGAACGGGAACGTGTGGTGCACGGAACAGAGCATGTTCCAGCAATCCTCCGCCTCGGCGGGGATGATCCGGGATCTGAACGCCATCATCACCGGCACAGCGGGATCCGATACTCTCACTTTCCTGTACAGATTGAAATAGGAGCGGCCTATGGAAGAAAAACGCAGATTTCGCTATACGCTTTGCTTCGTTTCCCTGCTGATCGGCATGTTCATTCTTCTGGTGGCCAATGTGATGGTGGGCTCCGCCCGCCTGAGCATCCCCCAGGTGCTGAGCATCCTCTTCACCAAAACCGGGGATAACGCGGCCATCATCTGGAAGGTGCGCATGCCCCGGCTCCTGGCGGCGGCCATCCTGGGGGGAGCGCTCTCCGTTTCCGGCTTTCTGCTCCAGACCTTCTTTGCCAATCCCATTGCCGGCCCCTTTGTTCTGGGCATCTCCTCCAGCGCCAAGCTGGTGGTTGCCCTCACCATGATCTGGACCCTGTCCCGGGGGGTGGCGGTGGGCTCCGTGGTGCTGATCGCCGCGGCCTTTGTGGGAGCCATGCTCTCCATGGGCGCGGTGCTGCTGGTTTCCAACCGGCTCCACAGCATGGCTCTGCTCATCGTCTGCGGCGTCATGATCGGCTACATCTGCTCTGCGGTGACGGACATTGTCGTGACCTTTGCCAGCGACAGCAACATCGTGAATCTGCATAACTGGTCCCTGGGCAGCTTTTCCGGCAAGGACTGGGGAGACGTGACCGTTTTGACCATCGTGGTCTTTCTGGGCCTGGCGGGGGCTTTTCTTCTGAGCAAGCCCATGGGCGCCTATCAGCTGGGAGAAAGCTACGCCAGGAGCATGGGCGTCAACGTAAAGCGCTTCCGGGTGGAGCTGATCCTCCTCACCGGGGTGCTCTCCGCCTGCGTCACGGCCTTTGCCGGTCCCATCTCCTTCGTTGGCATCGCGGTGCCTCATCTGAGCCGGCGGCTGTTCAACACCTCCCGTCCCATTGTCATGATCCCCGCCTGCTTCCTGGGCGGAGCGGTTTTCTGTCTCCTTTGCGACCTGATCGCCCGCACCCTCTTTGCGCCCACGGAACTGAGCATCAGCTCCGTCACGGCGGTGTTCGGCGTGCCTGTGGTGATCTGGATGCTGCTGCACCGGCAGGGCCGGTCGGATCGGGGGTGAGAAGATGAAAGAACCGATCCTGTTTGCCGAGCACCTGGACGTCGGCTACAAAGGGGAGATCGTCATCGGGGACATCCGCCTGGAGGCGGTGCCGGGTCAGATCCTCACCCTCATCGGCCCCAACGGAGCGGGCAAATCCACCATCCTCAAAACCATCACCCGGCAGCTGGACCCCATCGGGGGCGTCATCACCCTGGAGGGAAAGGACCTGAAAACCCTGAAGGAGCGGGATATCGCCAGGAGCGTGGCTGCCGTTCTCACCGGGCGGCCGACGCCGGAGCTCATGACCTGCTGGGACGTGGTCTCCTCCGGCCGCTATCCCTACACGGGCCGGTTGGGCATCCTCTCCCAGCACGACCGGGAGAAGACGGAAGAGGCGATGGCCCTGGTGCGGGTGGAGTCCCTGCGGGAACGGGATTTCAACCAGATCAGCGACGGTCAGCGCCAGCGGGTCCTGCTGGCCAGGGCCATCTGTCAGGAGCCCCGGGTGCTCATCATGGACGAGCCCACCAGCTTTCTGGACATCAAGCACAAGCTGGACTTTCTCACCCTGCTGCGGGAGCTGGTGCACTCCAAGGATCTGGCGGTGATCCTCTCCCTCCATGAGCTGGACCTGGCCCAGCGGTACGCCGACCGCATCCTCTGTGTCCGGGACGGACGGGTGGATCGGATCGGCACCCCGGAGGAGGTCTTTTCCGAGGGATACATCGAGGAACTCTACGGGGTGGAGCGGGGCAGCTTCGACGCCCTCTTCGGAAACGTGGAAACCGAAGCCGTAACCGGCGATCCGCTGGTCTTCGTCATCGGCGGCGGCGGCAGCGGCATCCCGGTGTACCGCAGGCTCCAGCGGCAGCGCATTCCCTTTGCGGCGGGAGTCATCCACGAAGGGGATCTGGACTATCCCGTGGCCAAGGCCCTCAGCGCCCGGCTCGTCACCCAGGATGCCTACGGACCCATCGGGCTGGCAGCCCTGCGGGAGGCGGAGGAAATCATGCTGCGCTGCCGCGCCGTTCTCTGCCCTCAGACGCGCTTCGGCCCCATGAATGAGGGAAACCTCCGTCTGCGGGAGCTGGCGGCGGAACGGGGACTTTTAACGGAACCGGACCAGCTGGAAGAACTTTTGAAGAGATAAGCAAAAAGGCGCCGTGCTTTCCGCGGAAAGCACGGCGCCGGGTTATATCGTCAGCCTTTGTATCCGATGCTCTTGATCTGGACCTGGAATTTTTTCTTCAAAGCCTCCACGGTCTCCGGAGTCAGCCGCTCGGGCTCCTTGGTCCGGATGTACTCATAGCTCTGGAAGAACAGGGACCAGTAGCTCTGGCCGCCCAGATCGTAGACTTCGGAGTGCTCCAGGGCCTCCAGGCTGTGGGGGGCAAAACGGGGAATGCTCACCACGCACTCATCGTCGGCGATGAACTCCTGGCCCAGGACCTTGAACTTCACCTTGCCGCTGCGGACGTACAGCAGCTCCCGCAGAGGCGGATACTTTACCCATTCGGCGGTGAACCCGGGCTCCATCACGGCGCAGTCCAGCTCCTTCACGCCGCCGTTCTCCCAGCGCTCCACCAGGACCTTCACGCTGCAGCCGGGGAGATCGTAGGACGCCCAGGGACGGGCGATGTTCTTGATAGCCAGGCACTGCTCCACGGGCACGTCCTTGTACAGGAAATGCTCCAGGGGGGTATTGTCCATTTCTCCCCGGGGCGCGCAGGCCGCCAGCTCGGGATCGTCCGCCAGCTCGGGCATCATCCGTTTCACCCGGCCCACGTCCCGAGACTCGGGATAGGTCTCAAAATCATGATAGGTGCCGCGCCACTTTACCTCTTCAATGAACTTCATGCCATGGGCCTGCCCGGCCTGGAGATGGACAATATCCCCCTTCTGGCACAGGACGCGCTGACCGTTGATGTAGATGTACACCTTGCCGCTGTCCACAAAGAAGGTCTCATATCCGCGCACATGGAAATGGGGCATATCCCAGGTATCCATGTATTCCTCCGGCACCTTGTGCATGATGGTGTCCAGGCACCAGTACAGTCCGTGCGGGCCTTCCGCCGAGGTAATCATTCCGGCCTCGGAAGCCTCCTTCCCGTTGGGGAAAAAGTGCTTGCCGCTGCCGCGCCATGTGGTCTCCGGGGTCTTCAGGTCGAACAGGAATTCGTTCTTCGCCATATTGGTGTACCATCCTTTCTTTTCCCTATCATTCTTATATGTTTAAAGATCTTTCATTCAGTCTTGACATTTATACATTATCGAAGTATTGCTGATTTGTCAAGCCGCATACCGGATGCCGGTCAGAATTTCCTTTCCTTTTCCTGCTGAAAATGGTATATTGTCTACAGAGTCTATACTCAGGATAAGGAGGAGCGATCCATGGAACTGAAGGGCAGCAAGACGGAAAAGAATCTGCAGGAAGCCTTTGCCGGCGAAAGCCAGGCGCGGAATAAGTACACCTACTTTGCCTCCAAAGCCAGGAAGGACGGATATGAGGCCATCGCCGCGATCTTTGAAGAGACTGCGGCCAACGAAAAAGAGCACGCCAAGATCTGGTTCAAGTACCTGAATGGCGGCGCCGTCCCCGGCACTGCAGCCAATCTGGCTGCGGCAGCAGAGGGCGAAAACTTCGAGTGGACCGATATGTACGCCCGTATGGCCCGGGAAGCCCGGGAAGAGGGATTCGAGGAGATCGCGAAGAAATTCGAGATGGTCGGCGCCATCGAGAAGACCCACGAGGAGCGGTATCGCGCTCTTCTGGCCAAGGTTGAGGGCGGTCTGGTCTTCTCCCGGGATGGGGACACCATCTGGGAATGCGGCAACTGCGGCCACATCGTCATCGGCAAGACCGCGCCTGCCGTGTGTCCGGTATGCGATCATCCCCAGAGTTATTTTAAAGTTCGCAACACCAATTATTGATCCGGGAATATGCTGAGGCGCGGCAAAAGATTTGCCGCGCCTCTTTATCTTGATCCGATCCGGGAAAGGAGAGACAGATGCCGAAATCAAAAGCCGAACTTATCGCCTACATCCTGCTGCGGGGTGCTGTGCTGATCGTTCTGGTGGCTGAGCTGCTGACCAGGCAATGGTTCAACGTTTTCCTATGCTTCCTGACCCTGCTTCTGTTCATGGTCCCGACCATGGTGGAGAGACGCCTGCAGCTGGAGCTTCCCGGACCGCTGGAAATCGTGATCCTCTGTTTTATCTTCAGCAGCGCCATTCTGGGAGAGATCGCTGAATTCTATGTGAAGATCCCCGGCTGGGATACCATGCTGCATACGGTGAACGGCTTTCTGATGGCTGCCATCGGTTTTTCTCTGATCGATCTTCTGAACCGCAGCCCCCGATTCCACATCAGCCTTTCTCCCTTCTTTGTCGCCTTCGTAGCCTTCTGCTTCTCCATGACCACCGGAGTGATCTGGGAATTTGTTGAATTCGGGATCGACCGGACGATACATCTGGATATGCAAAAGGATTATGTGATCACTGCCCTCTCCTCCGTCTCTCTGAATCCGGATGGGGCCAACGTGCCGGTCATGATCCGGGACATCCGCGCCACTACGATCCTCTGGCAGGAGGGAGATGCCCTTAGAGAAACGGTGGTCGCCGGAGGATATCTGGATATCGGCCTTGCGGATACCATGAAGGATCTGCTTGTCAACTGTCTCGGCGCCGTTGTGTTTTCCTTTATCGGCGTAGCTTATCTGCACCGCAGAGGGAAGGGCAGCTTCGTCAGTGGGCTGATCCCCCGTCTGATGACCCGGGAAGAAATGGATCAGAGGCAGGCAAAAGCCCGGGAGATTGCGGATATCCAGCGGCAAAGGCGGAAAGAACGGCGGAGAAAGGAAGAAAGCGACAAAAAATAGCAGCCGCGTTTCCGCAGCTGCCGTCTTTGTGTCAGCGCCGTGCTGGCGTCGTCGCGGATCTCGCGGGCTGCGCTTCCGCCGC
>CAMZIY010000058.1 GCA_947307365.1 uncultured Clostridia bacterium
TGCCCTTGGGGTCGAAGTCGCTGCCGCCCTTGGCGCCGCCCATGGGCAGGGTGGTGAGGGAGTTCTTCAGCACCTGCTCGAAGCCCAGGAACTTCACCACGCCTTCGTTCACCGCGGGATGGAAGCGCAGGCCGCCCTTGTAGGGGCCCAGGACGCCGTTGAACTGCACGCGCCAGCCCCGGTTCACATGGGGCACGCCCTGATCGTCGGTCCAGGTGACGCGGAATTCCACCATCCGGTCCGGGTTCACCATCCGTTCCAGAATGGCGTTCTTCTCATACTCGGGATGCTTTTCGATCACAGTCTCCAGGGAGGTGAGCACCTCTTCCACGGTCTGGATGAATTCCGGCATCGACCCGCAGCGTTCCTTGACCTCTTTGATGACTCGTTCAATATAAGCGTTCATGTTGTCACTCCATTCTGAATATGATTTAAAACTATAAATCGTGGAAGGAGGATTGTCAAGATTTTTAGCCGGAAATTCAGACGTTTTTTTGACTCATTTCATCCCCGGCGCCGGTACCGCAGCGCGATGAGCAGACCGGCCAGAAGAACGGCCAGACAGAGGCCGAACAGGAGCCACGCGCCGGTGGAAACGGCCCCGCTGGTCAGACCAGGGCCGCCTCTTCTTTCAGCGGGAGGGCTGCCGGAGCCGTCCCCCCTACCGGAAAACCCGCTTTGGCCGGGAAAGCCGCCGGAGCCCTGTCCTTCGCCGGGGCTCTCTCCGCTGCCGGAGCCCCCGAAGCCGCCTCCGGGAAAGCCCCCGCCGAAGCCGCCTCCCTGACCCGGAAAACCGCCGGAGCCCTGCCCTTCGCCGGGGCTCTCTCCGCTGCCGGAGCCCCCGAAGCCGCCTCCGGGGAAGCCCCCGCCGAAGCCGCCTCCCTGATCCGGGAAGCCGCTTGAGCCCTGTCCTTCGCCGGAGCTCTCTCCGCTGCCGGAGCCCCCGAAGCCGCCTCCGGGGAAGCCCCCGCCGAAGCCGCCTCCCTGATCCGGGAAGCCGCCGCCTCCGCCGCCGCCCATGCTGCCCATGGCGGAAATGGCAATGCCGGAGGCGTCCACGAGAGAGGAGCTTTCCTCCCGCTGTCCGGCATCCGTGGAGGGGATCGTCCCTTCCAGCTGTCCTCTGACGCTTTCCGTGCGAAGGGCGCAGAAGGTGCGGAGCGTCTCCACCCCCGTGTCAAACTCCTCCAGGGTGCAGAAGGCTGTGGGGTCCTTTTCCACATAAGGCCGGATCAGGGCATAGGCCTCGTCGATGATCCCCTGGATATCCACGGTGTCCAGGAATTCGGCGAAGTATTCGTGATACATCTCCGTGTACTCCTCGCTGCTCTGGATCCAGCCCCACATGGGTCGGTCGTCCGGATCGGAGACGGACATGGGGGTATCGATGGGATCGTTCACCGTATCTGTGGCGTCGGAGCTCTGGAAGGAGCCGAAGGCGAGATTGTAGTCCCAGGGGATCATGGAAAGCTGCCCGTCGCTCTCATGGAGATAATAGTTGTGGATGATGGAGCCGGTGTAGCTGTCCCCGTTGCACACATAGTTGTGCACCACGAAATATCGGATGACCTCGTCCACGTCCACCACGTCCTCCAGGTCCTCACAGGCATTGAGCTTTTTCAGCGCCTGGATCAGGCGGGTCTGGTCCGCCTTGGTGACGTCCGTTTTGGCATTGCCGAAGATGTTGGAATAGCTGTCCGGGTCGTCGTCGATATACCGGAGCTTCACGTCCGTCGACCCCATGCCGCCGAAAACGCCGCCGAAGTCGAAGCCGCCCCGTCTTCTGCTGCCGCCGGTTTCACCCTCCGGCTGCCCGCCGTCCGCACCGGACCCGGCAGGGTCTGTTCCTTCGGAAGGCCTGCCGCCGGACTGAGAGGGATCAAAGCCCTCCGGCGGCTGTTCGCCGGGCTGTCCGGGGCCGAAGCCTTCCGGCGGCTCGCCGGGGAAACCGGAGCCTTCGGGTATCTCGCCGTTCCCAAACTGAGAAGGATCAAAGCCCTCCGGAAGCTCTCCGCCTCCAAAGCCGGAGTCGGAAGAATCCCCTTCCTCCGTATCCCGGTTCATGAAGTCCTCCATATTGAAATCCTTGCCGTTGCCCGGGCCGCCGCCGCCGAAGCTCATGCTGTCCGGCTTATACAGCTCGCCCGTGTCTCTGCCGTAGTTTCGCTGGAGGAAGCTGTCCTCTATGCCCTCCACGGCGAGGTACAGTCCCCAGTCCTCCCCGTTCACCGTGATATAGGCGAAGGAACACAGCGGCGCGTCCGCGCCGAATTCGCCCATCAGACGGTATGCGAGATAATCCTTCATACAGGTATTGTCCTGGATGAGATTGTTCAGGCTGAGCTTATCCAGTCCGTGATAGTTCTTCCCGTCCTCGTACTGGTCGAACTCGATCTTGAAGCTGTACCGCTCAGAGCCCATCGTCTTCACCGTTGAGAGAGAGGTGTTCCCTTTCCCCCGGATCGCAACGTTTTTCATCGCCTCATTGTCGATCACCACGGTGCAGGCGCTGTAGGTCTCGCTCTCGCAGGTGGAGATGAAGCCGTCCCAGTCGTCGATGATGATGTCGATGGTGTGGACCTTTGAAGTATCGAACAGGGTCTGTTCGTAGCCCATGGTCCGGGAGGCGGACTGGAGCCCCAGGGCCTTCCCGTTCATGAACAGGAGGGTCAGGAGCAGGCAAAGGACGATGATGACAACGCAGATCCGGTCGATATTCTTATGCGTTGACATGACGTGTCCTCCTTAACCCATGTAGTCTCCGTTATAGCTCACCAGCACCGCGCTTTCCACGCCCTCGAGCCGGGAGACGCCGTTGATGAAGCTGGTATCCTCCCCATCCAGCCGAACCTCATAATTCACCTCGATCCGGCCTGCCCGGACGGATTTGCTCTTGCAGACGCAGCGCTGGGTGCTTTCCTCCAGGAACTTCAGGGCTTCCTTTTCGCTGGTCTGATCCTGGCAGGTCAGAACGACGATGTAGGGATTCGAATGGCTCTTCCGGTTGGCAAAGATCAGGAGGATCAGGCCGATCACCACGCTGCCGATGACGGCCAGGGGGATGAAGCCCGCCGCCAGGACGATTCCCACGGCGATGGACCAGAACAGGAACGCGATGTCCATGGGCTCCTTGATGGCGGTGCGGAAACGGACGATGGAAAGGGCGCCCACCATGCCGAGGGACAGGACCACGTTGCTGGTCACGGCCAGGATCACCAGGGTGGTGATCATCGTCAGCGCCACCAGGGTGACGCCGAAGCTGGATGAGTACATGACCCCCGCGTAGGTTTTCTTATAGATCAGGAAAATGAACATCCCGATGCCGAAGGCCAGCACCAGTGCCAGAAGCATATCCGGCAGGGTGACGGCGGCGACGTTGTCCAGAAAGCTGGATTTGAAGATGTCGGAAAAAGACATGACCGTATTCTCCTTTTCGATTCAGTATTGACGTTCGGTTTGTTTCAGCCGTAGATCCGGCATTGGGCGTACTTGGAAAAGGCGGAGGCGTGCCTTCCCGGGAGCTGCACGATGTCCCGGATGATATCCGGCAGGAATTCGTCCCACTTGACCTCCAGGAGAATGGGAGCGTCCCCCGCCGGGATGGTGGGACAATCCGGATCGAGAAAATCCATGCAGGAAAGGCCGGTGCGGATATCATAGTCCAGAGTCACCCGGACGTTGCCCGGAGCGTAGATATAGGGCTCCCGGGTATAGTCCACGATGGTTTTGGGCCGCAGCCCCTGGTCGAGCATCTTGCAGTACAGCTCCTGCACCAGAGAGTGGGGGGAGTTCAGCATCCAGGCCAGATCCCCTTCCAGGATCCTTCGGGTCTCGTCCCCGGAGAGAGGCGCGGAATACTTGGTCCCCAGGCCGCCGCGCTTGCTTTTCTTCTCCAGATGGATCACGGACGGATCGCCGTTGTAATACCGGATGCGGAACTTCTCCCGCTTGTTCACTCCGTCCAGCTTCTCCCGAAGGGCCTTGTCCCGCAGATTGTCAAAGTAAAGACTGCGGATGAAATAGCGCCCGTCCACAGCGTGGGGATCCGGTTCCATCACGGCCCGCAGCCGCTGCCGGAGCACCAGCAGATCCAGCCGGTTCAGCTCATGCTTCCATTCATGCCGGTACTTCGGGGCGTCGCCGCCGTTGGGTTCATTCTGCATCGGGATCACCTCCTTACGGATCTGAGTATACCGACGCTTCTGAAAAATCCCTTAAACCTTTGTGAAGAAACGGTAAACAATGGGGCGGGCAATGAAGGATACAAGATAAGCAAAGCCCGGAATCCGCAGAGAAATCCGCCGGATTCCGGGTTCTTATGATTCAGACTTGCATATTCATTTCTATACAGCTTTTCAGGAAAACATGCAATAATCAACTGCCGCCTAACGACTCAATGACCTGTGATGTTTGCCTTGAGGGATTCGACCTCCGGCCTTCTAATCCGCAGCTTGCTTCGGGCGTCCAATGCCGCTTTTCGGCCCTTTCCGCCCATCCTCGGCCCCCTGTTAAGGCAGGTTTGCGAGGCGCAGCTTCGCATCCGCTCCTCTCCATGCATTTCCTGTCGCGGGTCAAGGCGTCAGTGCATCCCAAGACCATTCTCTGCAAATAGTTCCGCGCATAAATCAAAGAAAAAGCCGTCAAAGGGTCACTTCCGGGGGAACATCTCTTTGCTCATCATATCAATGTATTTGGAGGTGGCCTCGTAAACGCCGGGGAAGGTGCTCATGGGCAGGCCTTGGGATGCGCAGGGAATATAGGCCTTGCCGAAGCGGCCGTATTTCTCGCAGGCTTCCCGAACCCGCTCAGCCACCACGCCCTCGTTCCAGTCGGGATAGTCGATGGTGGCACTGTCGATGCCGCCCATAAAGGTTATTTTGTCCCCGTACTTGGGAATCAGCTCCTCAATATCGTTGGTGCGCATGACGCCCTGCCAGATGTCGATGCCCATCTCGATCATGAAGGGTACCAGGGTCTTGGCATAGGAGTCGGAGTGATGCATGATGACCTCGCAGCCGTGGCTCTTGTAGTAGCCGTAGAGCTTCTTGTAATGGGGCAGGAAGAACTCCTCGAACATATCCGGGGAAAGGAAGGTGGAGATCTGGGAGCCCCAGTCGTCATGCTGGAAGAAGGCGTCCGGCTTCAGGTATTTGCAGGCGATCTCCGCGTAGCTCAGCTCGAACTCCGTGATATATTCGATGAGCTCGTGCATTTCATCCGGGTATTCATAGAAGGCGATCATGCAGTTCTGCATGTTCATGAGGTAGTGGCACTGCTCGAAGAGGCCGGGGGCATAGAACAGGGTGGCGAAGGTCTCCTTCCGGTCCACCTTCTCCGCCATCTGGATATAGGGCAGCCATTCCTCCTCGGAGAATTCCAGCCGCGGGGCCTTCACCTGGCTGCGCCAGTTCTCCATGTCCTTCAGAACAAGATGCTCCTCGTCATGGATAGGGAACGCGCCGGGGGTGCCGGTGGGCCAGGATTTGGTCACGCCCCAGGCGTCCACCGTGGGCTCGCCTCCGTAGGTCGGCATGGGACTCTGGGCCGTGACCGGCGTCGCGTAGAGGATGGAGAAGGGCTCATACTGGTTGACGAAGCGGTCCGGATTGCCCTTTTCGCCCTTTAGTGTCTCAATCAGGTTTTCCCGTTTGGTCAGCATGGTCGTTAAACTCCTTTGTTTAATAATAGGAACGGATCATTTTCGGCTTTCTGCCGGCACCAGTTCGCACAATCTCTCCTCTTCCTTCATTGGGAGCGCCAGGATCCCCTTATGTCGGATCACGGCCTTGAATGCTTCCAGATAAGGCGTCTCTTCCGGGGGCAGCTCTTTTTGGGCCAGCTTCAGCAGACTCCGCCCCAGCTCCGAAGCAGGCTGTCCGTATACGCTTGCTCTGTTTCACGCAGGTATTTCACCGCTTCCGTAGCCGCCATGGCGCCGTCAGCCGTGGCGGTCACCAGTTGACGCAGTAGCTTGGTGCGGTTGTCCCCGGCGGTGAATATCCCCGACGCAGCGGTGTGGCAGTCCTCTCCCGCCAGCACGTAGCCCGCCTCGTCCAGCTGCACCAGCCCAGCAAAATCCTGGTTCTCCGGGATCCGGCCTACGGCGATGAACAGCCCGTTCAATTCGACGGTGCGCAGGCTGCCGTCCAGCTTGTCCGTGATCTCGATGGCCTTCAGCCGCTTTTCGGCGATCAGCCTTGTCACATTGGCGTTGCAGATGATCTCCACATTCGGCTTTTCCCGCAGCCGGGCGGCGGTGGTCTCCTCGCCCCGGAAACTGTCCCGCCGGTGGATGAGATACACCTTCTGTGCAAGGTCCGCCAGATACAGGGCGTCCTCCAGGGCCGTATTGCCGCCGCCCACGACGGCGACGACCTTGTTCCGGTAGAAATTCCCGTCGCAGGTCGCGCAGTAGGAGATGCCCCGGCCAACCAGCCGGTCCTCGTCCTCCAGGCCCAGCTTGCGGTTTTCGGAGCCGGTGGCCAGGATCACCGCTCTGGCCTGATAGGTATTCTTTGGGGTGACGACTTCCTTGACCGCCCCCAGGTCCCGGATTTCGACGGCCTTTTCAAAGATGAACTCGGCCCCCAGCCCCTCCGCCTGGTCATGGAGCTTCCGGGAAAAGTCGAAGCCGGAGATGTGGGCTTCCACCGGGTAGTTCTCGATATCCGGGGTGTTGAGGATCTGGCCGCCGCAGCTCACCGCCTCCAGCACCAGCACGGACCGCGCCGCCCGGCGGGCATAGATGGCGGCGGTCATCCCCGCCGGGCCTGCCCCGATCACGACGATGTCATGCATCCTTCAGCCCTCTGCCAGCTGGGCGATCGCGTCCTTGCTGATGAGCCCGATGCTGCGGTTCGCTTCCTGACCGTCCTTGAACAGCACCAGGCAGGGGATGGAGGTCACGTCGTATTCCTCCGCCAGGTCGCTTTCGGCGTCGATGTCGATGGAGACGATCTTGTAGGAGGGACCCGATTCCGCCAGCTCCTCCAGCATGGGGCGCATGGCCTTGCAGGGGCCGCACCAGTCGGCGTTGAAATCCGCCAGCACCGGGATGGGGGATTCCAGCACCTCGGCCTTGAAATTCGCCTGGTTCACTTCGACGACAGACATGATAATTCTCCCTTCCGGCCGCCCTTACAGAAGGGCGGCGATATCTTTCTCAAAGGAAGCCGGCTCGCTGGTGGGGTCGTAACGCTTTACCACGCGGCCTTCCCGGTCCACCAGGAATTTGGTGAAATTCCACTTGATATCCCCGGGCTTCTTGCAGGTCTCGCTGATCTTGGCGATCATGGCCATGGCGGCCTTGTTCTTGAGGCCCTCGGTCTTTTCGTCGGGCTTTTCCTGCTTGAGGAAGGTATACAGCGGTTCCTCGTTATCCCCGTTCACCTCGATCTTCCCCAGCTGCTCGAACTGGGTCTGGTACTTCGCGGTGCAGAATTCATGGATCTCTTCCTCGTCTCCCGGCGCCTGATGCCCGAACTGGTTGCAGGGGAAGTCCAGCACCTCGAAGCCCCGGTCGTGATACTTTTCGTACAGGGCCTCCAGCCCGGCATACTGGGGAGTAAAGCCGCAGCCGGTGGCGGTGTTCACGATCAGCAGAACCTTGCCCCGCAGGTCGGCCAGGTTCAGCACAGCGCCCTTCCGGGCCTTCACGGTGTAATCATAGATGCTCATTTGTGTTCTCCTTTATTTTAGTAATTCTATTTCTGTTTTCTATTCTGCCCGCTCTTGGGGGAATTGACGCATTTTCTTTCCGCTGCGGCTGGTCATAATTTAGGCTTTACAACGGAATCCGTATCTGCTATGATAATACCGAAGAGGCAGTTAGCTGTCAATAACTGAAAAAATGTGTAGCAAGGAAGAAATTCCTGAGTGGAGGGATATCAATGTCACAGCGGCATGACTGCCCCTGCACAGAGCAATGCGTCCTGCAATCGGCCATGGACAGCATCGGCGGCAAATGGAAGCTGCCGGTCCTTTGCTCTCTGACAGCCAACGGCACCAGCCGGTATAACGAGCTGCTGCATAATGTGCAGGGCATTTCCAACACCATGCTGTCCCAGACCCTGAAGGAGCTTGAGCGGGACGGGCTGGTGCTTCGGAAGGAGTACCTGGAGGTGCCGGTCAGAGTCGAATATGAGCTGTCCGAAAAATCAAAAAAACTCCAGCCGATCCTGCTGGATCTCATCCGATGGCAAATGGGTCTGCAGGGCGGAGAGGGCTGAAAAGCACCGTCGCCTGCGGTAAGACATAGGGCTATGTTTCGTGCGTGCTGACAGAATGCGATGGCTTTGCCGGAACACATTGGAATTTGCGGGAAGGGAAATCCATGAAGGATAATTTCGATCTGCAGGAATACCTGTCCAAGGGAATCGAGCGCTTTGTGGCGGATGTGGTCAAGGCGACGCTGAAGAATCCCAGGGAAAGCGCCTTTATGCTGAAATTCGCAGCCGCCTCCGCCGCCGCCTCCCAAAAGCGAAAGGCTGCCGAGGCGCAGGGGCAGCATATTCCCTCCTTCCTGATTGCCAGCATCACCAGCCAGTGCAACCTCCATTGTGCCGGCTGCTATTCCCGCTGCAGTCATGGGACGGTGGACGCCCGGCCGACGGCGCAGCTGACGGACGACGACTGGCTGCGGGTATTCAGCGAGGCGGATTCGCTGGGCATCAGCTTCATCCTGCTGGCGGGCGGCGAGCCGATGCTGCGGAAGGATGTCATCCAGGCCGCCGGCAAGCGACAGAATATTCTGTTTCCCATATTCACCAACGGCACTTTTCTCGATGAAGCGTACCTGGAGCTTTTCGACAAATGCCGCAACCTCGTGCCGATCATGAGCATCGAGGGCGGAAAGGAAAACACCGATGCCCGGCGGGGGAGAGGGATCTATGAGCTGCTCATCCGGAATATGGACAAGCTGCATACCAGAGGCCTGATCTTCGGGGCCTCCGTCACCGTGACGACGCAGAATATCCGGGAGGTCACCTCGGACGCCTTTTTGAAGGAGCTCTCCGGCCGGGGCTGCAAGGCGGTGATCTATGTGGAATTCGTCCCCGTGACAGAGGAGAGCCGTGAGCTGGCGCCGGGGGATGCGGAGCGGGAATACCTGAAAGCGGAGCTCAAACGCATGCGGCAGGAGCTGCCGGAGATGGTCTACGTCTCTTTCCCCGGCGATGAAAAGAGCTCCGGCGGCTGCGTGGCGGCGGGCCGGGGATTCTTCCATATCAATTCTCACGGCGGCGCGGAGCCTTGCCCGTTTTCGCCCTATTCGGATACCAATGTCAGGGATACTTCCCTGAAGGAAGCCCTGAACTCCGGGCTGTTTCGTGCGCTTCGTGAAAACGGCCATCTTATGGAGGATCACGCGGGCGGCTGCGTGCTCAATGAAAAACGGGAGCTGGTGGAGTCGCTGCTTGCCCTGAGTCTCCATTCTTAGGCCGCGGCAGGCCGGGAGCAAGTATCCTTTGGGGAATAAACCCCAGAAGAATAACAAATAACAGGAGGATCAGTATGCAGAGCTATACGGAAGAGGAACTGGCGCAGGCATTCCACCTCATGTGGGACAACTACCCGGAGCAGGTGCGGCTCATCCGGCGGGATCATACCATCGTGGCAGGCAACGCCCTGTACCTGGAAATGGGCGGCAAGACAGGCGGCAAATGCAACGAGGGACCTCCGGAATTCCACAAGGGCTGCCGGGCCATGGAGGCCCTAAAGGACGGCAAGGCCAAGAGCATGAAGCATGAACCGGGGGAATTCGAGTCCTTCTGGATCCCTGTGGCTGGTACGGAGGATTACTATATCCATTATACCAACGGCGCGGACGCCGCCTATCGGCGGATGCTGGAGCAGGGCTTTCAGCCGCCGAAGCCGCAGGAGGCTTGAGGGTTTCGACCGATCCTGCCATCGCGCAGCATAACGCTCTGTTTATCCGGCGTGCCAAAAGCAAATCCAGATGCTGCAAATGAGGTGGTTATGCTCTGACAAAAAGCAGGCATATGATCTTCCGCGCGCAATACTAAAGAAAAACGCTCCGGCGACGCACCTCCATCGTGCCGCCGGAGCGTTGGTTATTTGCCGCACCTTTCCCGGAGCAATAGACATCGTTCTGCATACGCAGATGTATCCAAAAACCCCCGTGTGGGTCAAAATGTGGGTCAGGCAAAATCACGGGCCCCGAGAAAGCGTGTAAAACAAACAGAAAAGCTCCGAAATTCAAGGGTTCATAGTGGTAAGGAACTTTTCCCTATGTACCCGCAGAAGCGGTGTGACCAAAAGGTCACGCCGTTTTCTGCGTTTTCATGGGTCTTTGATAGACCACAGTTCCTTCAATATCGGGAATATCGATTTCATCAAGGAAGTTCCAGTAGATTTTTACCTTCTGCTGCCGATGGCCGCTGGATTTGTCCGGCGCGTAAACGATGATTTTCTTGATATATTCGTTTACGATCGTGGGCGTCAGTTCCGGTACGTCCACGTACCGCTGAACCACTTCGAGAAAGCTGTCCATGTTGTCGTCCATCTCTTCCTCGTTCTCCACCCATTCTTCCAGAGTCTCAACCTCTGCTTTCAGGCGCTCCTGTTCCTCTTCGTATCCCTGTGTCATTTTTACATAACGCTCGCGGCTGAGGTGACCAAGTACCGTATCTTCATAGCAATGGGAGATCAGTGTATCCAGATCGCAAATGCGCTTTTTCGCCTTTTCCAGACGCTTTTTCTCATCGTTGATACTGGCCTGCCAGTCTGCCCGGCGGCACCGGAACCATTCTTCTTCAAAACCTTCCACATCATGCCGGACATATTCGTTGACTGCCTGAATCCGTTCCAGCACGATCTCCCGAAGCACATCCTCACGGATATAGTGGGCACTGCAATCGCCGCGTCCGCTTTTGTATTTGGAGCAGACGTAGCGATCCTGTTTTCCTTTGAAGCTCTTGCAGGTAACGAAATGCAGCTTGCTTCCGCAGTCTGCACAAAAGAGCAGTCCCGAGAATAATCCATGCCGTTCTCCCTTGGTAGGGCGGCGTCTGTTTTCCCGGAGTTCCTGTACCCTTTCCCATTGTTTCTGCGGAACAAGGGCTTCCTGCGTATCCGGGAGGATGAACAGATCTTCCGGCTTGCTGGGAATCCGCTTTTTCAGTTTGTAGGACTTGGAGAAAGTTTTGAAATTACAGGTACAACCGGTGTACTCCATGCGTTCCAGAATCCCGACAATTGAGCTTTCGTTCCAGTGATAGGGTTTGTCCGGCAATGGCTTGCCTTTCTGCTCCGCATATAAAGCCTTTGTTGTCAGCACCTGTTCGGCTTCCAGGATCCGTGCGATCTGATTAGGTCCTTTGCCGTCGATGGCAAGGGCAAAGATCCGCTTCACGACAGGCGCGGCATCCGGATCAGGAAGCCAGTGCTCCTTATCTCCAGGATCACGCATATAACCGTAGGGCGGCCTGCCGATATGCTTTCCGCTGGTGCCGCGGGCTTTCAGAACGGAACGAACCTTCTTGCTGGTGTCTTTTGCATAGAAGTCATTGAACAGATTGCGGAACGGGGTGAAATCGTTGTCGCCCTTTTCACTGTCCACACCATCGTTGACCGCGATGAAATGCACGTCGAAGCTGGGAAACACAAGCTCGGTATATTTGCCGACCTGGAGATAGTCTCTTCCGAATCGGCTCATATCCTTGACGATCCATGTTCCCACGAGCCCCTGTTCAACAAGGTCCAGTCCTTCCTGCACGCCGGGACGATTGAAGTTCGTCCCGGTGTAGCC
>CAMZIY010000059.1 GCA_947307365.1 uncultured Clostridia bacterium
GTGATGGCGCCGGAATTGGACAGGATCAGGCCGCCGACGGAATAGGTGACGGTGGAGTTCTCCTTGACCCGCCAGTCCTGGATGCCCAGATAATCGTCCACGGTCTTCTTATAGTCCAGGACGGTCTCGCTCACGTTGCGCAGCTTTTCGTGCTGCTTGCGGTACAGAATATAGGCCTTGGCTACGTTTTCATATCCGCCCTTGGAGAGGACGGATTCCACGCTGTCCTGAATGTCCTCGATGGCGATCAGTTCATCCTTGATCTTGGGCTGGAATTCCGCAGTGACCCGGATGGAAAGAAAATCGATCACATCATCGGTATAATTGGTGTTGGTGGCGTCGAAGGCCTTCTTCATGGCATTGGCGATCTTGGAGATCTCAAAATCCACGATGCGGCCGTCACGTTTTACGACGCGGTACATGCTGATTCCTCCTGCTCTTGGTCCGGAGATACCCGGTTTCTTTAGCGACAATTATATCGCCGGGGCATCGGGCTGTCAATAGGAGGACACAATATCTAGGGCTGAAATTTCGGAATACCCAGAATATGTTGTATGCATATGCTAACGGCAGAGGAGAGAGATCAGTCTATCCCCCGGAGCTCCACAGCGGGGATAAATGGCTTAACTGCGGCCAGAAGACAGTCCAGCTCTTCCCGGCTGCAGGGGTGGAAGCCTTCCCGGATCAGGTCCCCGGAATCGGTGAAGCCCTGGAGAAAATAGCGCTCCGCACCCCGGAGCCAGCGGCCGATCTCCTGCAGGTCCTCTGGGCGATGGAGCTCCTGCACCACGGTGGTCCGGAACTCATAGGGCACCGTTCCCGTCAGCAGAAAGGCGGCGCTTTCCCGGATCCGGTCCAGCTGGGGATCGGCAGTCCCGGCGGTCTCCGCATATCTGGCCGGAGAGTTTTTAATGTCCATGGCCACATACTGAACCAGTCCCTCCCGCACGAGACGCTTCAGCAGGTCGGGCCGGGTGCCGTTGGTGTCCAGCTTCACAGCGTAGCCCAGATCCCGGATCCGGCTGAGGAATTCCGGCAGGTCCGGCTGCAGGGTGGGCTCCCCACCGGTGACGGCGACCCCGTCCAGCAGGCCTCGGCGCTTTTCCAGGAGGGCGAAGAACTCCGCCTCCGGGATCTCCGGCTGTTCCTCCGGCCGCAGGACCAGCTCCGCATTATGGCAAAAGGGGCAGCGATAGTTGCAGCCCCCGGTGAACACCGTGCAGGCTGTATGGCCGGGAAAGTCCAGAAGGGTGAGTTTCTGCAGTCCGCTGATGCGCATGGATACCGCCTCCAGATAGTTTGTCCAAACATGGTGATTATACCATCCTCCGGGGAAAAAGAAAACCCGGCAGGGGCGAACCCCTGCCGGGAAACGGCTGATTGAAATCAGATCATGCCGCAGCACTTTTTGCGGCTGTACTCGTAGAGCTCCTCGTTGAAGGCGGGGGTCAGGTAGCTCACGGCGTTGAAGTTGATGGTGGCGGGCTTGCCGGGCTGCATGAAGCGGTCCACGAAGTTCCGGGCGCTCTGGCGCTGCTCCTCCTCGGTGGCGGTGGCGGGGTCGAAGGCCTCGGGCATGACGCCGATGATGATCTTGTCGCCGTAGAGCTCGTATTCCTTGGCGGTGTCGTTCATGGCCTGGGGGCACCAGCTGTCCCAGCCGGCCTTGATGTAGTTGGGGATCTGCTTCATGTTGTTGCCGCAGCTGTGCAGGTCGCAGAACTTGCCCTTGCTGTGGAGGAAATCCGTGACCATCTTCATATAGGGGACGATCATCTCCTCGGCAACGGCGGGGGCGAAGAAGGTTTCCTTCTGGGAGCCCCAGTCATCGTGGATGCAGAACATATCGATCTGGGGATAGGCCTTGATGGCCAGATCCAGGATCTTGATGTACAGCTCGCTCAGGCGGCCGAAGAACTCATGCACGGCGTCCTGCTGGTCCTCGTCGATGAGGGCCATGATGGCGCCCTCGAAATCCATGAAGGAGATGAGGCGCTCGTACCAGCCGTTCAGGAACCACATGCAGTTGCAGTTGTTGGGGTTCAGGTAGTTCTTGTTGGCCTCGGCGGAGCCGGCCCAGTCCCAGGTGGTGGGATCGGGGAACACGATCTTGTCCTTGATCTCGTTGGCGTCCTCGATATAGGGCTTGCCGGGGCGCACCATGGAGCCGCCCACGGATTCGATATACTCCCACTCGATGCCGAACATATCCGGTCCGCCGAAATCCTTCGCAGTCATATCCCGGCTGCCGGCCTCGTATATGAAGCCCCGGGCGATATTATCCGGATTCACTTTGGGGGAAAACATGCTGGTGAAGCTGCTGACCGTCCAATAGGGCTCGCGGTTGTAGGTGGCCAGGATGCCTTCCCGCTGGGAGCAGGGGTAGTTGAAAATGGTCTGGGTACGGTTGCCGAAGGTGATCTTCTTCGCTTCGGTGATTTCCTTGGGATCAAACATCGGAACTGCCATCTTTGGGGATCCTCCTTAAAACATATTTCCACACAATAACCGAGAGTATTCCATACTGCGGCAATCATACACCTTTCTGCCAGGGTTTGCAAGAGGGAACCGTCGTTCCTGCTTCAAATTCTTGGCTATCCTGCGTAAACTGAACGGAGAGGGCAGAACAAAATCACACTTGGGGCTTGCAGACAGGGGATGCTGCGGGTACAATAAACATATTGAGCACAGCGAAAAACGGAGGGTTTGATATGGAAGGGAAGACAGCGGTACTGGGCGTGGAGCTGGGCTCCACCCGCATCAAAGCCACCCTGGTGGACGGGGCTTTCCGCCCCGTGGCTTCCGGGGACTACACCTGGCAGAGCAGACTGGAAAACGGCGTATGGACCTATCCCCTGGAGGAGGCCTGGGAAGGTTTCCGGGCGGCCCTGAAAGCGCTGAAGGCGGATGCGGGAGAACTGCGGCCCGAAGCCATGGGCATCTCCGCCATGATGCACGGCTATCTGGCCTTTGACCGGGACTGGAACCTGCTGGTGCCCTTCCGCACCTGGCAGAACACCATGACCGGCGACGCGGCGGAGGCGCTTACGGCCGCTTTCGGCTTCAACGTGCCCCAGCGATGGAGCGCCGCCCATTTCTATCAGGCGATCCTGAACGGAGAGGAGCATGTTCCCCGGGTGGCCCATCTCACCACCCTGGCGGGCTATCTCCATTTCATGCTCACCGGGGTGAACGCCGTGGGCATCGGGGAAGCCTCAGGCATGTTCCCCATTGACAGCGCAGCGCTGGACTACGACGCCGGGATGCTGGAGATCTTTGACCGTATGGCGGCGGAGAAAGGCTGCGCTGCAAAGCTCCGGGACCTGCTGCCCAAAGTCCTTGTTGCCGGCGAGGAAGCGGGAAAGCTGACGGAGGAGGGAAGCCGTCTCACAGGCGGCCTGCTGCCTGCGGGGATCCCCTTCTGCCCCCCGGAGGGAGACGCGGGTACGGGGATGACCGCCACCAACGCCGTGGCTCCCCGGACCGGAAACGTCTCCGCAGGCACCTCCATCTTCTCCATGGTGGTATTGGAGCGGCCGCTGAAGAAGGTCTATTCCGAGATCGACATGGTCACCACCCCGGAGGGCAGCCCCGTGGCCATGGTGCACTGCAACAACTGCACCGGGGACACGAACGCCTGGGCCGGGGTGCTGGGGGAGACCGCCGCCCTCTTCGGCGCCCGGCCGGATACGGGGACCCTGTTCACCAGGCTTTATGAGAAGAGCCTGGAGGGAGATGCGGACTGCGGAGGCGTGACGGTGGTGAATTACCTGGCGGGCGAAGGGGTCACCCATCTGGACGAAGGCAGGCCGCTGGTCCTGCGCCGGCCGGATGCAAAGTTCACCCTGGCGAATTTCCTCCGGGCCCAGCTTTACTCCACCATGGCCACCCTGCGCATCGGCATGGATCTGCTGGCGGAGGAGCAGGTGGGGATCGACGCCCTCATGGGCCACGGCGGCCTGTTCAAGACCCCGGTGGTGGGCCAGCGGTACCTGGCCGCCGCCTGCAGGGCGCCCGTGACCTGCATGGAGAGCGCCGGAGAGGGAGGACCTTACGGCATGGCGCTCCTGGCCGCCTATATGCGGATGCGGGAGAAAGGGGAGACCCTGCGGGATTTCCTGGAAAAGCGGGTCTTCGCCTCCGCAAAAAAGACCGTGCTCAGCCCCCTGCCCGAGGATGTTTCCGGCTTTGACGCCTATATGAAAGAATTCCGCCTCGCCCTGGGCGTGGAACGCGCCGCGGTGGAGACGAATTAAGGAGGAAGCAAGAATGAAATACGAGTTCTGGTTTGTGGTGGGCAGTCAGTTCCTGTATGGGGAAGAGGTCCTGGAGACCGTGGCGGCCCGCGCCAAGGAGATGGCGGAGGAACTGAGCAAGGCTCTGCCCTTCCCCCTGGTGTATAAGGTCACGGCCAAGACCAACAAGGAGATCACCGACGTGGTCCGGGAAGCGAACTACGCGGAAAACTGCGCGGGCATCATCACCTGGTGCCATACCTTCTCCCCCTCCAAGATGTGGATCAACGGTTTTGCCGCTCTGCAGAAGCCCTGGTGCCACCTGGCCACCCAGTATAACCGGCAGATCCCCAACGAGGAGATCGATATGGACTTCATGAACCTGAACCAGGCCGCCCATGGGGACCGGGAGCATGGCTTCATCGGAGCACGCATGCGCATGAAGCGGAAGATCATCGCCGGATACTGGAAGGACGCGCCCGTGCGGGAGCGCCTGGGCCGGTGGATGCGCACCGCCGTCGGCGCCGCCGTTTCCCGGAACATGAAGGTCATGCGCTTCGGGGACAACATGCGGGAAGTGGCGGTCACCGAAGGAGATAAGGTCGAAGCCCAGATCAAGCTGGGCTGGCAGGTGAACACCTGGGCCGTGGGGGACCTGGTGAAGGAGATGAACGCTGTCACCGAAGCCGAGGTGGACGCCCAGATGGCGGAATACACCGCCGCCTATGATATCGCCACGAAGGATCTTGCCGCCATCCGCTACCAGGCCCGGGAGGAGATCGCCATCCGGAAGATGATGGACGCTGAGGGCTGCAAAGCCTTCACCAACACCTTCCAGGATCTGTACGGCATGGAGCAGCTCCCCGGTCTCGCCAGCCAGCACCTGATGGCCCTGGGTTACGGCTACGGCGGAGAGGGGGACTGGAAGGTCTCCGCCATGACCGCCATCCTGAAGGCCATGGGCGAGGGAGGCAACGGGTCCTCCGGCTTCATGGAGGACTACACCTACCATTTCGGCGAGGACGGGAACTACAGCCTGGGCGCCCATATGCTGGAGGTCTGCCCCAGCCTGGCAGCGGGGAAGCCCCGGATCGAGACCCACCATCTGGGCATCGGCATGAACGAGAAGGATCCCGCCCGGCTGGTATTCGAGGGCAAAGCAGGCCCGGCCATCGTGGTGAGCCTCATCGATATGGGCGGCAGGCTGCGGCTCATCTGCCAGGATATCCGGTGCGTGAAGCCCATCCTGCCCATGCCCAACCTCCCGGTGGCCCGGGTGATGTGGCAGGCCCTGCCGGATCTCACCACCGGCGTGGAGTGCTGGATCACCGCAGGCGGCGCGCATCACACGGTGCTGAGCTACGACGTCACCGCGGAACAGATGAAGGACTGGGCGAACATGATGGACATCGAGTTCGTCCACATCGGGAAGGACACCACCGTGGAGCAGCTGGAAAAGGATCTGTTCCTGGCGGACCTGGCCTGGAAGCTGCGGTGAGACGATGCTGGAGGAACTGAAGGAACAGGTCCTGGAGGCAAATCTCCGTCTGCCCAGGGCAGGGCTCGTGGTATTTACCTGGGGCAACGTCTCCGGGATCGACCGGGCTTCCGGTCTGGTGGTCATCAAGCCTTCCGGCCTTCCCTACGATGGAATGAGGGCGGAGGACATGGTGGTACTGGACCTCACCGGCAAGGTGGTTGAGGGAAAGTGGAAGCCTTCCAGCGATACCCCCACCCATCTGGAACTGTACAAGGCCTTCCCCGGCTGCGGCGGCATCGTCCATACCCACAGCCGGTGGGCTACCACCTTCGCCCAGGCGGGACGGGATATCCCCGCCATGGGTACCACCCACGCGGATTATTACTATGGAGACGTTCCCTGCACCCGGAAGATGACGCCCGAAGAGATCGCCGGAGAGTATGAAAAGGAAACGGGTCTGGTGATCGCCGAGACCTTCCGGGGACGGGACGCCATGGAGATCCCGGCGGTGCTGGTGCACAGCCACGGCCCCTTCACCTGGGGCAAAGACCCGGAGGAGGCGGTGCACAGCGCCATCGTCCTGGAGGAGGTAGCTTTCATGGCCTGGCATGCCATGGAGCTGAACCCGCAGGCCGGGCGGATGCAGCAGGAGCTGCTGGATAAACACTACCTCCGGAAACACGGGAAGAACGCGTATTACGGGCAAAAATGAGAAACGAGCGGGCCGGCAAAAAAGCCGACCCGCTTATTTCATTCAGCTATCCTGCCGGATGCTCCGCCCGATACCGGGCTTCGTTCAGCTCCACGGCCCGTTTCCGCAGAGCAAAATAGGCGATGAACTGCGCCAGAATGGTGATGATCCAGGAGAGAGGATAACAGCTGTACAGGATGCGCAGATCATGGTGTCGGGCAAACACCGTGTAGATCCAGAGCAGCCGGAAGCCGCAGACCCCCGTGAGGGTCAGGGCGGTGGGCAGGATGCTGTACCCGTGGCCCCGGACCACGCCGGTCATGGCGTTCATCAGGCCGTTCGTAGAGTACAGGATCCCCAGGACAAAGAGGCGGATGATGGCCGCTTCCACCGCCGCCGGATCGTCGGTATAGATATGGAGCAGGGGGTAGCGCAAAAGAAGGATCGTTCCGTAGATCGCCACGCTCACCGCGATCTCCAGCAGACAGCAGGCGGCCACGGCGGAGCGTACCCGCTCGTACCGCCGGGCACCCATGCACTGGCTCACGGAGGCCACCGCCGCCTGACTTACCGCGTCCTGGGAGCAGAATGCGAAACCCTCCAGGCTGCCGGCGGCGGCATTGCCCGCCACGGCGGCAGCGCCGAAGGAATTGATGGAGGACTGGATGATCACGTTGGAGATGCTGAACAGGCTGCCCTGGATCCCGGCGGGGAGACCGATGCGGAGCATCTGGAGAAATTGATTCCGGGAAAACCGGAGTTTTCCCCGGGGCAGCCGGTACGGACCGTCGGAACGGAGAAGGCAGCGCACCGTAAGGAAGCAGGAGAGCAGCTCGCTGGCTACCGTGGCAACCGCAACGCCCACCACCCCCAGATGGAAGGGTACCACCAGGATCAGATTCAGGACCACGTTCACCGCTCCGGCGATGGCCATGAAAAAGAGGGGGCGCTCCGTGTCTCCCACGCTGCGAAGCACGGCGCTGAGAAAATTGTATACCGCCAGGAAGGGAATGCCCAGGAAGTAAATGCGCAGATACACGGCGGCCAGGGGAAGAACCTCCTCCGGGGTCCCCATGAGCTGGAGCATAGGTTTGGAGAGGGTCAGCCCCAGAAGGGCGAAAAGCACCCCGCCCAACGCGCCGACAATGGCGGTGGTCTGCACGGTTTCCGCCATGCGCTCCGCATCCTTTGCGCCGAAATAGCGGGCCATCAGTACGCTGACGCCGGTACCCAGCCCCATGAACAGGTTCACCATGAGAGAGACCAGCGCGCCGTTGGAGCCCACGGCGGCCAGCGCCGTTTCCCCGGTAAAGCGGCCGACCACGATCAGGTCCGCCGCATTGAAGGCAAGCTGCAGGATGCCGGAAAGCATCAGGGGAAGGGAGAAGGAGAGGAGCTTGGGCAGGAGCCGCCCCTCCGTCAGGTCGATTTCATGAGATCGTTTCACAGACAGCGCCTCGACAGCATTGAAATTCATTGCATGCAAGGGAATTGCCAGGTGATATTACGCCCTGGGGATGGGAATGTCAATACCGCTGCGGAATAAACGGAATGAAAGCGAGCGGATCAGCAGACGATCCGCTCGCTCATCCTGTCTTCAGACTGCCGTGTGTTCCGCCCGGTATCGCGCTTCGTTCAGCTCCACCGCCTTTTTCCTCAGGGCAAAATAGGCAATGAACAGACCGATGGCGGTAAGGGTCCAGGAGATGGGGTAACAGCTGTAGAGCAGCCGAAGATCGTGGAAGCGGGCAAAAACGGTGAAGATCCAGACCAGACGGAAGCCGCAGACCCCCACCAGGGTGATGGAGGTGGGCAGGATGCTGTAACCGTAGCCCCGGAGCACGCCGGTCATGACCCCCATGAACCCGGCGGTGAAGTACAGCGCGCCCAGATAGAAGAGACGCACGACCCCGGCTTCCACCGCATCCGCTTCCGCCGTATAGGCATGGAGCAGAGGATAGCGGAACAGGAGAATGACACCGTAGGGGACCATGCTGGCAAAAACGGCCAGGATGTTGCACACCACGGTAACGGAGCGCACCCGCTCATATTTCCGCGCCCCCATGCACTGGCTCGCCGCTGCCACCGTCGCCTGGCATACGGAATCCTGGCAGCAGTACCCGAAGCCCTCCAGGCTGGCAGCGGCGGCGTTTCCCGCTACCACGGCGGCGCCGAAGGAGTTGATGGAGGACTGGATGATCACGTTGGAAATGCTGAACAGACTTCCCTGGATCCCGGCGGGAAGGCCGATATGGAGCATCTGTAGGAACACAGCCCGGGAAAAATGCAGCTTTCCCCGGGGAAGCCGGTAAGCTCCTTCGCTGAGGAGAAGACAGCGCACCGTGAGGATGCAGGAGAGCAGCTCGCTGGCCACCGTGGCCACCGCTACGCCCACCACACCCAGATGGAAGACGACCACCAGGAGCAGGTTCAGCAGCACGTTCACCACCCCGGCGACAGCCATATACAACAGAGGCCGCCGGGTATCCCCCACGGAGCGGAGCACCGCGCTGAGAAAATTATAGGTGGCCAGAAAGGGAATGCCCAGAAAGTAGATGCGAAGGTATACCGCCGCCAAAGGAAGCACATTCTCCGGGGTGGACATGATGCGCAGCATGGGCACGGAGAGGATCAGTCCGACGAGGGCGGTGAGTATGCCTCCCAGGATCCCCACGATGGCGGCGGTCTCCACCGTCTCTCCCAAGCGCCGGTCATCCTTTGCGCCGAAGTACCGGGCGGCCAGAACGCTGACGCCGCTGCCCAGGCCCATAAATACGTTCACCACCAAAGAGACCAGAGCGCCGTTGGAACCCACGGCGGCCAGGGCGACTTCGCCGTCGAAGCGGCCTACCACGATCAGGTCGGCGGCGTTGAAGGCCAGCTGGAGTATGCCGGAGAGCATCACCGGCAGGGCAAAGGAAAAAAGCTTGGGCAGGAGCCTGCCCTCGCTGAAATCGATCTCATGAGCACGTTTCACAGTCGGGACCTCGATCACAAGCAGATTCATTGCATGCAAAGGAACTGACGGAGATATTACGCCCGGACGGGAGGAAAGTCAATAGCGGAGAAAAAACGCGCAAAAAGAGCAGGGCAGCTGCGGGGTTGTCCTGCTCGAATATCTGTTTTTCAGCCTGCCGGATGCTCCCTGGCGTACCGGCTCTCATTCTCCCGGATGGCCCTGCCCCGGAGACAGACATAGGCGATATACAGGGCGACGGCCGTAACGGTCCAGGAAAGGGGATAGCATGCATAAAGCAGATACAGCTTATGGGACCGGGCAAAAACGGTGAAGATCCACGCCAGACGCAGACCGCAGATCCCCACCAGGGAGATCGCCGTAGGGAGGACGCTGAAGCCCAGACCCCGGAGGACGCAGGTCATGGCGCACATGAGACCGAAGGTGAAATAGGTGCATCCCAGGACGAAAAACCGGCTGACCGCGGCTTCCAGCGCTGCCGGGTCGTCCGTGTAGATATGGAGCAGGGGACCGCGCAGCAGGATCATGACCCCGTAAACGGAGAGGCTCACCGCAGCCGCCAGCAGGCAGCAGGTACGCATGACCGTCTTCACCCGATCGTACTGCCGGGCTCCCATGCACTGTCCCACAGCGGCCAGCGCCGCCTGCCCCACGGAATCCTGGGCCCGATTGGGGAAGCCCTCCTGACTGCAGGCCGCCGCGTTCCCCGCGACCACCGCCGCGCCGAAGGTGTTGAAGGAGGACTGGACGATCACGTTGGAGATGCTGAACAGGATGCCCTGGATCCCGGCGGGAAGGCCGATGCGGAGCATCTGCAGGAACTGGACCCGGGAAAAATGCAGCCTTCCCCGGGGGAGCCGGCAACTTCCTTCATTGCGGAGAAGACAGCGCACCGTAAGGAAGCAGGAGAGGATCTCGCTGGCCACCGTGGCCGCCGCCACCCCCACGACGCCCAGATGAAAGACCGCCACCAGCAGCAGGTTCAGCAGTACGTTCACCACACCGGCAACGGTCATGTACAGCAGGGGGCGTTCCGTATCTCCCACGGAACGGAGCACGGCGCTGAGGAAATTGTACACCGCCAGAAAAGGAATGCCCAGGAAGTAGATCCGCAGGTAGACGCAGGCCAGGGGAAGGACCTCCGCCGGGGTATTCATGAGCCGCAGCATGGGGCCGGATACGGCGATCCCCAGGAGGGTGAAGAGCAGACCGCCCACCGCGCCCGTAAGGGCTGCGGTCTCCACGGTCTCCCCCATGCGCCTGTCGTCTCTGGCGCCGAAGTACCGGGCGGCCAGAACGCTGGCCCCGGTGCCCAGCCCCATGAGCAGGTTGATGAGCAGCTCCACCAGAGCCCCGTTGGAGCCGACCGCCGCCAGGGCCGTGTCCCCGTCGAACCGGCCCACCACGATCAGGTCGGCGGCGTTGAAGGCCAGCTGCAGTACGCCGGAGAGCATCACCGGCACGGCAAAGGAAATAAGCTTGGGCAGGAGCCTGCCTTCGCTGAAGTCGATCTCATGGGCGCGTTTCACGGCAAAACCTCGAACCGAATGTTTTCTAACGTTGGGATAAAGCCTAGCGATATTACGCCCGGGCCGGGAGAATGTCAAGAGGAGAAGGCGATGCGCTGAAAAATATCGCGGGAAGACTTGAGAAAAGAGAAAAAGGGGTATATGATATTCCAGTTGAATACAAAGGACGCTCCGCGCCCGGATCATATCGGAGGTAAAGATTATGTTTGAACAGCTCGCCGCAACGCTGAAGAAGACCCGCCGTACCATCGTGTTTACCGAGGGCGAGGACGCCCGCATCCTGGATGCCGCCTCCCGCCTGCTGAAGGAGGACCTGCTGGATGTTCTCCTGGTCGGTCCCGCCGCCTCCATCAAGGCCGCCGCCGAGAAGGGCGGTTTCGATATCGCCAAGGCAAAGCTGGTTGACCCGGCCGACTATCCTGAGATGGACGCCATGGTGGAAAAGATGGTGGAGCTCCGCAAGGGGAAGATGAGCGCGGAGGACTGCCGGAATGCCCTGCTGAAGTCCAATTATTTCGGCACCATGCTGGTAAAGATGGGCAAGGCGGACTGCCTCCTGGGCGGCGCCACCTACTCCACCGCTGACACCGTGCGTCCCGCCCTGCAGCTCATCAAGACCAAGCCGGGCAACACCATCG
>CAMZIY010000060.1 GCA_947307365.1 uncultured Clostridia bacterium
TGACGGGCTTGGCCACGGTGACCGTGAGCTTCGCGGTTCCGGAGGTCACGCTGCCTCCCGCATTGGTGACGATGCAGCGGTAAAGCATACCGCTATAGGATTCCTTGGCCGTAACGGTATAGCTGGCGGAGGTGGCTCCGGCCTTGTTCGTCCAGGTGGTGCCGTTTTTGGAATACTGCCACTGATAGGTCATCCCTACCCCCGCGGCCACCACCTTGAAGGTGACGCTTTCCCCGGCCTCCGCGGTCTTGGCCGCGGGCTGGGACAGGATCCTGGGCTTCACGCCGCTCACCGTCAGGCGCACCTTGCTGCTGGTCACCGTGCCCTTGCTATTGGACACCTTGCAGCGGTAAAGGTAGCCGTTATAGGAAGCCTTCACCGTGACGGTGTGGGTGGCCTTGGTGGAGCCGGTCTTATCGTGCCAGGTCTTGCCGTAGTCGGTGGAGTACTGCCACTGATAGGAGAGGTTCCCGCCGGTGGCCACCACCTTGAAGGTGGCGGCCTCTCCCGCGGCGGCGGTCTGAGCCTTGGGCGGGGTGGTGATAGCTGGGGCGGTCTCGGTCACCGTGACCGTGAGCGTGGCAGGATTCGAGGTGACGCTGCCCACCGCGTTGGAGACCTTGCAGCGGTACTGGATGCCGTTGTAGGATTCCTTGGCCGTGACGGTGTAGCTGGCGGAGGTGGCCCCGGTCTTGTCATGCCAGGTGCTGCTGCCAGCGGTCTTGTACTGCCACTGATAGGTAAGCCCCGTGCCCGAGGCAACCACATTGAAGGTCGCCGTCGCCCCCGCCGCCACGGTCTTGTCCGCGGGCTGGGTAGTGATCGTTGGCTTGCCGGTGGTGGTGCTCACGCACTTAAGCGGATCGGAGAAGGGCGAATAGGTGTACTTCCCGTCACCGTCCTTATAGACGCCGCGGATGCGGAACCAAATGTTGTCGCCGGCCTCGTCGCCGACGGTTTCGGTCACAGAGGCAGTCGACGGGCTGATGCCGTCGCGCACCTTTGTATAAACGCCGTTTTCTCTGTCGCTGGCGAAGAGCTGGTAGCAGTAGGGATTCTCCTGCGTCCAGGACCAGGAGATCTGCGCTTTGGTCTCATCGTACGGTGTTGAGCTGATCACGGGGACAGGCAGGTCGTCATAAGACCAGACGTAGCAGTTGTTGCTGGTCGCGCTGCACTCCTCCCCGTTGACCGCGCGTGTGACGATGCAGTAATACGGGGTGGGCACAGTGTTGGAGCCCGCACCTCCTGTTACGATGTACGTGGGATCGTTTTTATGCTCGCCCATAGCATACGGAGGGGTAGACCCGTGGCGCCACTGGAAAGAGACATCGTCCTCAAAGCACGCCACGGGCAGTTCCACGGTCTCGCCGTGTTTCACCTGCATGAAGCCGGGCAGGTTGGTGCTGAAGGTTGGCGAATCGGGATGTTTGACGACTTCCACGGTGAAGGAGCGGGTAGTGTCGCCCAGCGTACCCGTAAAGGTGACAGTGGAGCCGATCTCAGCCCAGCCGACGCTGAGTCCCGAAATGTTGTTGCTCTGCTGATAGAAGGTGAAATTATCCGGGAGGGTCGTGCTCGTCCAGTAGATGGGATCTGTCGAGCCCTTAGGCTTGGTCCCGAGGGGATAATAATCGACAAAATCTTTCATATCGTAGGAACCGCAGTTCTGATACAGGCTGACGTACTCGCTTTTGACCTCAAAGGATTCTGGTTCGGTCTGGCCTTCCTGCACCGTAACGCGGAAGGAGTATGGCGTCAGCTCGATGCCGTCCTTGTAGAGCTTGAAGTCATAGAAATCTGCGGGCGAATAGGTCGCGTCGGCATTCAGCCATATCTCCCCGTCCGCGTTCTCGCTGAAGTACACGGCCGGAGCCTGATAAAGGTTCACGGACTGTCCCGCGCCCTGGCACACCGCGTAGATGGAGGTGGCGTCCAGCATACCGCCGGCGGGTACCAGCGTGCAGGGGACGTCGCTGCTTATTGCGCCCTCGGTCACGTTGAAGTTGGGCACGTTCACGAAGGCCGCATAGGCGTTGCCGTCCTCGTCAGCCGTGTAATAGGTGGCATAGGCCACCAGACTGCTCTCCCCGCCCGGCAGGGTGATGCTGTCGGACTTGTCGATCCGTGCCGTTACGCTGACGGGCAATCCGTCGGAGGGCTGAGCCTTGACCTTCACATAGACGGTGGTGTAGTACTTGCCGGAGCTGATCTCCGTGGTGCAGGCCTGATCCTCATAGATCGTCGCGTAGTTGGAGCCCTTGGAGATCGCCCACCTGTTTATGCCCTGATAGGCCAAGCCGGAGGCGAAACAATTGACCTTAACCTTCAGCACGTCGCCGATCCGGGCGACATATCTGCCGTCCGGGTGGGTCAGGTTGGTCCACTCCAGGTTCAGAGAGCTGACCGTGGCGGCGTCGCCCAGCCAGCAGGAGCTCTCTTGCAGGATCTCGCCCCGGCGCTTCGTGTCAGTCTCCTTGAAGCGGGTGTAAATGTAATAGTATCTGCCGTAATTCGTATTGGTCAGCGTGATGGAGCCGTCGGTGGACTGGGCGGGGACGTACGTGTTGTTCCAGGGGCTCTCCGACATGAGTGCGGAGTTCTGATACGGGTGGTTCGGTCTGTTGGCGGTGACGTAATACTCCTGATCTGCCTTGTAGTTGGTCAGCTTCAGGGTGGTGCCGCTCTGCTGGAGGATGGGGGGCACCGGGTATTCCCAGTTGGTCATCTTCACCACCTGCTGGGCGTCGGAGACCACGTAGCCGATTCTGCCGACTACCCACTCCTGATCTTTCCTCACGGTGAGCTTCACTCGGATATAGTCGCCCAGATCCCAGTCCTGGAGGGTGTAACTGGTGCCCGTGGCGCCGCTAATATCCTCCCAGGTCGTGGCGTTGGGACTGCTCGCCCGCTGCCACTGGATATCGCAGGCGCTGTAGTAGGTGCCTACGCCGAGCTCTCCGCCGTACAAGAAGGTCACCTTCTGCCCCACGATGGGTACCGACTCAAGTCTCACCTCGCCCCGGAGCTGTACCGGGGATGCCTTCCATTCATTGGCCCTGTCGAAGTCCCAGCGGATGCCATTGGACGTGTTCCATGAGTCGGCCAACCCGTCCCGGCCCACGGTACTGACAGAAGCCGTAACGCCTGTGAGTGGATTCGGCAACTTTCTGCAGTACGACTGGATAAATTCCTGCCGATACAGCTCCGTGAAGTCGAAGCTGGTCACGCCCGGGTCCAGAACGATGGGGAGATCTCCGTAGCCCGGCCAGGACCTCAGCTCTCCGCTACAGATCCAGTTTATATTTTCGCTGTCAAAGTCGAAATCGAGGTGGAAGCCATTGTTCCACATTGTCAAATACCTGGTTTTACTGGTGGGGTTGCTGCCGACTTCATGGGCATAGATCCGAATGGAGGTGATCTTGAACTGGACGTCCTTGTCCTTGTACTCCTCCGGAATGTCCCAGCGCAGATAGCGTCCATCCCACCGGACCCGCTCCGGCCGGAGCATCTTCTCGGGCTCCGGCTCCGGCTCCACATAGTCGGGGTCCTCGTAAAACCAGGTCTGAGTGGCAGCATTGGTGATCTTCGTGCCGTCCTTATATCCGGCTACGGATACGACCCAGTTTCCGTATTTATCATCAGAGCTGCCATACTTGTTGTCAAGCCAGGCCTTCACGTCAAAGGAACGGGCCGCGGACTCCTGCGCGGTCTCGCCCTTAACGGTGACCACCCATTTGGTCACGCCGCTGACGTCCCCCCACTCGACGAGGCCATCCTTGCTGGTGGTCATGCTGTCAAAGGTGTACAGGGCGCTGACCGGTGTGATCAGTCCGGGCAGCAGGGCAAAAACGAATATAAGCGCCATGATCAGGGACAACGCGCGCTTTCCCCATGAAGACATATGTATTCTCCTTTCCTGTTTTGACTGTATGCAGTCCGCAGCTGATATGGTTTGTTTACAATATAGCATATCGATTGCACATCTGCAATTCCTATGCCGCATACGATCCGGAAATGCGATCCTCGCATATAAGCGGGGGGTCGCGTTTTTTGATGCTACGATGTGTACACGATCGATCGAATAAACAGGAAAAACGTATCCGTCCCTTCCTTATCCGGAGGGAAGGGACGGGAGAGGAAGCCCTTGCCCTTCTGGACAGGAGTTTTCCCAGGCTGGAAGCCCATCTGGGGCAGATGAAGAAATACCAGGCTACGATCAACTATCTGACGCAGGAGAACACTGGGCTGAAAGAAAAGGCCGCCCAAAACAGCGTCCGTAGGAGGCTGGAAGCGGAACCGCTCAAACGTGAGAATGAGCGGCTCCGGGAGTTGGTGGCCAGGATCCCGCCGGAGATCAGGGAGGAATTACAGGCACGGCATATGCCGCAGAAAAGGAGGGAGGAACGCGAGTGATCTGTACCTTGAAAACTAATATCATGGAGATCCCTGCCATGTCAGATAAGAAAGAACTGAAGGAGATCCCAGAGATTGAGCTTCCCCAGTCTATCATTGATTCTTTCGCCCGCTTCCTTGTTCCGGAGATAAGGAAATATTATGAGAGTGAACAGGGACAGAAGGAGTTTCAGAAGTGGTTGGAAGAACAGGCGAGGGAAAGTGATAAATAATGAAACAGAGGGTCAAGGCATAAGACCTTGACCCTCTGTTTTTCTCGTTGACATTACAGCCACACCAGCACGGCGAAGCCGCCGCGGAAGTAATAGGTGTTCGTACAATGTCCAATTGGTGGAGGCGGGGGGAGTCGACCTGCCCTGCGGGGCAGGCCGGGTCGCGGCTCTGGCGTGCCGCCGGCACGCCATTCACTCCCGCTCCCGTTCGACTCTCCCCTTGATCCAAATGAAAAGCCCCGCCCGAATGGGCGGAGCTTTCCCTTTGGTGGAGGCGGGGGGAGTCGAACCCCCGTCCGAAAACGCTTCAGAAGGAACTTCTCCGTGCGCAGTTGGTTGTTCCGGCTTGCACCGTTTCCCCTTCCGACAGGCCAGCCAACACGCCTGGGGGTCGGGTAGCTTCATGATGCATGGCGCGCGCAAAGCTTAGCGCGCTCACGTTCGCCACTAAGTGACGCCCTGTCCCCGGGCCGTGGCCCTCCCGGGGCGGACGCGCAGCCTTATGCGGCTACGAGATCGTAAGAATCGTTGTCAGTTAATTTTAAGTGCCCGTTTTATGGATGGCAGGCGCATCCGCACGCTATTCCAACCCCCACGTCCCCGTCGAAACCAATACGCCCCCGTATCGGCCGCCCGGGAGGGGCGGCAAAGGCGGATCAGAGCTTTTCCGGTTCGGGATATTCCACGCCGAAGGTGTCCACCGTCACCTTTTTCATGACCTGCTTCTGCAGGGGCTTGTCGTTATAGATGTTGGTCTTGGTCTCCGCGATCCGATCCACGGCCTCCATGCCCTCGATCACCCGGCCGAAGGCAGCGTAGCTGCCGTCCAGATGGGGGGCGTCCTCATGCATGATGAAGAACTGGCTGCCCGCGGAATCCGGCGCCTGGGCCCGGGCCATGGAAAGCACGCCCCGCTCATGCTTCAGCTTGTTGTCGAACCCGTTCAGGGCAAATTCTCCGTGGATGTTCCAGCCGGGACCGCCGGTGCCGCTGCCGAAGGGGCAGCCGCCCTGGATCATAAAGCCGGGGATGACCCGATGGAAGATCAGGCCGTCATAAAAGCCGCTCTGGATCAGATGGATGAAGTTGCGGACGGACTGGGGAGCGATATCCGGATACAGCTCCGCCGTGATCTTATCGCCGTTTTCCATTTCGATGGTCACCAGGGGATTCTTACTCATTTCCGTTTCTCCTCTCTTTCATGGCTCTGTCGATCTCCCGTTTCGCGCTGCGGTCCGCTTCCGCGTCCCGCTTGTCGTGCAGCTTTTTGCCCCGACAGAGGCCCAGCTCCACCTTCACGTAGGGACCGAGAAAATACAGATTCAGGGGGATGAGGGCATAGCCCTGCTGGGCGACCTTTGCCCCCAGGCGGCGGATCTCCCGCTTGTGCATCAGCAGTCTGCGGGGGCGGAGCGGGTCCTTGTTGAAGATATTCCCCTTTTCATAGGGGCTGATCCGCAGGCCCCGGACGATCATCTCGCCGTTGGTGACGGTGCAAAAGGCGTCCTTCAGGTTGACGCCCCCCTGGCGGATGGACTTGACCTCGGTCCCGGCCAGGGAGATCCCCGCTTCGAAGCGGTCTTCCACAAAGTATTCATGAAACGCCTTCCGGTTGGTGGCAATGGGTTTCTTTTCCGCCGCGGCCATGGTCCTGCCCCTCCTTTCCCGCGCAGACGCATGGACAATATACCACGTTTTCCGGAAAGAAGAAAGGCTTTTTTGCCGAACCGGAGAAAAAGAGAAGGGAGAAGGAACTTGCCGCATAGTCTTGTTCTTTCCCGAGCAGAATGGTATACTGGAAGCCAATCCTGCGGAAAGACAGAGAGAAGAGCGCAATGGACGATCGGGAGAAGAACAACTCCATAGAGCTGAGCGCGGATACTGCCCGGATGCTGCGGAATGTGGGCAGCGCCATGCGGGAAGCCCTCAATGGGTCCATGGCCGCCGCCGAACTGCTGGGCAGAAGGCTGGAACAGGAAGGCCGGGAGAGCGAGAGGGATTATCTCGCCGTCATGCGGCATGACCAGCATCGCCTTCTGCGCATTGCGGAAAACCTCACGGAGCTGGGGGAGCTGACTCTGGGCGAAGCCCGGGCGGAGCAGAGCGTCCAGGATCTGAACCAGATCTGCAGCGAGCTGGTGGATACGGTCTCCGCTTTGACGGATCGCGTCCGGCTGGAATTCACCCCCTGCCGGGAGAGCTGCGGCGTGAACGGTTCCCGGGACCGGCTGGAGGCTCTGATCCTCAACGTGCTGGCGTACAGCCTGCAGCGCTGCGGAGAGGGGGGCTTGATCCGTCTGCGCACGGAGAGCCGGAAGGAAGCGGTTTGCCTGTATCTGCAGGATAACGGCGACGGACCGGAAGGGGAGACCATCTCCACCCTTTATTCGGCGCTGGAGAGCGACCCTGTCAGGGGCATCACCCAGGGCGGTGCCGGCTTGGGGCTGCTGGTGGCGGAAGAGATCGCCCGGCTGTACGGAGGATCTCTGCTCCTGAGCGCGGATGGGAAGAAGGGGATGGAAGCCATCCTGACCCTGCCCCATGTGCAGACCTCCATCCTGCGTCTGCCGGCCAGCCAGTACGGCGGACGGCTCCGTGGGATTCTGACGATCCTTTCCGATGAACTGGGCCGGGACAAGTACATGGCTCCGTATCTGTAAAAAACCCCGAAAGGGCGAAAAAAAGGGTTGACAAACCAGGCGGGCTCGCCTATACTAAGTGAGCGTTCCAAGGAGCCGCCAGGGTGCTGAGGAATATGCGGAAGTGCTGGAACAGGTAGACAGGCACGTTTGAGGTGCGTGTGCCGATTGGCGTGTGGGTTCAAGTCCCATCTTCCGCACCATGTTTACCCTACCCGGCCCATATGCGCGAGTGGTGGAATTGGCAGACTCGCTAGATTCAGGTTCTAGTGTGCACTACGCACGTGCGGGTTCAAGTCCCGCCTCGCGCACCAAAACCCCCGAAATCTTCGGATTTCGGGGGTTATCTTTGCCTCAGGTTTTCATAGACTTGGAAATACCTCGCCCGGATCGACGCCGGGTCGATAGGAGGGATATCTGAAACAGAACCATCGGCCGATTGTGCACCCCTTGTTTCGGCTCATGGTACGCCTCTCCGCTGTTGGATGGGGTGAAACAGCATTCCAAGAAACAAAAGAAAGGAAAGGCGCGAAAGTGAAGATATACACACAGACTTATTCGTGTTATAATCTGCCATACAACGGAGGTTCTTATCAGCAACCTATATGCTGCTTGCACGTATTGCGATCATTCTGATTTAACTGCACAGTTACACGATATATGGAATGATCTCATTTTTAGAAGGGACGAGCATATTACCAGAAAAAGATGTTTTGGTTGAAAGATTAAAAACATTTCTGAAGCCTCAATTACGTGGGAATAGTTGTCCGGGAATTTGCGATAAAACGGCGGGAGCGATCCCGCCGCTTTACCCTTCCAAGGGCCCGATATACTTATACGCTGTTGTGCGGCTCAAATCGCATACCCTTGCCAATTCGCTGACATTCAAATTCCCCGCCTTATAAGCGGGATAATGGCACAGGAACGTGTCACTTATAACCGTTGATATACCGCGGGGTTTCATATAGAATAAAAACCGGAAAAGGTATCACGAAAAAGCCTTGAAAAACGGAAAGGAGCGAATGAGTAGTGGGCTCGGAACCGATCATGAAATCTGCCTCCTTTCTTCCCCGCTCCCCGTCCCGGGTATTCTGTGAATACAGCAATGCCGTTGACGCAGGAAGGACGGCGATCAAATGACGACGTCGTTTCCTTACTTTGGATTTGATTTGATGGGGTCCCCAAACCTCCTGCTGAACTTGTCTCTGACGGCCCTGCTGGCCGGGCTTGTGCTTGCCCTTCTGGCAGACTCATACATCGACCGCGAGCACAAAAGAAACATCCTGATCATTTTGCTGCTCACCTTCAGCCTGATCCTGCAGACGGCTCTGGAATACAGGATCAGCGAAGGAACGCCGCAGCCCTTCCTTCGGACCGTGCTGTCCATCTACGGGTATTGCGTGCGTCCGGTGCTGATCGTCCTGGTCTACCATATTATCTCCGATGGGAAAAAAACGCTGCCGGCCTGGATCCTGACAGGGATCAATGCGGCCGTGTATCTGACGGCGCTTTTCACCCCCCTTGCCTTTTGGATCACAAAGAATAACGTCTTCCACCGGGGCCCGCTTGGGTTTACCTGTCATGTGGTCACAGCCCTGCTTCTTGCGAATCTTGTCTGCCTGACGGTCCGCAAATACGGACGAGTCCGATGGCAGGACGCGGTCATTCCGATCTTCAATTCGGCGATCATCGCCGCCAGCATCGTTCTGGATTACCTCACCCCCTTAAATCACCCGGTTTCGTGCCTGAATATCGCGATCGTGATCAGCTGCGCGCTCTACTATATCTGGATCCACCTGCAGTTCGTGCGGGAGCATGAGCGCTCGCTCCAGGCGGAACAGCGCATCCAGATCATGATGACCCAGATCCAGCCTCACTTTCTCTACAATACCATTGCGACCTTCAAGGCGCTTTGCCGCAAGGATCCGGAGCGGGCGGCGGAGCTGGCGGACAAATTCGGCGTTTATCTGCGGCAGAATCTGGATTCCCTCGGCGTGACCGGGAATATCCCGTTTCAAAAAGAACTGGAACACACCCGGCTTTACACAGAGATCGAGATGGTGCGTTTTGAGAACATCCGGGTGGAATATGACATAGCGGACGACGGGTTCGATCTGCCTCCGCTGACGCTGCAGCCCATGGTGGAGAATGCGATCCGGCACGGCGTCCGCAGCCGGAGGGACGGGCTTGTCCGGGTCGTTTCCCGACGCAGAGAAACCTGTCACGAGATCGTGATCGAGGACAACGGGATCGGGTTTGATCCGAATGCGATGGAAAGCACGGAAAACGGACACATCGGCATCCGCAACGTTCGGGAACGCATAGAACAGATGTGTTCCGGCATGCTGATCCTCGAAAGCAAGGTCGGGGAAGGCACAACGGTAACGATACGGATCCCTGCAAAGGGGGCGACGGCATGAAAGCGATCTGTGTGGACGACGAGCGGATTTTGATGGAGGATACTGTCGCCATGTGTCTGGAGCTCCCGGAGATCGACGAAGCCAGGGGCTTTGTCCGCCCGGAGGACGCTCTTGAATGGCTGGAGCACAACGCTGCGGACCTGGCGCTGCTTGATATCGACATGCCGGGGATGAACGGTATCCGGTTGGCGGCGGCGATCAAAACAAAGCATCCGGATACTGCGATCCTCTTTCTCACGGGCTACGCCCAATATGCGGTGGATGCCTTCGCAGTCCGGGCCTCCGGCTATCTTCTGAAGCCTGTAACGAGGGAGGCGCTGGCCGCCGACGTAGCCTATGCGCTGAGGGGAAAGAAGACGCAGCCGGCCGGCCGCGTACTGGTGCAGACCTTCGGCAGCTTCGACGTGTTTGTGGACAGGAAGCCGATCAGCTTCAAAATGGCGAAGTGCAAGGAGCTTCTGGCCTATCTGGTGGACCGGCAGGGGGGCGGCGTGACCCGTGCGGAACTGAGCGCGATCCTCTGGGAGGACCGCCCGTATGATCGCAGGCTGCAGAAGCAGCTGGATGTATACATTCGTTCCCTGCGGGAGTCGCTGCGGCAGTACGGCGTCGGCGACATGCTGGAGATAAACCGGGGCATCGTCCGCGTCCGGCCGGAGCAGTTCACCTGCGACGCCTATCTCTTCTTCTCGGGCGACAGCGACGCTGTGAACGCCTACCGGGGGGAATACATGAGCAACTATTCCTGGGCGAGCATGACGGAAAACATGATGTATTGGAAGGTCATGGACAAGGCATAAGCAATACCGGCTGCAAGGCGGCGGAGGGAACCCTCCGCCGTCTTTTTTGTAATAATCGCAGAAACAGCTGCTTTTTATTGGACATTTATTGGACAGGCTCCGTTATAATCTGATTCATCGAGCAATCAAACCGAGGGAGGAACCATCCATGCTGAACATCAACAAGGCGATCGAAAACGGGACAGCGGCCTTTTCCCTGGAGGGGCGTCTGGACACGGTCAGTGCGCCGGAGCTGGAAGCGGAACTGAAAGATGCGCTGGACGGAGTCAGCGAGTTGACCCTGGATCTTGAAAAGCTGGAGTATATCTCCTCTGCGGGTCTGCGGGTGCTGCTGGCCGCCCAGAAGGAAATGAACAAGCGGGGCGCGATGAAGATTGCCCACGTGGGCGAAACCATCATGGAGATCTTTGAGGTCACGGGCTTTTCGGATATCCTGACCATCGAGTAAAGAATCCGGGGCTTTCGACGGAAACCGCCAACAACAAAGAGGGTAATCAACTATGGGAAAACCTGAAAACGTCCGGGAGCTTCAAGCCGGTCAACTGGCACAGGTCGGCGGCGGGAGCGGGCAGCTCGGCCTCTACAGGCCGGGCTTTCGATTCAAAGAAGCGTCTCTGCGGTATTTCCGCCAGTGCGTCGGAGATCAGGCATACAACAAGGCCATCAACAGCGACGTGGGCCGCAGGCATCATTACGTCGTGGCAAGAGTGCTGCTGAATCAGGCGGATTGGGAAAGATTCGTATGGATCGAGGAATTCGGTTCTCTGGACGGATTCCCGGAACGGGGATGAGCCGCCATGCCAGAGAATGTACCGACCGTATTCCGGAAAAAGGCGCTGGAGCGTATGTCCCCTCCCCGGAACAGCTTACCGACTATCTGTGCGTGACGGATCCCGGGATCCGGGTGCTGCTGGCCGCCGTCATCCTGCTGCTCGGCGCGCTTT
>CAMZIY010000061.1 GCA_947307365.1 uncultured Clostridia bacterium
GGTTGCCGATATCGTTCTGCACGATAAGTACCGGCCGCATCCCGCCCTGCTCGCTCCCCACCACGGGGCTCAGATCCGCGTAATAAATGTCTCCTCTTCTGACGCTCTGCAGCATAAGTCCTCACGCTCCGCTGAATGAATTGCCGGTACATCCTATGTCCGACGATCACATTCTTCCACAAAGCGGAAAGCATTATACTTCCGGCGTCTCTTCGATCCGGGGCAGAAAGCGGCAGGCGAGACATACCCGGCCCTCCGCCGCCAGTTCGGCGAACACCGGTTCCCCATCGGACCGGCGGAACCAGACCCGGCATACAAGGCTCGTTTCCGCTCCCGCGCCGCCCAGATGGATCTCCGCCGCGGTACAGTCCTCCTCTTCCATGCGCTCCTGCCAGCACTCCGCCACGCTGCCCCGAAGCCAGGCCCGGATCATCAGCGGGAAAGCCTGCACAGGGCTCTCCTCCCCCGCTAGAGCGCCGGTATCCAGCATCAGGTCCCCGTATCGGAGACGGGCGTGCCCTTCCGTCAATTCCACCCGGACGTCTTCCAGCTCCAGAGGTTCTTCGATCCGCAGGACGCCCTCTTCGGCGTTTCCGACGTAGGACAGGCGATAGTCGTATACCCGGTCCCCGTAATCTGCCCGGAGATCTGCCCGAAGGCTGAGCGCCTCCCGCTCCAGCAGGGAGGCCCGGATCTCCAGAAAATCCTCCCTCTCCCGATCCCCCAGGCTGCCGCCGCAGGCGGACAGAAACAGGGATGCAAGCAACGCGGCAAACAGGGCGGCGGAACGGACCAGTCTCACGCAGAGCCTCCTTCTCCGGCTCCCGAGAGCCGGTCTACTCTGCTGTCAGCTTATGCCCGGTCTGGGGCTTATAGTCCATCTTTCTGCCCAGGTATCCGGAAAAAGCGTCCAGAAGCCGCTCATTGGGGGTCAGGTACACCAGCTCCCGGTTCCCGTCCTCCCGCTGGCAGATGAAGAACCAGCGTCCCTCACCCCCTGCGCGCTCGGAGGCGTCCGTCGTACGGGTGAAGGGTTCGGAAAGGGCTTCCTCATGGGTGCCGCAGGGGGCCATCAGAGAGATGTCCCGGCAGCTGCAGCTGAAGATGGTGCTGCGCTTCCGCTTGCCCCGGATGAGGTCGATGTCCACGTCCCCGCTGATAAAGGAATACTCGAATTCCTTGACGGTATACACGAAGGCAAAGAATTCCAGGATCACCACCAGGGCGAAGAGGACGGGGAAAAAGTTCCGCGCCAGGACGAAGGCCAGGGTGATGAGGATGAGCCCCAGCAGGATCGCGCCCAGGCGGAAGACCGCTTCGCCTCCGGGACGGCGGCGGCGCACCAGCTGCTCCACGAACACATCATGATAGGTTTTCATATCCTCACCCCCGATGGGAATCTGTATGATTCAGTATACGCATTTCTCCCCGGTTTGTCCACCGGAAAAAGCTCCGGGCCCCGCTCAGTTCCCGGCATCGGAAACAGCGTCTTTCAGCCCGTTCAGCAGATCCTCCAGGCTCTCGAAACCTGCGCCGTCCGTGATCTCCGAAAAAGAATCGGAGAAATCTTCCCAGTGGACCTCAATGTTGTTCCAGAGCTTGATGCTCCCGAAGATCAGAAAGCCCAGGATGATGAGTCTCCAGATAAAGGCGGCCAGAGCGTGATGCTTCAGGCTCTTGTTCTCCGGCGCGATGGCCAGGACCAGGGAGGCGAAGAATCCCACTACGGGAATGGCATACAGGAGCTTCAGCGCCCAGAACGCAAAGGTGCTCACCGGCTTCCCGCTCCGATCCGGCGCCGCAGACCACGATGAGGACTGGGGCGGATAAACCGCCTGCTTCGGTTCATCATAAGTATACTGCTCCTGAGCAGGCTGCGGCTGGGGAACGGCGGGTTCCGGCTCCGGGATCGCCGCCGCGGCGGCCTGAGCCGGGACCGTTTCGGCTTCCGGCGCTTTCGCGCCGCATTCGATGCAGAAGCCCGCTCCTTCCGGGATCGCGGCGCCGCATTCGGTACAGAATTTGGCCATGAGATAGACCTCCCCCATGTATATGTTCTTCCTTTTCACTCCCGCTGCACAGCATATCACGATTTCTCTTCCCTTGCAACGGCGTCGTCCATGCCCGGAAGAAGAATGGGAAAAGCCTTGCATTCCGGAAAACAAAGTGGTATACTCGCCCAAAATGGCGTTGAACGGGAAAATAGCGGAGACCGGGATCTCAGAGAAGGGCGCGTTTGCTGCGAGCGCCCCGGTCCATGGGCCGCTTGGTTCGCCCGGGAGCTGCGGCGTAACGGCCGACGGTCTGACCCCGTCATCGGTCAAGGGGAATGTCTTTTCGTTCCCCGCTGAGTGCGTCTTCCGGCCGGCCGGAGGCGAATATGGGTGGTAACGCGGAGCCTTCCGTCCCATAGTATCGGGACGGAGGGCCCTTTGTTTGACGAATACGCCGCTCCTTCCGGAGCGGCTCACAGGAGGCAGAAGATGAAAAACAAGCTGGAGGAGATCCGGGCCAAATCCCTTGCGGCCATTCAGGAGGCCCTGGATCCGAGCGCCCTGGATGCGGTGCGGGTGCAGTACCTGGGGAAAAAGGGCTCGCTCAGCGCGGTGCTGAAGCAGCTGGGCAGCGTCAGTCCGGAGGAGCGTCCCGCCATGGGACAGCTGGCCAATGAGGTCCGGGCGAAAATCGAAGCCGCCCTCAACGAGCGGGGCAAAGCCCTGCAGGACGCCCTGCTGGAGCGGAAGCTTCGGGAGGAGACCCTGGACGTGACCATTCCCGGCAAAGCCGTGGAGACCGGGGCGAAGCACCCGCTGCAGATCGTCTGGGACGAATGCGTGGATATTTTCGTGGGTATGGGTTTCCAGGTGGCGGAAGGCCCCGAGGTGGAGCTCAGCACCTATGACTTTGATAAGCTGAACATCCCCGAAGGCCACACCGTGCGGGAATGGACCGATACCTTCTATATCACGGAGGACGAGAAGGTCCATCTCCGCTGCCAGACCAGTCCGGTCCAGGTGCGGGTCATGGAGCAGCAGAAGCCTCCCATTCGCATCATCTCCCCCGGCCGGGTCTACCGGAAGGATGAGATCGACGCCACCCACTCCCCCATGTTCCATCAGCTGGAAGGGCTGGTGGTGGACAAGGGCATCACCATGGGAGACCTGAAGGGTTGTCTGGACGTGATGCTGAAGCGGCTCTACGGCCCCGAGACCGTCACCCGCTTCCGTCCCCACCATTTCCCCTTTACGGAGCCCAGCTGCGAGGTGGATATCCAGTGTTTCGAGTGCCACGGCGCGGGCTGCCGGGTCTGCAAGGGCGAGGGCTGGATCGAACTCCTGGGGGCCGGCATGGTCCATCCCAAGGTCCTCTCCGGCTGCGGCATCGATCCGGACGAGTACAGCGGCTTTGCCTTCGGCGTGGGACTGGAGCGCCTGGTGATGCGCCGGTTCAGCATCAGCGACCTGCGTCTCCTGTTCGACAACGACGTGCGCTTCCTGCGCCAGTTCAGCTAAGGAGGAACGACGATGAAACTCTCAAGAAATTGGCTGGATGAATTCACCCGGGTGGGTGTTTCCGATAAGGAATTCTGCGACCGCATGACCATGTCCGGCTCCAAGGTGGAGACCCTGGACGTGCTGGGAGAGGATATCACCAACGTGGTGGCAGGCAAGGTGACGGAGATCGTCCGCCATCCCGACAGCGACCATCTCTGGGTCTGCCAGGTGGAGGTGGGACGGGACAAGCCCGTACAGATCGTCACCGGCGCCCAGAACGTGCAGCAGGGGGATCTGGTCCCCGTGGCGCTGGACGGTTCCACCCTGCCCGGGGACAAGCGCATCGAAAAAGGCGTCCTCCGGGGCGTGCCTTCGGAGGGCATGCTCTGCTCCCTGGGGGAACTGGGTCTGACGGTGAACGACTATCCCTACGCCATCGCGGACGGGATCTTCATCCTGCAGGAGCCCTGCGAGGTGGGCCAGGATATCCGGGAGGTGGTCGGTCTGCGGGACAGCGTGGTGGACTTCGAGATCACCAACAACCGGCCGGACTGCCTGAGCGTCCGGGGCCTGGCCCGGGAAGCCGCCGCCACCTTCGATACCCCCCTGGATCTGCCGGAGCCGAAGGTGAAGGGCAGCGGGGACAGCATCCTGAACTACCTGGACGTGGATATCCTCGAGCCGGATCTGTGCCCCCGGTACACCGCCCGCTTCGTGAAAAACGTGCGGATCGCCCCCTCCCCCGAGTGGATGCGGCGCAGGCTGCGGGCCAGCGGCATCCGCCCCATCAACAACATCGTGGACATTACGAACTACGTGATGCTGGAATACGGTCAGCCCATGCATTCCTTCGACTACCGCTGCATCACCGGCAGCCATATCCTGGTGCGCCGGGCGAACAAGGGGGAGCAGATGGCCACCCTGGACGGCAGTCCCCGGACCCTGACGCCGGATATGCTGGTGATCGCGGACGAGAAAAAAGCCATCGGCCTGGCCGGGGTCATGGGCGGCGAGAACAGCGAGATCACCGAAGACACCACCGCGGTGGTCTTCGAGAGCGCCAACTTCAACGGCACCTCCATCCGGCGCACCGCCATCGCCCTGGGCATGCGTACGGACGCATCCTCCCGCTTTGAAAAGGGCCTGGATCCCCTGGGAACCCTTCCCGCGGTGGAACGGGCCTGCGAACTGGTGGAACTGCTGGACGCGGGCGACGTGGTGGACGGGGTCATCGACGTGGTGGCCCGGGACAGCGCTCCCCGCAAGCTCAGGCTGGAGCCGGAGAAGATCGACCGCCTCCTGGGCATCGAGCCGAGCCCGGAGTATATGCGGCGGGTGCTGGAAAAGCTGGGCTTCACCTTTGACGGGGACGAGATGACCATACCCTCCTGGCGGGGGGACGTGGAGCACTACAGCGACATCGCCGAGGAGGTGGCCCGGTTCTACGGCTACGATCGGATCCCCGCCACCGCCTTCCGGGGCGTCATCACCCAGGGCGGTCTCACGGAGAAGCAGACCCTGGAGCAGTCCTGCCGCCGCCTCTGCCGGGACATGGGTTTCCATGAGATCCTGACCTACTCCTTTATCGGCCAGTCGGACAACGATCTGAGCGGCATGCCCGCGGATCACCCCCTGCGGGACTCCTTCCGTATCCTGAACCCCCTGGGGGAGGACAGCGCCGTCATGCGCACCACCCTCCTGAGCACCCTGCTGAAAAGTCTCGCCCTGAACAACAACCGCCGGAACCGGGACGTGAAGCTCTTCGACCTGGGGAAGGTCTATCTGAAGGACGACGCCTCCCCCCTGGCCCGGGAGACGCGGCACCTGGCCCTGGGCGCCTATGGCGAGGGCGGCGAGTTCTACGCCATGAAGGGCGCCGTGGAGGCCGTCCTGCGGCTCATGCGCGTCCGGGAGCCGGAGTTCCGGGCCTGCGGGGATCATTACGCCTACCACCCCGGCCGCTGCGCGAAGATCTGTGCGGCGGACGGACGGGAGCTGGGCGTATTCGGAGAGATCCACCCCAACGTGCGGGCCAATTACGGCATTGCAGATCCCCTCTGCGCGGCGGAGCTGGATTTCGACGCCCTCTGCGCCTGCCGCGGCGAAGATCCCCAGTATGTTCCCCTGCCCCGCTTCCCTGCGGTGCTGCGGGATCTGGCGGTGGTCTGCGACGAGGAGATCACCGTGTGCCGGCTGGAAAAGTGTATCCGCGAGGCGGGCGGCGACCTGCTGAAGGCGGTGGACTTCTTCGACGTATACCGGGGCCTGCCCATTGCCCCGGGGAAGAAGAGCGTTGCCTTCTCCCTGAGTTTCCGGGGAGAGGACCGGAGCCTGAAGGACGGGGATATCGAGCCCCATATGAACGCCATCCTGGAGGCGCTGGAATCTCAGCTGGGCGCAAAACTCCGCTGATCTTCCCGGCTGCGGCGAAAAGCCTTTACATGAGGGCACAAAGCGGGTATAATGTAAGACAGTCGGAGGAGGGATACCATGGATCAGTTTACGCGGAAGTTCGGGATCGTAGACAAACGGACGGAAACGAAGGAGATCATCACCGCGGTGTACAATGCCCTGCTGGTCAAGGGGTATAACCCCATCAACCAGATCGTGGGCTATATCATCACGGAGGACCCCACCTATATCACGAATTACAAAAACGCCCGCACCCTTATCAGCCGCCTGGACCGGGATGAGCTCCTGCAGGAGCTGGTCCGGAGTTATCTGGAGGGCTGAATCTCCGCGTTTTTTCTGACACCTTGCGGCCTCCCCATGAGGCCGCAGGGGTCTTTTGCCTTGACAGGGCATCAGATACCGTATAAGATAGTATTTACCCCAATCCGTCGGGCCGGCGGACATCTCCACAGGGAGGAAATCATGGCAGCTGCGAAAAAACTCATGTACAAGGGCCTTCCGCTGCGCAGGAAGGACAATCTCATCTACTACGGAAACATGTCGGATAAGTACATCGTCATGCTCCAGATCCTGGACACCGAGCCGGTAGAAGATCTGAGCCTGGCGAAGCGTGTTTCCGTTCAGCTCCAGCTCACCGATCCGGATATCCGTTCCCGGGACCGGGTGGTGAAGAAGGGCGAGAAGGAAGGGCTGTATACCGCCTTGGATCTGGGAGCCGTGTGGCTGGAAAGAGCGCGCACCAACGGCTGAACCCCCACGTCACCAAAGCGAACGAGGAGATCCGGGAGACGGCGCCGGTCCGGACCGGCCGCCGGGTATCCCCCGGTTTCACAGGAGAAAAGTCATGCGGAAACAATCATTACGTATTCTGGCTCTGGGGCTGGCGCTGGCCATGCTCCTGGCCCTCCCCGTCCTGGGCGTCAGCGTCGGGGAAGCGGAAGTCACCGCCACCGTGCTGAATTTCCGGGACGGACCCAGCACCGATGCGAACATCATCGGTCAGGCCCCCAAGGGAGCGACGGTCACGGTCCTGGAGGTGCTGGACGGCTGGTGCAAGGTCGAGTACCAGGGCAAGACCGGGTACATGTGCTCCGATTATCTGTTATCTCCGGAGCCTGCTCCCGCGGAGGAAGCCGAACCTGAGGCATCCGAGCCGGAGACCCCGGCAGAGGCCGAACCGGAGACCGCGGCGGAAGCCGCGCCGGAAGCCGAAGCTGCCGAAGAGACGCCTGCCCAGGAGCAGGAAGCCCGGGAGCCTGAGGCGCAGGAAGCCGAAGCCGAACCCGAAGCCCGGGAACCCGAAGCCGAAGAGTCGGAGAAGACCGGCGATGACACGGGCATGGGCACCCTGACCGGGGACTGCGTCCGGTTCCGCACCGGTCCCTCCCTCAACGATTCCGTCACCCGCTATCTGTACCGGGGCGACCGGGTACAGGTGCTCGGGAAGGAGGGAGACTGGTACAAGGTCCTTCTGGACGGCAAAACCGGCTATGTGTACAGCACCTATGTGGCGCTGGATGCAGACAAGCCCGAGGCCTCCGAAGCCGTCTCCTCCATCCTGGATCTGGCCAGGGAACAGCTGGGCATCCCCTATGTCTACGGCGGGGCAAGCCCCTCCACCGGCTTTGACTGCTCCGGTCTGGTGTACTACTGCTTCACCCAAAACGGGTACAGCATGAACCGCACCGCCTCCGGTCAGTACCGCCAGGGCGTCAGCGTCAACAAAGAGGATCTGAAGCCCGGGGATCTGGTGTTCTTCGCCAGCACCGGCGGGTGGTACATCGGTCATGTGGGCATCTATCTCGGAGATGGGGAATTCATCCACGCTTCCTCCGGCGGACGGCGCATCATGATCAACAAGCTCAGCGAGACCTATTGGGTCAAGTATTATTACGGTGCCCGCCGTCTCATCGACGGGGAATAAAATCGATGATACGCTCAGGGCGGCTTCTTGAGGAAGCCGCCCTGTTTCTTTTTCCCGCCCCGGTTCGCGGCAGCGTGCGTCCCGTTTCCGGCGCGCCAAAACAGGCAAGGCATCCTCGGGAAAAGCCCTTGTGCTTCATGACTCCAGTTGATATATTGGTATTATGATTACAGGCCGAGGCAGGCCGGACGCGTACCGGTCTGCCTGCGTCGTTCGAAGCGCACGGCATCCCGTACACCCGAGTCAGCCGCGGGAAAACGACGCCGCCGCTTTCGCCGTACCGGAACGACCGGCCGGAATGCCAAGGATGAAGGGAGAAAAGCCATGGGCAAACTGTTGTGGGAAGCATCCCGAGGCAAGAAGTGCCGCTGCGTGATGCGGAAATTCATCAACTACGTCAATGCGAGAGAAGGACAGTCCATCCGCAGCTACGATCAGCTGCACGCCTGGTCCGTTTCCGAACCGCTGTTCTTCTGGAACGACGTTTGGGATTATTTCGGGATCATCGGGAGCAAGCCTTTCAACTGCTCGTTCAAATCCCGGCTGTACTTCAAAGACAGCGTCTGGTTCCCCGGCGCAAAGATCAATTACGCCGAAAACATGCTGAAACACATGTACGGTGAGGACGATGGCATCGTTTTCCGGGGAGAGGACAAGGTGAGAAGGAGTCTTTCCCGGGACGAGGTGCGGCATCAGGTGGTGAAGATGGCGAAAGCGCTTCTGGACGCCGGTGTGGAAAAGGGCATGGTCATAGCCGGATACCTGCCGAATCTGCCGGAGACTGTGATCGCCATGCTGGCCAGCGCGGCCATCGGCGCAATCTGGTGCTCCTGCGCCACGGACATCGGACCGGGCGCAGCCATAGACCGCATCGGACAGACGGCACCCGTCGTTCTGGTAACGACGGACGGGTACTATTACAAGGGCAAGACCTTCCCGGTTCTGCCCAACGCGAAGGTGATCGCCGACGCCATCCCCAGCATCAAAAAAGTCATCGTCGTCCATTACGCGGGCAGCCGGCTGGAGGGGTTTGATGCGGACGACCGGTGGACGACCTGGGAAGAGATGACGGCGCCCTTCAAAGGAGAAGTGTATCACTTCCCCCGGTTCCCTTACGAACAGCCTCTGGTCATCATGTTCTCCTCCGGGACCACGGGAAAACCCAAATGCATGGTGCAGTCCGCCATGGGCCTCCTGCTGAACCAGCTCAAGGAGCTGGGACTTCACAGCGATATGGCTCTTTCCGACAGTCTGCTGTATATCACCACCTGCAGCTGGATGATGTGGAACTGGCAGGCGGCCTCCATCGGTCTGGGCGTACGCCTGGTGCTGTTCGACGGAAATCCTTCCTATCCGGACCACAGCACGATCTGGAAGATCATCGAAGAGGAGAAGGTCACGATCTTCGGCCTCTCCGCCAGCTACATCCACGGGCTCATCCGGGACGGCTTCGTCCCCAAGGACGTGGCGGACCTGACCCATCTGCGGGAGGTCTCCCAGACCGGGTCGGCCCTCTCCGAGCAGGGTTTCAATTTTATCTATGAGAAGATCAAGCAGGATCTGTTCTTCAACTCCATCGCGGGAGGCACGGATATCAACGGCTGCTTTGCCATTGCAAATCCGCTGAAGCCTGTATACTCCGGGGAGCTTCAGGGACCCGGCCTGGGCATGGATATCGACTGCTTCGACGAAAAGGGCAATTCCATCCGGGACCGGGAGGGCGAGCTGGTCTGCAAGATCCCCGCCCCCTCCATGCCGCTGTATTTCTGGAACGACGAGGGGGGCAAGCGGTATCACAACGCCTACTTCTCGGTCTTCCCCGGGATCTGGATGCACGGCGACTACGTCACGATCTCTTCCGCCACCGGCGGAGTGACCTTCAACGGACGCTCCGATTCGGTGCTCAAGCCCTCCGGCGTACGCATCGGAACCGTCGAGATCTACAACATCGTCGAAAACCTGGAGGAGGTCAAGGAAAGCCTGGCCATCGGTCAGGATCTGGAGGAGGATCAGCGCGTCCTTCTGTTTGTCCAGTGCAAGGACGGATATGCCCTGGACGACGCCCTGCGCCAGAAGATCAGGACCGAGCTCCGTACAAAGGCCTCACCGAGACACGTGCCCGCCGTCATGATCCAGGTGAACGATATCCCCCATACCCATAACGGCAAGAAAGTGGAAAGCGCCGTGACGAACATCATGAACGGCCGGGACGTCACCAACCGGGACGCCCTGGCCAACCCGGGATCCCTGGAGGAATACATCCGGATCAAAGCGACCTTGTAACAAGCGCCGGCAGAAACCGCAGGCAAAAAAACAGCTGGGCAGCCTATGAAACGGCTGCCCAGCTTTTATGTTCCGATCCGCGTTATTTCGCGATGGTGTCATCGTTGTCGATCCACTCCTGCACCGGCGTATCCGTGTACTCCGTTTCCGAAGTGCGGCAGACCACGTTTTTGATCCCCGCGTTGATGATGAGCCGGCGGCACATGGAGCAGGGGGTGGTGCCGGTGAGGTACTCCCCCGTGGCGGCGTCCCGCCCGGTCAGATACAGGGTGCTGCCGATGGTCTCCTTCCGGGAGGCGGAGATGATGGCGTTGGCTTCCGCATGTACGCTGCGGCACAGCTCATACCGCTCCCCGGAGGGGATATTCAGCTCCTGCCGCACGCACTGCCCCAGCTCGTCGCAGTTTGTCCGGCCTCTGGGCGCGCCGTTATAGCCCGTGGCCACGATCTCGTCGCTGGCCACGATGATGGCCCCATACTGCCGTCTCATACAGGTGGAGCGGCTGCGGACGCTGTCCGCGATATCCAGATAATAGTTTACCTTGTCCTTGCGCATGGGGCTTTCCTCCTTCTCTTATTCCCAGGTCTCCCAGACCTCCGGGGCGTAACCCACGGTGGCCTTCTTTCCGTTGCGGACGATGGGGGTACGCAGGAGCTCGGGCTGCTCCAGCAGCTTTTCCAGCCGGTCCTCGGGGCGGGCCAGGTACTTCACCAGTTCGGCCCCCTTTGCCTTTTCATCCAGCAGGTTTTCCGCGCCCACGGCGGACCGGACGTTCTCCAGCTCCCGGCGGCCCATGCCGTAACGGGGCAGATCCACATACTGGTACTTGATCCGCCGCTCCTTGAACCACCGCTCCGCCTTCTTTGTATCAAAGCACTTGTTCTTTCCGTAGATCTGAATGTTCATCCCGTTCCCTCAGTTCTCCATGATCACCGGAAGGATCATGGGGCTGCGCTTGGTCTTCTTCTGCAGATAGGAGGA
>CAMZIY010000062.1 GCA_947307365.1 uncultured Clostridia bacterium
CCGCGCCTACCGCCGCGCCCACCGCCGCGCCCACAGAGGCTCCCGCCGGCGAAAAGCCGGTCATCATAACCCAGCCTGCAAAGACGACCGTGGCTGCGGGGGAAAATGCGACCTTCACGGTGGAGGCAAGCGGAGAAGGGCTTACCTACCAGTGGCAGTACAGCACGGACAACGGAAGCACGTGGAAAAGCAAGAAGGGCGCCACGTCCTCCAGCTACACCGTCACCGCAAAGTCCTCCGTCAACGGCATCCTCTACCGCTGCAAAGTGAAGAACAGCGCCGGCAGCGTGAAGTCCAAGTCCGCCAGGCTGACCGTGGACGGCGTCAAGCCCAGGATCCTGACCCAGCCCGAAGCTCAGTCCGCCGCGGCGGGAGAATCCGTCACCTTCAAGGTCGCGGCCGCGGGCACCGGTCTGACTTACCAGTGGCAGTATTCCAAGGACGGCGGTCAGACCTGGCATAACAAAAAGGGCGCCGCCTCCGCCAGCGATAAGGTCAAGGCGAAAGCGGAGTATGACGGCATCCTCTACCGCTGCCGGGTCAGCAATACCGTCGGCAAGGCTTATTCCGAAAGCGCGCAGCTGACGGTCAAATAAGCCGGGAGCCGGAAAAAACAACTGAATAGCGCCAAACACCCCTGCGCAAAGCTGCGCAGGGGTGCCTTCTTTCGTTTCCGTGCTTCTCCGATCCGGCGCCGCAGAGTCTGCCCGCCTGAATACCGGCTCAGTACCGGATCATGTACCGTTCCAGCTCCCAGTTGCTCACCCGGCTGCGGTACTGCTCCCACTCCCGGATCTTGCCTTCGGTGTACTGGGTGAACACGTGATCTCCCAGGGCTTCGATGAGCACCGGGTCCGCCCGAAGCTCCTCCACCGCTTCGTTCAGCGTGCCGGGGAGGCTGCGGATGCCGTGCTTTTTCCGGTCCTCCCGACGCATGGCGTAGATGTTCTCCATGATCTCCGCGGGGGGCTCCAGCTTCCGCTCCATGCCGTCCAGCCCGGCGGTGAGGCACAGGGCCAGGGCCAGGTAGGGGTTGCAGCTGGGGTCCGGGCTCCTGAGCTCGGCCCGGGTGCTCTGTCCCCGGGCGGAGGGGATGCGCACCAGGGCGCTGCGGTTGGAGGCGGACCAGGCCACGTAGCAGGGGGCCTCGTAACCGGGCACCAGCCGCTTATAGGAATTCACCAGGGGGTTCAGCACCGCGCACATGCCCCGGATATGCTCCAGCTGACCGGCGATGAAATGCCGGGCTTCTTCGGAGAGCTGCTTGGGCCCTTCCGGATCATAGAACACGTTCCGTCCATCCTTGAACAGGGACATGTTCACGTGCATGCCGGAGCCGGCGATGCCGTAGATGGGTTTGGGCATAAAGGTGGCGTGAAGGCCGTTCTTCTGCGCCAGGGTCTTCACCGTGAGCTTGAAGGTCATGATATTGTCCGCCGCCCGCAGGGCTTCGGCATACTTGAAGTCGATCTCATGCTGGCCGGCGGCGCATTCATGGTGGGACGCCTCGATCTCGAATCCCATCTTCTCCAGGGCCAAGCAGATCTCCTGCCGGGTGCTTTCCCCATGGTCGATGGGGCCCAGGTCAAAGTAGCCCGCCTCGTCCCCCGTGCGGGTGGTGGGCTTGCCGTCCTCATCCGTTTCGAAGAAGAAGAACTCGCACTCCGGCCCCACGTTGAAGGTGTAGCCCAGGTCGGCGGCCCGCTTCAGGGCCCGCTTCAGCACGCCCCGGGGATCTCCGAAGAAGGGGCTCCCATCCGGATTATATACGTCGCAGATGAGCCGGGCCACCTTCCCGTTGGCGGTGATCCAGGGGAGAACGGTGAAGGTATCCAGATCCGGATACAGGTACTGATCGGATTCATGGATCCGGGTGAAGCCCTCGATGGAACTGCCGTCGATGGCGATCTGATTTGCCAGAGCCTTCTCCAGCTGGCTGCGGGAGATAGCCACGTTCTTCAGCTGGCCGAAGATATCCGTGAACTGCATGCGGATGAATTCCACCTTCTCCGTCTCCACCAGGCGGATGATGTCTTCCTTCGTATAACTCATGGCGATCTCTCCTTTGCTCTCTGTCGGGGCGATAACGGAATTATATCCGTTTTCATCGGGACTTGTCAATCATCTGCCTTTCCTGTATACTGTTTACCGGTTTTTTCGGGGATACTGAACAGTATCAGGCAAGGAAAGGAGTTCCCTATGACCAGACCCGGTCTCAAGCGCAGTCTGATGTACGTTTTCTCACTGGCCATCCTGGCCCTGGGGATCACGCTGAATACCAAGACCCAGCTGGGGGTCTCCCCCATCGTCTCCGTACCCTACTGTATCTCCCAGCTGGCGTCGCTGCCTCTGGGGCTCACCACCTTTGTCCACTATCTGCTGCTGATCCTGCTGCAGAAGATCCTTCTGGGAAAGGATTTCCCGCCCCTCCAGTATCTTCAGATCCTCTGCAGCCTGGTGACCAGCCTGTTCATCCAGGGCTGGGATATGCTTCTCCCCCTGTTCGATCCTATGTGGCTCCGGATCCTCGTTCTGTTCATCGCCATTTTCATCACGGGGCTGGGGGCCAGCCTCTCCCTGGCCATGGACATCGTGCCCAACCCGGCGGACGGCCTGGCCGACGCCGTGGGCAGGAAGATCCGGAAGGACGTGGGCATGGGGAAAAACCTCATTGACCTGGTGAGCGTGACGATCTCTCTCGCCCTGGGTCTGCTGTTTGCCCATCGGATCCTTGGGATCGGCCTGGGCACCGTCGCCGCCGTTCTCCTCACCGGTCGGGTCTACGCCCTGGTGCATCACCGTTCCCTGAACCTGGCCAGTCATCTGAAACAGGCGGAACGGGCTTGACAAGCCGTCGGCTCCCATTTATGATTGCCTGGGTCCTGTCAGTCGTCCGGGACAGAAAGGAGCGCAGAAGCCATGCATGTTACCATTCCCGATATTTTTACCTTCTTCCGCATGATCTGCGCCGTCGTCCTGCCCTTCCTCACTCCCCTGAGCCCGGCCTTTCTGATCATCTACGCCGTCAGCGGCGCCAGCGATATGGCGGACGGATATCTGGCCCGGAAACTGGGGCAGTCCAGCGCCTGGGGGGCAAAGCTGGACAGCGCCGCTGACCTGCTGCTGTACACCATCGCCCTTTCCCTGCTGATCCCCATCATGCGGGCAATCCTCCCCGGCTGGTTCTGGTGGCTCGTGGGCGTCGCGCTGATCCTGCGCCTTGCCTGTTATTTTCTCTCGGCGGTCAAGTTCCACCGCTTTGCCTCGGAGCACTCCCTGCTGAACAAGCTCACCAGCATTCTGATCTTCCCCGCCCCTTTCTTTATGCGGATGAGCTTTTTCGTATGGTACGCGATACTCGTCTGCCTGGTCTCCTGCTGCGCCGCCATCCAGGAGCTGGGGATCCATCTCCGCCGCCCGGTAACGGAAACGGAGCGGGAGGAAGAGTGAGGCGTTCTCTTCTCCGGGGAAAAATCTGGGATTTTTCCAGAAAACTCTGTTGGAAACCTTGCAATTTCTGTATTTTCGTGTCATTATAGTTTCAAGCATAAGGAGGCGCAGAGCCAGGTATCATGCGTTCTCCGCTTCATTTGGGAACCCAGGCCCCGTTGGGGTACAATCTTAAAGATATGGGAGAGACAGAAAATGACCAAGACTGAACTTATCGAGAAGATCGCCGCTGAGGCTGGTCTCACCAAGAAGGACGCCGGCAAAGCTTTCGGCGCCACCGTCAGCGCCATCACCGCCGCTCTGGCCGGCGGCGAGAAAGTTTCCGTTCCCGGCTTCGGCACCTTCGAGATCCGCGCCCGCAAGGCCCGCACCGGCAAGAACCCCCGCACCGGCGAGGCTGTGAAGATCGCCGCCTGCAAGGTCCCCGCGTTCAAGGCCGGCAAGGCCCTGAAGGAAGCCGTCAACGTAAAAAAGGGCGGCCGGAAAAAGAAATAATCTACCCCTGTCGTGTAGTTCGAAGACCGGGGCGGCTTTGCCGCCCCGGTCTGAATGCATACAATTCCGCAAACGGTACGATACCGGAAAGGACGAAAGTGTGAAAGAAACCCATCAGGGGCGTCTTTCGCGTTCAATCAGAAGTTTTTCGAACGATCTCTTCCCTGTTCCCTGTTCGAAAAACTGGCTGCAGCGGGGCGACAAGGCTTTGTCGTCACGCTGACCGGGGCGGCTGTGCCGCCCCGGCGCTTTTTATTGCAGGATCTCCAGGGAGTCCGGACCCACGGCGCAGGGCAGGTGCAGGACCTCCACCCCGGCCCGCTCCGCCTCCTCCAGGGCCCGGGCAAAATCCGGATCCGTCTCCCGGTTGGGCAGGACCCGCCGCACCCCCGGCAGGGCGATGACAAAGGCCAGGATGCAGTCCCAGCCTTCCCTCCGGGCGGCAGCCAGCTCCCGCAGATGCTTTGCTCCCCGGAGGGTCGGCGCATCCGGGAACCATCCCATGCCGCCGCGCTCCAGGGTGCAGCCCTTCACCTCCAGCAGGATCCGCTCATCCCCCCGCTCCAGGCAGAAATCCACCCGGGAGGCGCCGTAGGAGTACTCCGGCCGGATGCGGGTCAGGCCGGGGATGCCGCCCCGGTCCAGCCATTCCCGGACCACCCGATTGGGAGCCTGGCTGTCAATGTTCACCCAGCCCAGGCCCGGTCTCCATACCGTCACCAGATCCCAGGCGGTCCTGCGTCCGGCCCCCTCGCCCGCCGCCAGGATCACCCGGGCCCCGGGCAGGAGCAGTTCCCGGCAGCGGCCGGTATTTTTCACATGTACCGTCTCCCGTTTTTCATCCAGCTCCACCTCCGCCACGAAGCGGTTGGGCCGGGCAAGAAAAACGGCTTCCCGGGTCCTGGGATAGATCACGGCGGTCCCTCCTTCTCCCAATCAATGAACCGTATGGATTGTATGCCATTTCCGTACGAATGTAAATGATTTTTGGAGGATGCCCCAGAATGGCTCTTCCCATCAGCTACCATATATGGTATAGTGAAGTATATTTGCAATACTCTCTATGGGAGTGATCCGCATGAAACGCTGCATTGCCGTTCTGCTGATCCTTTGCCTTCTCCTGGCCTGCCCCCGCGCGCTGGCGGCGGATGAGCCTCCGACAGAACAGGAAACGGAGACCGCGGGGGAATCCCTGCCGGAGACCGGGGAGAGCGAAGAAGCGCCTTCCGCGCCGGAGACCGGCGTGCCCGGGGAGGAGATCCCCCCCGAAGGTGAAATCGCCGGGGACGGGGAGGAAACGGAGGAGCCGGAAGAAACCGTCGGGGAACCGGAGAACTCCGAAGCAGAGCCGGAGGAACCCCGGGAAGAAACCCAAGATGAACCGGAAGGACCGGAGGCGGGCTACGTTCCCTGCCAGTTTTCCGACGTGGATGAGAACCGCTGGTACGGTACGGAAGGCCAGGGGGTCATCCGCCGGGTCTGGGAGCTGGGCCTGATGAACGGCATGGGGAACGGGACCTTCCTGCCCGAGGGTCCCCTGCGCATATGTGAAGCGGTGAAGCTGGCCGCCGTGATCCGCAGCCGCGCCCTGCAGGACGAAGCGGAGTTCGCGCCCGCCCAGCCCTGGTATCGTCCCTACGCGGAGTACGCCGAGGCGGAGGGCATCCTGCAGCCCGGCGAATTCGCCGACCGGATGGGAGAGGCCGTCACCCGGGGCGAGCTGGCCCATATCCTTGCTGCCGCCCTGCCGGAAGCGGAGCTGGCCCATATCAACGCTGTCTTTGCCATACCGGACGTGATCAGCCGGGACACGGAGCCCGTGGAGTACTGGCGGGATATCCTGACGCTTTACCGGGCCGGAGTCATGCTGGGGGACGCCGGCACCCACGCCTATCGGCCCGACAGCCGGATCACCCGGGCGGAGACCGCCGCCGCGGTGGTGCGCATGGCCCTGCCGGAGGAACGGCTTCGGCTGGAGCTTCTGCCTCTGGACGGATCCTCTCTCGCCCTGTCGGAGGCCGGGATCCGGCGGGACGACGATGTCGTCCTCACCCTGGGCTATCACCTCTGGGAGGAGTTCTTCGCCTTTGTGGAAGAAGAACAGGCGGAGGAATCCGCCGATCTCTGGCTCTCCATGGATCATGACGATTCCCGGGGCTATCCCCTCTACGGGGAGGAGGGCTGCCGCATCCTGGCGGTTTATCCCCGATACACGATCGAATACCTGATCGCGGATCTGGATCCCCAGGGTATGTACATCCTGCGGCTGGAGGGCAGCGGAGACGGCATGGCGGACAGCCGGAACATCCAAACTGGGGCCACCCTCCGTCAATTGCTGACGGCTTTCCCGGAGGTGGTGCTCAGGCGCGAGTCAGGCGACGCCGACGTCATCTGGTACTCCTGCACCCTGGGAGATCCCGCGGTGGTGTATCGCTATGCCGTGGGCTGGGATGGATATGTGATCTCCTTCTCCACGTACCTGGAGGCGGAGACGTAAATCGCACTTCACGCGGGGTACCGGAAAGCCGGTACCCCGCGTTCTCTTTTCAGACGGACCGGGGTATGGTATAATCCATCCGGGAACCGTACCGCGGGCCGGAGAGGAGAAAACAGCATGGGTGAATCGGACAGGCAGACGGGAAAGCAGCTTACCCTGGGGCTGCTCGCCCATGTGGACGCGGGGAAAACCACCCTGGCGGAAGCCATCCTCTATACCACCGGCAAGCTCCGTCAGCCCGGACGGGTGGACCGGGGAGATACGGCCATGGATACCCACGAGCTGGAGCGGAGCCGGGGCATCACCATTTTCCTCAGTCAGGCCCAGTTCCGTCTGGGGGATTGGACCGTCAGCCTGCTGGACACCCCCGGCCACGTGGACTTTTCCAGCGAAACGGAGCGGGTACTTCAGGTGCTGGACGGAGCCATCCTGGTGATCAGCGGCCTGGACGGGGTCCAGGCCCATACCCGCACCCTCTGGCGGCTGCTGGAGCACTACCGGGTACCGGTATATATCTTTGTGACGAAAATGGACTTTGCCCGGCGGAGCCGGGAGGATCTTCTGGCGGAGCTGCAGCGGGAGCTGAGCCCCGCCTGTCTGGCATACGGCTCCCCCGCTCTGACGGAGCAGGCGGCCATGGGGAGCGAAGAGCTGCTGGAGGAATATCTGGAGACCGGCGCCCTGCCCCAGGGGGCGGCAGCCCGAAGCGTACAGTCCCGCCAGGTCTTCCCCTGCTGGTTCGGCTCCGGACTGAAGCTGGATGGGGTGGAGGATTTCCTCCTGGGCATGGAGGAATGCTTCCTTCCCCGGACCTGGCCCGATGCCTTCGGCGCCCGGGTATTCAAGATCAGCCACGACCCCCAGGGGAACCGGCTCACCTGGCTGAAGCTTACGGGAGGCCGTCTGAAGGTAAAGGACAGCATCCGGGTGGGGGACACGGCGGAGAAGGTGGATCAGATCCGCCTGTATACGGGAAACCGCTTCCTCCCAGCGGAGTCCGCCCTGCCCGGGGGCATCTGCGCCGTGACGGGTCTCAGCCGCACCCGGGAGGGGCAGGGACTGGGGATCGAACACCTGGGCTCCGCCCCGAAGCTGGAGCCGGTGATGCGGTACCGCATCCTTCTTCCCGAGGGGGAGGATCCGGTGACCATGCTCCGGAAGCTGCGGCAGCTGGAAGAGGAGGACCCCCAGCTTCGGCTGGAATATGATACCGCCCTGGGGGAGATCGGCGTCAGTCTCATGGGAGAGGTGCAGGCAGAGATCCTGAAAAGCCTCATCGCCCGGCGCTTCGGCGTGGAGGTCCGGCTGGACCGGGGCCGGGTGCTGTACAAGGAGACCATCGCAAGCAAGGTGGAGGGCGTGGGCCACTATGAGCCCCTGCGGCATTATGCGGAGGTCCATCTGATCCTGGAGCCCCTGCCCAGGGGCAGCGGCCTGCAGTTCGCCTCCGCCTGCAGCGAGGACGCCCTGGACCGGAACTGGCAGAGGCTGATCCTCACCCATCTGGGAGAAAAGACCCATCTGGGGGTGCTCACCGGCTCCCCCATCACGGATATGCGCATCACCCTGGCCGCAGGCCGGGCCCACCTGAAGCACACGGAAGGGGGCGATTTCCGCCAGGCCACCTACCGCGCGGTCCGTCAGGGACTGATGCAGGCCAGGGGCGTACTTCTGGAGCCCTGGTACGCCTTCCGTCTGGAGCTTCCCCCGGAGCATCTGGGCCGGGCGATCTACGATATCCGCGCCCGCCACGGCACCCTGGAATCTCCCGGGGAGGCGGGAGATATGGTCCTCCTCCGGGGCCGCGCTCCGGTAACGGAGCTCAACGGCTACGCCGCCCAGGTGGCGGCCTACACCGGAGGACGGGGTCGGCTCACCCTGGAGCAGGACGGCTACGACCTCTCCCCCGATCCGGAAGCGGCGATCGAAGCGGCGGGCTACGACCCGGAGCGGGACACGGAAAACACGCCGGATTCCGTCTTCTGCGCCCACGGCGGGGGCTTCAACGTAAAGTGGGACCGGGTAAAGGATTATATGCATCTGGAAAGCTGCCTGAAAGAGCCCCGGCCCGCCGTTCCCCGGCTGAACCGCCAGAACCTCCAGATCGATGAAAAGGAGCTGGAGGCCATCCTTCTGCGGGAGTTCGGTCCCATCCGCCGCCCTCAGTACCGCCGCCCCCCTTCCGCCGCCGCAGGCGCGGCGGAACCGGTCGTGCTACAGCCGAAGAAGCTCTGGTACATCGTGGACGGTTACAACGTGATCTTCGCCTGGGAGGATCTGCGGAGCCTGGCGGAGCAGGAGCTGGCGGACGCCCGGGAAAAGCTCATGCGCCTTCTGGTGAACTTCGCCGCCTATACCCGGTATGAGGTGGTGCTGGTGTTCGACGGCTACCGGGTCCCCCAGAACCGGGGAGAGAAGCTGGATTACCACGGCATCCGGGTGGTGTACACGGAGGAAAACGAGACCGGGGACGCCTACATCGAGCGGCTGGTCCACGAGATCGGGAAAAACGAGCAGGTCCGGGTGGTGACCTCCGACGGTCTCATCCGCCTGGCTGCAGCCCGCACCGGGCTGCTTCGCCTCTCCGCCGGGGATTTCGAGGAGGAGGTCAGCCGGGTCAGCCGGGAGCTGGGCGAGCTGCTGAAAAAGCAAACCGCCTCCCCCAGTCGGGTGGGAGAGGCGGCCAGGATCACGGCCCTGCAGCCGGATCAGTCCGAAAACGAGGAACCATGATCCGCCTTGAGGCCTTACTTCTTCTCCATATCCATGGTGCGCTTGGCGTAATAGGTGGGGTTCATGGAGACGGAGAAATGCAGGATGGGCCGGCGCAGCTCCAGGATGGACAGAGGCAGATGCTTCATCCCCGCGGGCATGAAGATGATGGAGCTGCGGGTAAGGCGGTGGAGCTCGCCGTTGATGCCAATCTCGATCACGCCGCCCAGATCGTACTTATCGTTGGGGTCGGAGCCCAGGAAGCCCACCAGCTCGTCAAAATCATGCACGTGCTCCTCGTGGTAGGGCAGAGGGCGGAAATCCGGCGCATGGACGTACCAGGTGGTGTTCATCTGAAAGGCGCCGGGGACCACGTGGCTGTCCATATACAGGAGCCGGTCGCCCCACTTCTTGTAGACCTCGTTGAAGGGGTTGTTGCCGGTGAACATGGAGGTGAGCTCCTGCACGATCTGACCGCCGTACTGCCCCTCGGTATTCATCACAAAGTTTTCGTTCTCCATCGTTGACCTTCCTTTCCCGGAGCGGTCCCGTTTCCCGGGCCGCAGGCAGATATTGTTGCAGATATTATATCTGCTATTTCCGGTGTTGGCAACAGGGGATGCTGCAAAATGCAGCATCCCCTATGAATTGCCCGCTCCGCGGGCATGAAATTCCGCTTTGCGGAGTGAATGCGGCTTACACCGCATGAAATACCGCCCTATGGGCGGCATTCAGGTTTCCCTTCTGGGATGATTTGCTTTGTGGGGGCGTTTTGCAACGCTCCCTGATCTATTTCCGGTCTTATTGGGACAGGCCAAGCAGCTGCTTTACCCGCTGATACAGCCGGTCCAGGGACAGGCTGCCGTCGCTTATGATGCAGGGGATCCCCAGCGCGGTGCATTCCCCTTCGATCTGCCCGGCAAAGAGGATATCTCTCTGCATCCAGCGATCGAAGGCCGCAGTCTGATCCGAGCAGCCGGCCAGGACGCGAGACACCCATTTCCGTTCCCGGTAATGGGTTATCTGGAATTCGGGGGTGGGGATGATCGCGATATAGTTTTCAGCGCCGCGGGATTTCACGACTTCCGGCGTGAACGCCGCCCCTTCCGCCACGATCAGCTCTGCCTCGACGGCGTCCAATCCGCGGAAGACATCCGGCGCGATCTCCCGGTAGATCTGAAACTCTTCCCTGCACTGGACCTTCGGATCTCTCATCCAGATCTCCTCGGAGGACAGGGACAGGACGCTTGTGCAGGCCGGACTTCCCCGGTCTGCCGCCATCCGGATCAGCTCGTCCAGATGCGCGTCGACCTTGTAGCAGCAAGCGCCGTATTCCTCTGCCAGGCGTTCCGCAGCGGTGCTCTTTCCGCTGCAGGGCGAACCGCCGATGATCACGACTTTTTTCCCCATTTCCGCCGCTCCTCCCAAAGCAAAGATCCGGTCCTGTCCCAGCCGGCCGATCCGCTTTCCTCTGCCGCAATTAAATCACAGATCCCGGCTCCTTTCAATGCCTGCGGCCGGATCCGGGGATATGCATCCTCCCATGGATTGACAACACGGCGGAAACCCGGTAAACTGATGCTCCGGAATGCGGCGCGGAAGCCGGTCCGGAGGGGAGGACTCACGGAATGTGGTGGAAGAAGAACAAATGGAAGGTCATCGTGCCGGTGCTGGTGATCGCGGTCCTGGCCGCGGCCTTCTGGATCGGCGGCGGATCCCCCGCGGACAAGGGCTGGAACGCGGGCGGAAAGGTCTCCCCTGCCCCAGCGTCCACAGCTCCGCAAACTGCCGCCCCCTCCGCCGCGTCT
>CAMZIY010000063.1 GCA_947307365.1 uncultured Clostridia bacterium
CTGGTGGTCCCCTCTCCCCTGCCTATGGTGCTGGGGCATGAGGGCGTGGGCATCGTGGAAAAGGCGGGACCGGGGGTGCAAAGCCTGCAGCCCGGGGATCACGTGATCCTGTCCTTCCCCTCCTGCGGCAACTGCCCCAGCTGCCGCAACGGCAAGCCCTACGCCTGCGATACCAGCAGCGAGCTTTTCTTCAACGGGATTTACCAGAGCGGCGGCACCCGCATCAAGGACGACGAAGGCCGGGACGTGGGCTCCCTCTTCGGGCAGGGCGGCTTTGCCGACCACTGCATCGTATCGGAGCGCAGCGCCGTGAAGGTGGACCCGGAGGTGGACTTGCGGCCTCTGTGCTCCCTGGCCTGCGGAGCCCAGACCGGGGCGGGGGCGGTGCTGAACCTCATGAAACCCACGCCCGGGGACAGCGTCGCCGTCTTCGGCTGCGGCGCGGTGGGCATGAGCGCCATCATGGCCGCCAAACTGGCGGGCTGCAGCACCATCATCGGGGTGGACGCCGTTCCCTCCCGGCTGGACATGGCCCTGGAGTGCGGCGCCACCCACGTGATCAACGGGAAGGAATGCCCGGATATCGCGGCGGAGATCCTGCGCCTCACCGGCGGCAGGGGAACGAACTTCGCTCTGGAATCCTCCGGCGCGGCGGTGCTGGTGCCGCCCATGCTCAACGGCCTGGCCAAGGAGGGCCTGGCGGTGATCGTGAGCTTTGCGGGGGACGTGGAGCTGAACATGTCCATGATCTTCGTGGGCTCCTGCCGCACCCTGGCGGGCACCGTGGAGGGAGCCGCCGAGCCCCAGACCTTCATTCCCAAGCTGGTGCAGTTCTATAAGGAAGGCCGTTTCCCCGTGGACAAGCTGGCGACCTACTACCCCTTCGACCAGATCCACCAGGCCTTTGCGGACTCCGCCAGCGGCAAGAGCATCAAGCCCATCCTGCTGTTCGAATAAAGCAGAAATAAATATGGGGAGGAGCCCGACCGGGCTCCTCCCTTTGTGTTTTCAACTGATCTCAGCTCTGCAGCACAAAATCGGACTTGGGGTGCTTGCACAGGGGGCAGACCCAGTCCTCCGGCAGGCTCTCGAAGGGGACGCCCTCCTTGGCTTCGTCGTAGGTGTAGCCGCAGATGGAGCACACCCAGACCTTCCCGGCGGAAGGGGCGGCAGGCTTCTTCGCGGTCTGCTTGATATGGGCATGGTAGTAGGCATAGGTGGCGCTGGGCACGTCGGAGAGCTTCTTGGCGGCGAGGACCTCCGCCGTGAAAAGGGTATGGGTGCTGAGCTCCGTGACGCTCAGGACCCGTGCGGAGAGATAGGCGTTTGCGTACTTCGTCAGGTAATAGAGGCCGTTGGCGCTCCGGGCGACGTCCTCCCGGTCCGCGAATTTCTCGCAGTCCCGCCCGCTGCGGAAGCCAAAGTCCTGGAACAGGGAGAAGGGGGCTTCCTCAGACAAGATGGAAACGTTGAACACCCGGGACTTCAGGATCAGGTCCCGGGTATAGTTATCCCGGTTCACCGCCACGGTGATCACCCGGGGATTGGAGGTGACCTGGCACACTGTATTCACGATGCAGCCGTTGTCCTTGCCCCCCGCCCAGGTGCTGAGGACAAAAAGGCCGTAGCTGATCTGGTTCAGGGCGGCATTCTCGATGATGGGTTCCATATCGTTCATCCTTTCTCGATGGTTTTTTCTCAGTATACCCAAGGCGTCCGCCCCTGTCAACGCGAAGCGGGACCTCCTCCCTATTGACTCCGCCGCTCCGGCGGGGTATCATGCAGCATGACCCATCGCAAAAAAGGGGGAACTCCACATGCCTGCGGTATTCGTGAACGTGGGGACCGTGCTGGCGGGAAGCCTCATCGGCATCCTGCTCCGCAGCAAGCTGCGGCAGAAGCTTCTGGACGCCCTGATCGTGGGGCTGGCCCTGTGCACCGCCCTCATCGGGATCCAGAGCGCCCTGGGGACCCAGGACGTCCTGTGCATCATCGTCTGCCTCACCCTGGGCACCCTGATCGGGGAGCTCATCAACATCGACAAGGGCATCACCGCCGGGGGGGACTGGCTGAAAAAGCGTCTTCTCCGGGGAAAGAGCGAGAGCCGCTTCACCGAGGGCTTCGTCTCCGCCTGCATTCTCTTCTGCGTGGGGAGCATGACCATCATGGGCTCCCTGGAGGCAGGCCTCCACGGGGATTACCGGATCATCCTGGCCAAGAGCGCCCTGGACTTTGTGTCCTCCATGGCCTTCGGGGCCGCCATGGGCATCGGCGTCACCTTCTCTGCTCTCTTCGTCCTGGTGTTCCAGGGGGCGCTGACCCTCCTGGCTTCTCTGGTGGGCCCGTACCTCAGCGCCGAGGTGGTGGCGGAGATGTCCGCCGTGGGCGGCGTCATCCTCATGGGCATGGCGGTGAACATGCTGGGTCTGCGGAAGGATCCCATCAAGGTGGCGAACATGCTCCCGGGCATCTTTCTCCCCCTGGCCTATCTGCCCCTGGCGGAGTGGATCAAGGGGCTGTTCTGAGAGGATCGTACCCGGGGTCCGGAATATGGAGGCGCTGCCTTTGCAGCGCCCCTCTTTTTCGCAAACCGGCATCTCCTTCCGACGGCGATCCCCCGGCATTGACAAAATTGGGACGCAGGGATATAATTGTAAAGAATCTATATAAGGCTGAGTGCCGAGCCTTACGGGGCGCGGAGAATAGGGAATCCGGTGTGAATCCGGAGCGGTACCGCCACTGTATGCGCGGAGGCCGCGCACAGGGCGTGAGCCCGGCCATTGGGGAGACCCGAGAAGGCGTGCGCGGACCGGGGATGCGCAAGTCAGGAGACCTGCTCAGCTGGGTTTCGTCCGGGCTCTCGTGCATTAGGGCCTTCGGACAGGTTTGGACTGCGGATAAACGGCCGCAGCGGTCAGGATGACCGCTGCGGCTTTTCTTTTTTTCCGGGAGGGAGCGCCCATGAAAACATCTGTTCCCCGGCTCGCCCTGGCGGGCACCAACAGCGGCTGCGGGAAGACCACCGTCACCTGCGCCGTGCTCCAGGCTCTGACGGACCGGGGGCTCCGGGTCGGGGCCTTCAAATGCGGGCCGGACTATATCGACCCCATGTTCCACAGCCGGATCATCGGCGCCGGTACCTCGAACCTGGATCCCTTCTTCTTCGACGGCGGCACCCTGAATTCCCTCCTGGCGGAAAACGGAGCGGACCGGGACGTGAACGTGATCGAAGGGGTCATGGGCTATTACGACGGCCTGGGCATGGATGCGCCGGAGGCCAGCACCCACAACGTCGCCGCCCTCACCGCCACCCCTGTGGTGCTGGTACTGGGGGCGAGGGGCGCCTCCCTCTCCCTGCTGGCGGTCCTCCAGGGTTTTCTGGATTTCTGTCCGGAGGCGCCCATCCGGGGCGTGATCCTGAACCAGTGCACCGCCATGACCTACCCCAGCCTCCGGGACGCCATCCTGCGCCGCTTCGGGGACCGTGTGAAGCCCCTGGGCTATCTGCCCCCCATGCCGGACGTGAGTCTGGAGAGCCGCCACCTGGGTCTGGTAACGGCGGCGGAGGTAAAGGACCTGAAGGAGAAGCTGCATCTATTGTCCCTCCAGGCGGAGAAGAGCCTGGATCTGGACGGCCTTCTGGCCCTGGCCCGGTCCGCGGATCCTGTGGAATCCGCTCCTCCGGTGCTTCCCCGGCTGGAACCGGTACGCATCGCCGTGGCCCGGGACAACGCCTTCTGCTTCTATTATGCGGACAGCCTGCGGGTGCTGGAGGATCTGGGCGCGGAGCTGGTGTCCTTCTCTCCCCTGTCCGACCCGGCCTTGCCGGAGGATATCCAGGGGCTTTACCTGGGGGGAGGCTACCCGGAGCTGTATACGGACCAGCTCAGCCGGAACCGCAGCATGCTAGCCTCGGTGAAGGCCGCCCTGGAAGGGGGTCTTCCCTGCATCGCCGAATGCGGCGGCTTCATGTACCTGACGGAGCAGATCGCCGGCTCCCCCATGGTGGGGTTCCTCCCCGGGGGCAGCCGGGATACGGGGAAGCTGGTGCGCTTCGGCTACATCACCCTGCAGGCGAAGGAGGACAATCTCCTTTGCCGGGCGGGAGAGGCGATCCGGGGCCACGAGTTCCACCACTGGGACTCCGACCGCACCGGGGACGGCTTCCGGGCGGTGAAGCCCTCCGGCCGGAGCTGGGACGCGGCTTTCTCCGGTCCCAGGCTCTACGCCGGATATCCCCACTTCCACTTCCGCGCCAATCCGGCCTTTGCCGTGAATTTCTATACCTGCTGTCTGGAGGTCAAACATGAGCATGCCTGAAACGATCAAACCCATGGATATTGAAAAACGCAGCTTCGAGATCATCACGGAGCTCCTGGGGGACCGGAAGCTGGACCCGGAGAACGAGCTGGTGATCAAGCGGGCCATCCACACCACCGCGGATTTCGACTATGCGGACAACCTGGTCTTCTCCCCCCATGCGGTGAAGCTGGGGATCGAAGCCCTGAAGGGGGGCTGCGATATCGTGACGGACACCCAGATGGCTAAGTCCGGCATCAGCAAGGCCACCCTGGCAAAGCTGGGAGGGGAGGTCCACTGCTTCATGTCCGACCCGGACGTGGCGGCGGAGGCCAAGGCCCGGGGGGTCACCCGGGCCCTGGTGAGCATGGAAAAGGCCGCAAAACTGGGCAAGCCCTGCATTTTCGCCATCGGCAACGCTCCCACCGCCCTCATCCGCATCCGGGAGCTGATCGATTCCGGAGAGCTGAAGCCCGCCCTGGTGATCGGCGTCCCCGTGGGCTTCGTGAACGTGGTGGAGAGCAAGGAGCTGATCATTGAGACCGACGTGCCCCACATCGTGGCCCGGGGCCGCAAGGGGGGCAGCAACGTGGCGGCGGCCATCGTGAACGCCCTGCTGTACCAGATCCTGCGGTGATGGACCAGTACGTCGTCAAGGACGGGAAGAAGCTGCGCATGGGCTATACCACCGGCTCCTGCGCCGCCGCCGCGGCCAAGGCCGCAGCCTGGATGCTCCTCACCGGCAAGCCCCTGGATACCATCCGCCTCCTGACCCCCAAGGGCATCTCCCTGGAGCTGGAGGTGCTGGAGCGGGAGATCTCCCCGGATATGGCCCGCTGCGCCATCCGGAAGGACAGCGGGGACGATCCGGACGTGACGGACAAGACCCTGATCTTCGCGGAGGTCCGCCGGACCCAAGAGCCCGGGGTCCTCATCGACGGAGGACCGGGGGTGGGCCGGGTCACCAAGCGGGGCCTGGACCAGCCCGTGGGGAACGCCGCCATCAACTCCGTCCCCCGGCAGATGATCCGGGAGAATCTGGAGGAGGTCATGCGCCTGACGGACTGGACCGGAGGGCTGAGCGTGATCATTTCCGCCCCCGACGGGGAGCGGCTGGCGAAAAAGACCTTCAATCCCCGGCTGGGGATCGTAGGGGGCATCTCCATCCTGGGCACCACCGGGATCGTGGAACCCATGAGCGAGACCGCCCTGGTGGAGACCATCCACGTGGAGCTGCGTCAGCGGCGGGAAAACGGGGCGGACTACGTGCTCATCACTCCCGGGAATTACGGCTCGGATTTCATCAAGGGCAGCCTGGGTCTGCGGGACGGGAAGGAGACCCAGGTCTCCAACTTCATCGGAGACGGGATCGACCTCTGCCGGGAACTGGGCTTCCGGGGGTTCGTGCTGGTGGGCCACATCGGCAAGCTGGTGAAGATCGCGGGAAACATGCTGAACACCCATTCCAAGTACGGGGACTGCCGCATGGATATCCTGGCGGCCTGCGGGGCGGCCTGCGGGCTCCGGCGGGAGCGGGTCCGGGAGATGCTGGACTGCGCCGCCTGCGACGACGCCCTGCGCATCCTGCAGGAAGAGGGCGTCTATGAAGAAACGATCAAGCTGCTCACGGAGCGGATCGCGGGGAATCTGCGGCACCGGGCCGGGGAGGAGCTGGAGGCCGGGGTGCTGGTCTTCTCCAACGTATACGGCATACTGGGGGAGACGGAAAACGCCCGGGATCTGCTGAAAAAGGCAATGGAGGGATAAACGATGGTACATTTTGTTGGCGCGGGCAGCGGCGCCGTGGATCTGATCACGGTGCGGGGAGCGAAGCTCCTGGGAGAGGCCGACGTGGTGATCTACGCCGGGAGCCTGGTGAACCCGGATCTGCTGAACTACTGCAAGCCCGGCTGCGAGACCCACAACAGCGCGAAGCTCACCCTGGAGGAGGTCATCGACCTCATCAAGGCTGCCGAAGCGGCGGGGAAAACCACCGTACGGCTCCACACCGGGGATTCCAGCATCTACGGCGCGGTGCGGGAGCAGTTCGACGAGCTGGATAAGCTGGGGATCGAATACGACGTCTGCCCCGGGGTCAGCGCCTTCTGCGGCGCGGCGGCGGCTCTCCGGGCGGAATACACCCTGCCGGACGTGAGTCAGACCGTGATCATCACCCGGGCGGCAGGCCGGACCCCCGTGCCGGAGCGGGAGAGCATCCGCTCTCTGGCAGCCCACGGCTCCACCATGGTCCTGTTCCTCTCCACCTCCCTGACGGAGAAGCTCCAGCGGGAGCTGCTGGCGGGGGGCTACGAGCCCGAGACCCCGGCGGCGGTGGTATACAAGGCCACCTGGCCGGATCAGCGGGTCTTCCGCTGCACCGTGGGGACCCTGCATGAGACCGTCACGAAGAATAATCTGACCAAGACCAGCCTCATCATCGTAGGGGGCTGCCTGGGGAACAAATACGACCGGAGCCTTCTGTACGATCCGGGCTTCACCACGGAGTTCCGGGAGGCCAGCAAGTGAAGCTGGCCCTCTTCTGCTACAGCCGTCAGGGGCGGGACACCGCCTGCCGGGTGCTGGAGGCCTTCCCGGACTGGGAGGTCCGGAAATTCGCCCCGGAGCGGTATGCGGAGGACGGTTTCCAGGCGCTGAAACGCCCGCCCAGACCCTTTTACGGGGAGCTCTTCCCCTGGGCGGACGCCATGGTCTTCGTGGGAGCCTGCGGCATCGCGGTGCGGGAGATCGCCCCCCACGTCCGCAGCAAGGCCACGGATCCCGCGGTGGTCAGCCTGGATGACCGGGGACAGTACGTCATCCCCCTCCTCTCCGGCCATATCGGCGGGGCCAACGCCCTGGCCCGGCGGCTGGCGGCCTTTTTGGGAGCCACGCCGGTGGTGACCACCGCCACGGATATCCATGACCGCTTTTCCGTGGACGAATGGGCCGCCCGGCACGGCTGGGCCATCTCCAGTCTGGCTGCGGCCAAGGCCTACAGCGCCGCCATCCTGGAGCGGGATCTGCCCCTGGTGAGCGATTTTCCCATCCTGACGGAGCTGCCCAACGGGACCTATATCGGGGATACGGGAGACCTGGGCCTCTCCCTGAGCTGGTATAAAAAAGGGCCCTTCGGGAAGACCCTGCGCCTCATCCCCCGGACCCTGCATCTGGGGCTGGGCTGCCGCCGGGGCACCCCCCGGGAGGCCATCCGGGAAGCGGTGCGGGCGGTGCTGGACCGGGAGGGGATCGATCCCCGGGCCATCGGCAGGGCCGCCTCCATCGACCTGAAGAAGGACGAAGCCGGGCTGCTGGAATACTGCGAAGAGCTGCGGATCGTCCCGGATTTCTACACGGCGGAGGAGCTTCGGGCGGTGCCCGGGGAGTTCACCGCCTCTCCCCTGGTGGAACGGGTCACGGGGGTGGACAATGTGTGCGAGCGGGCCGCCCTCCTGGGGGCGGATACGCTGATCGTAAAAAAACAGGCTGCCGGGGGCGTCACCGTGGCCCTGGCGGCGGAAAATACGGAGGTGCGCTTTGGGTAAGCTGAGCGTTGTGGGCATCGGCCCCGGGGATTACGACAATATGACCGTCCGGGCAGACCGGGCGCTGAAAAACAGCCAGGTGATCGTGGGTTATTCGGTATACGTGGATCTGGTGAAGGACCGGTATCCCGGCAAGGAGTACCGCACCACCGCCATGACCCAGGAGGCGGACCGCTGCCGTCTGGCCCTGGATCTGGCCCGGGAGGGCCGGGACGTGGCCATGGTCTGTTCCGGGGACAGCGGCATCTACGGCATGGCTGCCCTGATCTATGAGCTGCGGGGAGATTCCGATGACCCGGAGGTGGAGGTCATTCCCGGCCTCACCGCCGCCTGCAGCGGCGCAGCCCTCCTGGGCGCTCCCCTCACCCACGATTTTGCCGTCATCAGCCTTTCGGACCGGCTGACCCCCTGGGACAAGATCGCCGCCCGCCTGCGGGGTGCCGCCCAGGCGGACCTCTCCATCGTGCTGTACAACCCCGCCAGCCGGGGCAGACCGGATCATCTCCGCCGGGCCTGCGAGATCCTTCTGGAAACGCTCCCGGAGGACCGCCCCTGCGGCATCGCCCGGATGATCGGCCGGGAGGGGGAATCGGGCCGGATCCTGACCCTGGGAGAGCTGCGGGACGCGGCGGTGGACATGTTCTGCACCGTCTTTATCGGCAATGCCCAGACCCGGGCGGCGGGGGGCCGGCTCATCACCCCCAGAGGGTACCGGGATGTATAAGGTCTGCGTATTCGCGGGCACCACGGAGGGACGGGAGCTGATCCGCTTCCTGTGCGCCCAGGGGCTCCGGGTCACCGCCTGCGTGGCCACGGAATACGGGGAGACCCTCCTGGAGGAGGCGGAGAACCTCACGGTCTCCGCTGCCCGTCTGGACCGGGAGGACATGGCCGGACTGTTCCGCCGGGAAGGCTTCGATCTGGCGGTGGACGCCACCCATCCCTACGCCCCCATCGTTACGGAGAACATCGCCCGGGCCTGCGAGGAAACGGGCACGGAATATCTGCGTCTCCTGCGCCCCGCCTCCGGCACGGCGGAGGGGGCTGTATACGTACCGGACGTCCCCGCGGCGGCGGAATACCTGGCGGGGACCCAGGGGAACATCCTCCTTACCACCGGCAGCAAGGAGCTGGGGCAGTTTGCCCGCATCCCGGATTTTTCCGCCCGGGTCTTCGCCCGGGTGCTGCCCATGGGCTCCTCCCTGGAGGCCTGCGCCGCCGCGGGACTTCCTCCCGCCCATATCATCGCCATGCAGGGCCCCTTTTCCCGGGAGCTGAACGTCTCTCTCCTCCGGGCGGTGGGCGCCGCCTGGCTGGTGACCAAGGACGGAGGCGGCGCCGGTGGTTTTTCGGATAAGGCGGAGGCCGCCCGGGAGACCGGCGCCCGGCTGGTTGTCATCGGCCGCCCGCCCCAGCGGGAAGGCCTGGGCCTGGAGGAGACGGTGGACCTTCTCTGCGACCGCTTCGGTCTGGATCCCCTCCCCTCCGTGAGTCTGGTGGGCATCGGCCCCGGAAGTCCGGGAAGCATGACCGGAGACGTCCGGAGGGCCATCTCCGGCGCGGACTGCCTCATCGGCGCCGCCCGGATGCTGGAGGCCGCCGGGGAACCGGGAAAGGAGACCTACGCCGCCATCGCCCCGAAGGCCATTGCGGATTACATTTTCTCCCACCGGGAACTGCGCCGTTTTGCGGTGCTCATGTCCGGCGACGTGGGCTTTTTCAGCGGAGCGAAGAAGCTCCTGCCCCTGATGGAGGGGCGCTGCCGGCTGGAGATCCTGCCGGGGCTCAGCTCCCTGGTGACCCTCTGCGCCCGGCTGGGTACGGATTACACGGACGTGGTCCCCCTGAGCCTCCACGGCCGGGAGGGAGATCTGCCCGCCGCTCTCCGGGATCATCCCCGGATCTTCGCCCTGGTGGGGGGAGAAAACGGCATGGCGGACCTGTGCCGCTCCCTGACTGCGGCAGGCCTGGGAAGCGCCCGGGTGAGCGTGGGAGAACGCCTCAGCTACCCGGAGGAGAAGATCACCCTGGGTACGGCGGAGGAGCTGCAGAATGGCCGCTTCGATCCCCTGAGCGTGGCCCTGGTGGAGGCGGACCTGCCCGCCCGGATCGTCAGTCCCGGCCTGCCGGACGGGGAATTTCTCCGGGGCGGCGGGGAGGACGGGGTGGTGCCCATGACCAAGAGCGAGGTCCGGGCCGTATCCCTTTCCAAGCTGCGGCTGACGGAGGACGCCCTGTGCTGGGACGTGGGCGCGGGAACCGGCTCCGTGGCGGTGGAAATGGCGCTGCTGGCCCGGAAGGGCCGGGTCTGGGCCATTGAGAAGCGATCCGACGCCGTCGAGCTGCTGCGGCAGAACAAGGAGAAATTCCGCCTGGGGAACCTGGAGATCGTGGAGGGCACGGCCCCGGACGCCTGCCGGGAGCTTCCCGCTCCCACCCACGTGTTCATCGGCGGCAGCTCCGGCGGCATCCGGGAGATCCTCGCCCTGGCCCGGGAGAAGAATCCCCGGGTGCGTGTGGTGGCCACCGCCATCGCCCTGGAATCCGTGGGGGAGCTCACCGCCTGCATGAAGGATCCGACCCTTTCGGAGGCGGAGACCGTCTGCCTCCAGGTCAGCCGGGGGAAGAAAGCCGGACCCTACCATCTGATGCTGGGACAGAACCCGGTGTACATCTTCACCCTGCAGGGAGGAGAAACGGCTTGAAATTCACAGTCCTGGCCCTGATCCTGGGCTTCATCATCGACTTGATCGTGGGGGATCCCCACTCCATCCCCCATCCGGTGGTTTTCATCGGCAAGCTCATCTCCCTGCTGGAAAAGGAGCTGCGGAAGCGGTTTCCCGCCACCGTATCCGGCGAACGGGCCGCGGGGGCGGTCCTGTGGATCCTGGTGGTCCTGGCATCCTTCCTGGTACCCTGGCTGGTGCTCCGGCTCTTCGGCTGGATCAGCCCCTGGCTCCGGCTCATCGCCGAATCCCTTATGTGCTGGCAGATCCTGGCCACCAAGTCCCTGCGGGTGGAGAGCATGAAGGTCTA
>CAMZIY010000064.1 GCA_947307365.1 uncultured Clostridia bacterium
TTGGAGAGGAGGAATGGCCGAACACTCGCGAGTGATCGCGGCCCTTACGCAACCGCGGTCACGAAGCCTGTGAGGCCCATTCCGACGAGGCCTCCGGCGGCCCGGTTTCTCTTACGCGAGAGAAACCGGGGAAAGAGCGCGGCGGGGCTCCGCCCCTGCGCCCCGGTGCGGCAGGCGCTGAAGCGAAGGGGACATGGGCGCTGCGGAGAACAAGCGGGTGGTATATGCGCCTCTGCTCCGCTGACTAAACTGCGGGCAACGCTCGTTTGCTTTTCAGGGTGCCCTTCGCAGCACCGGCGCAGGGACGACCGGTACCCTGGCTTCCCCTGGGGGAAGCTGGCGCGGAGCGCCTGATGAGGGGAGGGTTGCGCAGCAAAACAAGGGCTTGGACCCTTAAAAAGATGATTTTGCATTCATGCAGCCGCCTGCTGCGGCGCGGCCCCTGCCGGGGGCGTGACTTTCCCTGTGCGGGGAAAGTCACCAAAGGCGCACCAGGGAACCTTCCGAAAGGTTCCCTGGACCCTCCTCCCGGCCAAGGGGGGCCGATTGCCCCCCATTGGATCCCCCAGCATATGCTCGCTGGTCCCATTCTCTCGGGAGAACTTCCGTAGGAAAAAAGATGCGAAATATCGGGATTTAACCGTCTGCCGTTTTGCTTCCACTCAAACATTCCCCACGGGGAAGCAGCCGATCACCGTCACGCCGTCCCGATCGTACAGAGGCAGCGCATAGAGATAATCCCGCCCCTCTTCCAGGGCTTCCCGGCGCAATTCCTCCATGGCCGCAGTGTAGGCGATCGCCTCCGCCGGGTTTCGGGGATGCTGCACGGGACCGCCGTTATCCAGATCGAACTGTCTGACGTAGCCTTGGATCTGTTCTCCCTCCGGGGTATAGCCCACAGCTGCCTCCAGGTCAGGGCACAGGGTGACCCCGTCGGAATCCATGATCCCGCCATAGGTCTCTCCCCGTTCGTTCACGGGATATCCGTCCTCCTCCCGACCCCTGCGGGTATACCACGTAACCATGATCACGCAGTCCGTTTCCCTGTCTCCCACAGCGGCATACACCCGCGTGGTGCCCCAGCCGACGGCGGTGACCAGCCCATCCTGGTTCACGGAAGCGATCTCCGGATCCCCGGAGGACCAGACGACATCCGCGCCGGCCAGCTCCGGGGCAAGGTCGAGGGTCAGCTGGTACTGCGCCCCGGCACACAGGGAGATGACGGACCAATTCAGGGCGATCCCGTCTTCCTCCCCGGCTTCAGGATCGGGTGGGTATTTCGTGACCTGGACCGTGCATTCCGCCGAATACTCTCCCACGGTGATCGTGACCTTCGTCGTCCCCGGGTTTAAGGCAGTGATCACGCCCTTCTCATTGACCTCCGCCACATTCGGGTCCTCAGAGATCCAGGAGATCGGCTCGTCCTGCAGAGCGGAGGAAACCTCCACGATCTGGGGATAGCTGTTCCCTGCTATCATGAACAAGGTTTCCATCGGCATCCAAACCGCGGTTTCGCTCTCCTCCACCCACCGCAGCTGTCCCTGGGCGAGCACATCGGACCTGCTCTGCACGGGTTCCTGGGCTTCGCCGTGTACCCGGACGATGCACTGCGCCTTGGCGGAACCCACGTAGACGTCGATCGTCGCCGTCCCCTGGTTTACCCCGGTGACCCAGCCGTCTTTATCCACCGTCGCCACGTTCGGGTCCGTGGAGAACCAGGAGATCGCCGCGCCCCGCAGGCTGGGCTGATAACTTGCGATCAACCGGTAGGTATCCCCGGGCCTCAGGGTAAAGTCCTTCAGGTTCAGCCAGACCTGCGGCGCGTTGTCCCCGGCCAGGTACGCCGCCAGCAGCTCCTCGGACGCCGCAGCATACATGTCGCTCCCGGGATATTTTTCCAGCATCTCCGGGGCGCCGTAGACCTCCTCCAATTCCCGGGTGTTGGTTTCTCCCGCCAGGACCCAGACCGGCTCCCGTTCCGGCTCCAGCTCCGGATTCCCGTCCGGGTCCATCCAGCGGAGGAGGAGATAGGGCTGGCCGTCTGCGCTCCATTCCGTGATCCAGGTTTCCCCGTCCACGATCTCCGTCCGCATCCCTTCCGGGAGATCGAGGTGCTCCTGATCCTCCGGCAGGAGACGGTATTCCAGGCGGTACAGCTCATCCCCGGACGTGAGGCCCGTTCGTCCCGTGCCCATGGGGGTGAGTCCGGTGAGCCGGACCCTGACGATCCGATTCACCTTGTCCACAGGGTCGCTGCTTCCGGGAAGATAGCCGTCGTTCCAGTCGCTGGCGAGCTGGATCACATAGCTCAAGGCGGGATTCCCCTTTTGACTGGGCCAGTCCGGCACGACGACTTCGATGGAAAAGCCCCGTTCCCGGGGGATATCCCGTACCGGATCCTGCTCCAATGCCGCCCAGGTCCCGTCCTCCTTCCGGGAAAAGGTCACGGCCAGGACCTCCTTCGCGTTTTCCACCGGGAAATAGACCTCCGCTTCCTGCGTTTTCAGGCGCAGGACCTGATAATTCTCCTTGGTCAGAGTGAGGGCGTTCGCCTTCGCGTATTCATCCGCATAGGGCCAGGCCGTCTCCCCGAACCATTCGTCGGTATACTCGACGCCCTTGGCTCCGGTGAAGGTGCAGCCCAGGGCCAGGGCGGCGATGAGGATCACCGCAGCCAGGGTGAACGCCGCGGTCCGGGGTTTTTGGGCAATGAGCCGGATCCGCTCCTTCAGGCCCGCCTTGCTGCCGGTCATGGTGGTGGCGGCCCGGAACAGGGCTGGACGGCTGGAGCAGGTCATGCGCAGAAGGGTCATGCCGTAAGCCGTCCGCTCCTCCTCCCCCAGGCGCCGGAGGGTCCCCTCGTCGCAGGCCAGCTCTCCGTCCCGGCGGGAGAGGAAGGCAGCCCACCACGCCAGGGGATCGAACCAGTGCAGGGCAACGGCCAGGCTCCGGAGCAGGGACCAGGCCTGGTCCCCATGGCGGAAATGGGTGTACTCATGGGCCAGGATATGATCCAGGGACGGGTCCTCCGCCGCCTCGGGGGGCAGGTACACCGCCGGACGGAAGAGGCTGAAAAGGCAGGGGGTCTCCGCCGCCGCCGTCACATATACGGGAAGAGGAAAGTCCTCCGCCCCGGAGCAAGGCTTCCGGCTGCGCCGGAGCCGCAGGGCGAAGCGGAGGTTCACCCCGGCAAACCACAGGAGGCAGACCGCCGTCCCCGCGAACCACAGGAGCTTCAGGAGCCGCCCCGTATCCAAAGGCGCTTTCCCGGGCTCCGCGGCGGTCTCCGTTCCGGGTGCGGCGGGCGCAGGCTGCGCCTCCGTCCGGGGCGTTGAGGCCAGGGTCCCGGGACTGGCGGGGATCGGAGCCGAGGCGGGAATAGGATCCGACGACCCGGCATCGGGCATCGTATAGACTGCCGGCGCGGCAAGCAGCAGCTCCTTCTCCCCCGGCAGGGCGTTCATGAGGCTGAAACGGCTGCTGCCGAAGTTCACCGGCAGGAGCAGCCGCAGGAGCACCAGGCCCCAGAGGGCATACTGCAGCCGCAGGCCGATCTTCCCCCGGAGCAGATACCGGAGGCCGATGACCAGGGCGCACAGCGCCGCGGATGAAAGGATCCATTCAAGCATGACCGTCCTCCTCTGCCTTCTTCAGGATGGCGTACAGCTCATCCAGCTCCTCCCGGGAAAGAGTCTGCTTTTTTGTCAGGGTGCTGACCATCAGGCTCAGGCTGCCCCGGTAGGCCCGGGTCAGCAGATCCTCCGTCTCCCGCAGGGCGGCCTCCTCCCGGCTCACCCGGGGGACGAAGGTCTTCACCTTTCCGTCGCTCTCCGTCCCCACGGCCCCCTTGGCCTCCAGACGGCTCAGGAGGGTGAGGGTGGTGGACCGGCTCCAGCCGCAGGTCTCTCCCAGCTCCTCCGTCAGCTCCCGGCCGGTGCGGGGGGCGCGGGTCCACAGACATTCCATCACGCTCCACTCTGCGTCAGTCAGGGCGATGCTCTTCTTTTCCATGGCGATCCCTCCGTTTGTCTACGTTTGTAGACTAACTGTAGCACATCTGTCTACGTTTGTCAACAGAAAAGCGAAAGAAAAACCCGGCGCGCCGCAGCGCGCCGGGAAAACGGGTCGAAACGCGAGGCGTTTACTCCACCTCGATACTGCCGCCAGTTTCCAGATCACAGCCGTCCAGGAGCAGGAGCTTCTCCGCCAGGAGACGGGCAAAGCCCCCCACGATGGCGGTGGAGGCGATCAGATCCTCCGTATTCTCCACGGCGTCCTCCCCCGCGTCCGGATGCTTCAGGATGTTCGCAGAGGCGGCCCGGACCTGCCGCACGAAGAAGCGGGCGCTTTCCCTGTGCCGCCGGACATAGGCCTCGTAGACGGGCCGGACCTCCTCCTCCCCCCGGCCGGCGGGCAGGAGCTTCTGGAGCATGGCGATGCTCAGGCTCTGCTTCAGGGTGCAGATCATCACCAGGTAGGCGATATGCTCCCGGTAGTACTTCTTCTTCTCCGGACTGGGCATGATCCCCTTGCGCACATAGTTGTTGATGGCGGCGGCGGTGACCACCTGCTCCTCCTTCAGCTCCGGGGGCATATAGTCCAGATAGCCCATGAGCAGCATCACCACCTGGTCCATATACAGCCCGATATTGGGGATCTCCTCCCACTCCGGCAGGCGGAAACGGAGGATATATTTTTCCCATCGTCTCAGTTTGCCCGCGATCAGTTCCTCGCTGTACGCCATTGAACGCGCCTTCTTTCCTCCCGACTGACGCCGGAGATCGGTTATTTGCGTACAGTATATCATCTTCCGTCCGGGAAAGCAAAGAAATTCTCCGTTTCTTTTGCTTGACATTGTGGCCATAACATGTTAATCTGATTCCGCAAATCAGGTTAAATCGACCTGCTGATTGCGTATGATTTTCTTGTAGTCTTTCTTTTTTCCTTCTCCTCTCTCCTTTTATCCCGGCAAATCCAGGCCGCGGGCTCAGTCCCGCGGCCTGGTTCATTCTGCGCTTTCCCGCCTCAGAATATCTTATTCAAAAACTCTTTACTCTTCTGTCGAATCATTGTATGATAAGAGAACATTCCAAATGGGAAGAAAGGGAGTTATTGTAATGAAAGAACGGGAAAGACTGGGCAGCCGATTAGGTTTCATCCTGCTCAGTGCGGGCTGCGCCATCGGCTGCGGCAACGTCTGGAAATTCCCCTGGATGACCGGTCAGTTCGGCGGCGGCGGCTTCGTGCTGGTGTACATCCTCTGCCTGCTGCTCCTGGGTCTGCCCTGCATGACCATGGAGTTCGCCATGGGCCGGGCCAGCCAGGCCAGCCCTCTGGGCATGTACCAGAAGCTGGAGAAGCCGGGCCAGAAATGGCAGATCCACGGCTGGCTCTGTCTCCTGGGCAACGTGGCCCTCATGGCCTTCTACACCGTGGTCACCGGCTGGATGATCTACTACTTCGTGCAGTTCCTCATCGGCAATTCCGCTGACCTGGGCTTCGTGAAGATGATCACGAACCCCGGGATCAACATGGGCTACCTGGTAGTGGCCGTGATCCTGGGCTTCGGCATCCTCTGCTTCAATATCCAGGGAGGCCTGGAGCGGGTCACCAAATATCTGATGGTCGCGCTCTTCATCCTCATGCTGGTCCTGGCGGTGCACAGCGCCACCATGTCCGGCGCGAAAGAAGGCCTGCATTTCTACCTGGTGCCGGATTTCAGCAAGATCACCGGCAGCGTCATCGTGGGGGCCATGAACCAGGCCTTCTTCACCCTGAGCATCGGCATCGGCTCCATGGCCATCTTCGGCAGCTATATCGGCCGGGAGCGCTCCCTCCTGGGCGAGAGCGTGAACGTCATCGTTCTGGATACCCTGGTGGCGGTCATCGCGGGCTTCATCATGTTCCCCGCCTGCTTCACCTACAATATTGAAGTGAACGCAGGCCCCAGCCTGCTGTTCGACACCATGGCCACCGTGTTCAACAACATGCCCGGCGGTCGGGTCTGGGGCACCCTGTTTTTCCTCTTTATGGTCTTCGCCGCCCTTTCCACGGAGCTGGCGGTGTTCGAGAACATTCTCGCCATGATCCGGGAGAAGACCGGCTGGAGCCGTCCCAAGGGCTGTCTGATCTGCGGCATCGGCATCCTCATTCTGGCCAGCACCACCGCCCTGGGCTACAGCGTCTTCCATTTCCAGCCCTTCGCGGAAGGCTCCGCCTGGCTGGACTTCTGGGATTTCATCGTCAGCACCAACCTGCTGCCCATCGGCGCGCTGATTTTCTCCCTGTTCTGCTGCTTCAAGTTCGGCTGGGGCTGGGATCGATTCATCGAGGAGGCCAACGCGGGCAAGGGCTGGAAGGTGAAGTCCTGGATGAAGCCCATCTTCAAGTACTTCGTCCCCATCTGCGTGGTGGGCCTGTACATCTACGGCCTGGCCACCTTCAAATGGAAATAAACCGTTTCAAACGGTTCAGCGGACGCCCGAAAAGGCGTCCGCTGTTTTTTTGATGCGATCCAATGGGATCGGGGTCCGCTGCCGCCGCGGCGGTCTTTACCGGGACAGATACCGGTACAGCATCAGAGCCAGCTCCTGGCGGGCAGCCCCGTCTCCGGGCCGGAAGGCGCCGTTGCCGTCCCCCTGCACCACGCCCAGGCCCTTGGCGATGGCCACGTAGCCGACGTCGGCGGCGGGGATGGCTTCATCATCCGTGAAGCCGCAGAGGAAGATGCCCCGCATCTCGGCGGCCTCCGTGAGGCCGCTGAGCCCCACGAAGCAGCGGCAAAGCTCGCTGCGGGTCACCGTGCGCCCGGGGTGCTGCTCCGTCGAGCTGATGAAGCCCCGGGCCATGGCCTCCCGGTAGATGGGCTTCAGGGTCTCCTCGTCCGCGTTTTCATAGTCGGGATAATTCAGCTGCCTGCCTGCGGCGGAGAGCATGAAGAGGATCATATCCAGCTCCGTGACGGCGGCTTTGGGTCGGAACTCCGTCACCCCCGCGAAGCCCACGCCGAAGGCGGCCAGCTTTTCGATCTCCTTCCGGGCGTAGCTCCCGTCCAGATCCTCATAGGAGACCGTCAGCTCCTCGCTCCGGACCTGCCGGTCCGGCTCGCCGGTGATCGCGTCCACCCGGCTGACCCAGTTATCGCCGCTGTCGGGCAGGTAGACCAGGACCCGGCGGCAGGCGCTCTGCCAATCCTCGGGATCCTCCCGCAGGAGCACGTAGGTCAGATGGGCGTTATAGCAGCCCAGGAAGGCGTCCTGCGCCGCCGTCTCCCCCACCACCGGGCCGGAGGGGCCGAAGGTCAGCTCCTCATCCCATTCGGCGCTGAAGGAATCCACGCAGCCCGCGGCGGCGTTGACGCTCAGGGAGATGCTGTTCATGGGGCAGGGATATCCCGCCTCCATGCGGATATAATAGTAGGAATCCACCGGCACGCTCCAGTCCGAGCGGGAGGAATCCTTCAGCTCGCAGAGGGACAGCCAGTCGGGGTACTTCCGCTCCAGGAAATCCCGGGCTGCGGCGGGAAGGTCCGCGGGGGTCGTATCCTGTTCCTCCTTCCAGCCGAAGCCGTTGTAGCCGGTATACAGGCTCTGCACCTCCCCGGTGCGGGCGTCGGCGGTGACGTACTTCCATACCGTGGGGATATTGCCTTCTTCCAGCAGTTCGTCATATCTCTCCTGAGTGAGGCCGAACTCCGGCCCCTCCAGGACCTTGCTCAGGCGGAAGAAAGCGGTCACCGTATCATCCGGCGTCTCCCCCTCTCCCAGGGACGCGGGGTCCACGCTGGGCTGAGCCGCCGTGTAGGTGACGGTGCTCAGCGCAAAGTCCTCGGTGATCCCGAAGGCGGCCTCCTTCATAACGGCGGCCTTCAGGGCTTCCCCGTCCAGCACGTTCTTGAACTTCTCCGCTCCGGCCAGCTCCTGGGGCGTGAGGCTCATATCCTCCTCATCCATCGCCTCCGGCTCGGCAGCGGCGGCGTTCTTTCCGCCGTCATAGCCCCGGAATCCCTCCTGCCGATACAGGAGCTCTCCTGTCTGGGCATCCACATAGGCGCCCCAGCCCAGGGAGATCTCATACATCAGCCGGGCCTCGTGCTTTTCGTAATCCGTATACACCCAGTTCAGCTCCGTGGTCAGGGCGTCCCGGAATTTCGGCAGGGCTTCCGCGGCGCTGACCGCCGGAACGGCGGAGGGCACGCCCCCCACGATGAAGGTCTCCGCGTCGCTGCGGCGGAAGGAGAGCAGGATCCCGTCGGCGGTGCGGAAGGCGAGGCTTACGGAGACCTCCGTATCCACCCCGTTGAGGGTGAGGATCCCATTGACGGAATACCGGGAGGAGGGACGCAGGCTGTCCTGCCGCTCCGTCAGCTCCACGCCTTCGTTTTTGTCCAGCACTTTGGACAGGAAGCTCCCGGCCGCTTTGGCGGCGTCATCCCAGGTATAGTCCGGGAAATGGAGCTTGTCGGAATAGCGGTACTCCTCGTTATGGAACCAGCGCTCATAGGAGAAGACCTTGCCCTGATCGTCGCAGGTGACCGAGAGGCTCTCGTCCTCCTTCCACCAGCTGAGCTGCCACCAGGTCTGCTCGCCCCAGACGTAGCTGTCCCCGTTGAACTCCGTATAGTCGTCGGAGATCCCCAGGGTCTTCTTCACCTGGAGGATCACGGCCTTCATCTGCTCATCCGCCGGTTCCGCAGCTGCGGCGGCGGGCAGCGTCAGACCCAGGCACAGGACCAGGGCCAGCAGGAGACATACGGTTTTTTTCATATTTGAAGACTCCTTTCCCGATGAAAAACGGTTCCCGAATACCTGTATGACGCATCCCGGGCGGGAAGGTTCCAATAAACGCGGACCGCCGCAAACAAATGATCTGCAGCGGCCCGATCGGTTCCGTGATATTCCCTGCACGGCAGGTTTTTCTGCTGACGCCGCAGCAGGAAGAAATATCCGTTTCTGCCCGCGCCCGGAAGGCGCGATCGATCCCGTTTTACGGCACCATGCCCGTGGCGCCCTCCAGGCCGTACCGGGCCATTTCGGAGGTGCCTCCGGCCTGGAGATCCGGCTCCAGCTCGAAGACGTGCTCCACGGAGGTGTAGTCCGAATAGCCCATGCGGGCCAGGGGACGGATCTTTTCCATGTCGATCTTCCCGTCCGGCAGGATCACATCGTCCGCGATATGGACCCCCACCACCTTGCCGATGATGATGTCCACGGTGCCGGATTTGCTGTCCCCGGGGAGGACGATGGTCTGCACATATCTGCACTCCAGGTTGATGGGAGAATCCGCCACCCGGCAGGGCTTTACCAGCTCGCATTTGGCCTTCTTCAGCCCGGCCTTTTCGAATTCGTCCACCTCCGGGGGGAAGGGGGCGGCGGTGACGTTCATGGCGTTCCGCAGGGCATAGGGCACGATGTTGTACACGAATTCCCCGGTGGCCTCGATGTTCACGCAGGTATCCTTTCGCTTCCCCGTGGGGCCCCGGTTGATGGACACCAGCACGTAGGGGGGATCGAAGGTCAGGTTGGTGAACTGGCTGTAGGGGGCCAGGTTATCCACCCCGTCGGCGCTGACGGTGCTGAGCCAGCCGATGACCCGGGGCACGGCGCAGGATTTGAAGGGGGGCCGGGCCAGGCCATGGTCGTTTTTCGCGGTCTCGTAGAACATAGCAGTACCTCCGTCATTTTGGTTTTTCTGTATTAATCCTACCCCACCGCCTCTTCTCCGTCAAGGGAGGTATTGAAAGCGCAGGAAAGGCGGAGTATAATCGTCCCAGAAATGATACGGGGAGGTCGCTTCCATGAGGATCATCACCCTTTGCCGGGAGTACGGCGCCGGAGGACATTCCGTGGGCCAGCGGGTGGCCGCAGAGCTGGGCATCGAATTCTATGACAAGGACATCATCCGGGGCAGCGCGGAGGAGCTGGGCATCGACCCCGCCCTGCTGGAGGCGGAGGAGGAGGCCATCACCAAGAAGGATGCCATCCTCCGGCACATCACCCCCATCTCCTACGACCAGAAGGACGCCATGTACGGGGCGGAGAGCGCCGTCATCCTGAAGCTGGCGGCCAAAGGCCCCTGCCTGATCCTGGGCCGCTGTGCGGACGCGGTGCTCCGGGCCGCGGGGATCCCCAGCCTGGACGTATTCCTCTTTGCGGACGAAGAACACCGGGCCGCCCGGGTGGGGGAGCTCATCGGCAACAAGGACGAGGCGGTGATCCGCCGCACCATGAAGAAGACCGACCAGGCGAGGCACGCCTATTATCACCACTACACCGGAAAGACCTGGGGAGATCTGCGGAACTTCCATCTCTCCCTGGACAGCGGCGTGCTGGGGTACGATACCTGCGTCCGGCTGATCTGCCAGGCGGCGCGGGATACGGAATAAAGGAACAAAAAACTGCCGGGAAGGGGCTGCGCCCCTTCCCGGCTCGCTGTATCGGGATTTACTTTTTGAGACCCAGGATCTCCCGGGCTTCGTCGCTGGTGGCGACCTCGTTGCCGTACTCCCGGATGACCCGGGCGGCCCGCTCCACGAACTGGCGGTTGGAGTCCGCCAGCTTGCCCTTGGCGTAGAGGACGTTATCCTCCATGCCCACCCGGATGTGGCCCCCCAGGGCCACGGCGCCATAGAGCATTTCCATGGCGCTCCGGCCGACGCCGAAGGTGCTCCAGGTGGAACCGG
>CAMZIY010000065.1 GCA_947307365.1 uncultured Clostridia bacterium
CGGTTGCGGAACACCGTGTTCCCGATCCGCAGGGGCTGCAGGATATGCGCGTATTTCGTGCCGCTTGCCATAGATGCATCCTCCTCATGATTCTTTTTCAGTTTGTCATGCTTCTATGGTAACAGCTTTGTTCCGGATTGGCAAGGCGGAAACGACGAGGCCGGAGGATCGATCCCGATCCTCCGGTCCCGCCTTATGGGATAGGACAGCAAACGCCGGACCGGCGCTGCCTGCGTTTATACGGCGGCGAAGCCCTTCTCCAGATCGGCGATGATGTCGTCGATATGCTCCGTGCCGATGGAGAGGCGGATGGTGTTGGGGTGGATGCCCGCGTCCTCCAGCTCCGCCTCCGTGAGCTGGGAATGGGTGGTGGTGGCAGGATGGATCACCAGGCTCTTCACGTCCGCCACGTTGGCCAGGAGGGAGAAGATCTCCAGCCCGTCGATGAACCGGAAGGCCTCATCCTTGCCGCCCTTGATGTCGAAGGTAAAGATGCTGGCCCCGCCGTTGGGGAAATACTTCTCGTAGAGGGCATGGTCCGGGTGGTCCGGCAGGGAGGGATGGTAGACCCGCTCCACCTGGGGATGCTTCAGCAGGTATTCCACCACCTTCTTCGTGTTCTCCGCATGGCGCTCCAGCCGCAGGGACAGGGTCTCGGTGCCCTGGAGGAGCAGGAAGGCTGCGAAGGGGGAGATGCAGGCCCCGGTATCCCGCAGGAGGATGGCCCGGATGTAGGTGGCGAAGGCCGCCGGACCCGCCGCGTCGGTGAACTTCACCCCGTGGTAGCTGGGGTTGGGCTCACTGATCCAGGGATATTTGCCGCTCTTCGCCCAGTCGAAGGTGCCTCCGTCCACAATGACGCCGCCCAGGGTGGTGCCGTGGCCGCCGATGAACTTGGTGGCGCTGTGGACCACGATGTCCGCCCCGTGCTCAATGGGCCGGATGAGGTAGGGAGTGCCGAAGGTGTTGTCGATCACCAGGGGCAGACCGTGCTGATGGGCGATGGCCGCGATGGCGTCGATATCCGGGATATCGCTGTTGGGGTTCCCCAGGGTCTCGATGTAGATGGCCTTGGTGTTGGGCTGAATGGCGCTTTCCACCTCGTTCAGATCGTGGACGTTCACCAGGCTGGCTTCGATGCCGTAGAGGGGCAGGGTGTGGGCCAGCAGGTTGGCCGTGCCGCCATAGATGGTCTTCTGGGCCACGATGTGCTCCCCCTGGGCCGCCAGGGCCTGGATGGTGTAGGTGATGGCCGCCGCGCCGGAGGCCACCGCCAGACCGGCAACGCCCCCCTCCAGGGCGGCGATGCGCTGCTCGAACACTCCCTGGGTGGAGTTGGTGAGCCGCCCGTAGATATTGCCCGCATCCGCCAGGCCGAAGCGGTCGGCGGCGTGTTGGGCGTTGTGGAAGACGTAGCTGGTGGTGGCGTAGATGGGCACCGCCCGGGCGTCGGACGCGGGATCGGGCTGTTCCTGGCCCACGTGAAGCTGCAGAGTCTCGAATTTATAGTTGGACATGGTCGTTCCCTCGTTTCTGTCAGATTGTTTTGTGATTTGGATGGTCCGAGCATAGCATACGGCCGCGATCCTGTCCAATATCCTATCTAAATGGTTGGTTATAGACTGAGCCTATAACAAAGCATCCTGCCTCAAACGAGACAGGATGCTCGATTCCTGTTCTAATGGTATTTCAGTGGGTTTGCTGGTACTGCTTCAGATAGCGGTCCAGCTCGTGGATATACCGCTCCGCCAGGTCGCTCAGGATCATGTTCTTCCGGGAGATATAGCCGATCTCCATGCGGCTGCCCACGGCGTCCTCCTCCGCCTCGAAGGGGATGGCCAGGTACTCCGGTCCGTTCAGTTCCTCGCAGATCACGCCGGAGCAGAGGGTATACCCGTTCAGCCCCACCATCAGGTTCAGCATGGTGGCCCGGTCCGTGGCCTTGATGGTCCGGGGATATTCGGCGGTGCTGAGGATCTCCTCCGCATAATAGAAGGAGCCCGCCGCTCCCTGCTCGAAGGAGAGACATGGGTAATCCGCCAGGTCCGCGAAGCGGATCGACGGCTTTCCCGCCAGGGGATGCCCCTTCCATAAATAAACGTAAGCTTCGCAGGCCGCCAGGGGGTGGAACTCCAGCTGGTTGGCCCGCAGGAGCTTCTCCAGGGGCTTGCGGTTAAAATCGCTGAGATACAGGATCCCGATCTCGCTCTTCCCGGCAAAGACGTCGTCGATCACGTCCCGGGTGCGGGTCTCCCGGATGGCGAATTCATATTCCTCCGTGCCGAACTGCCGCACCAGCTCCACGAAGCTCTTCACGGCAAAGGAATAATGCTGGGTGGAGATCCCGAATTTCTTCTTGCGCCCCCCGTCCTTCCCGAACCGCTCCAGGAGTCCGTCGTACTGCTGCAGCACCTGGCGGGCGTAGTGGATGAACTCTACCCCGTCGTTCGTCAGGGCGACTCCCCGCCCGCTGCGGGAAAACAGCGTCACCTCCAGCTCCTTCTCCAGCTCCTGCATGGCGCTGGTGAGGGAAGGCTGGGCAACATATAATCTCTCTGAAGCTTTATTGAAGGAACCGGCCTCGGAAATCGTCACGGCGTAGCGCAGCTGCTGTATGGTCACGGTTTTTCACCTGCCGTCCGTCAGATAATATAATCGTCTCCGTCCCCGCCGCTCTGCATCATGTCCGCAATGGTATATCCGTCGGTATACCGGCGGATCACCTCGTCCAGCCCCTTCCAGAATGCCAGGGTCCGGCACCGGGCGGTTCGGGGACAGGGCGCGGCCCCCTCTGTCAGGCAGGCCACGGGGGCAAGGCTCCCCTCCGTGCACCGCAGGATATCCCCTACCTTGATCTTCTCCGGCGGACGGCAGAGACGGTATCCTCCGCCCTTTCCCCGCTGGCCGGAGACGATGCCGCCCTTCACCAGCTCCCGAACGATGCTCTCCAGGTATTTCTCGGAGATATCCTGCCGCCCGGCCACCTCCTGAAGGGTGATGTATCCTTCTCTCTGATGCTCCGCCATGTCCACCAGGATCCGCAGCGCATAACGCCCTTTTGTGGATATCAGCATATTCTTCACCTCTAATTCCTATTATAATCACAGGAAAATAGGATTTCAATAAAAATTTCTCTTGACAAGCGCTCTTTTCTGGTGTATCCTATGCTCGCAAAACAAAAACATACCTTTTCACTATGTTTATATGATTAAAATTGGAGGCAATGAATATGAGCAAGATCTACACTTCCGCATACCAGCTGATCGGGGGGACTCCCCTGCTGGAGCTGACCCATCTGGAAAAGGAACTGGGCCTGGAGGCCAAAATTCTGGCGAAGCTGGAGTATTTCAACCCCGCGGGCAGCGTAAAGGACCGCATCGCCCTGGCAATGATCGAGGACGCGGAGGCAAAGGGCACGCTGAAGCCCGGGGCCACGCTGATCGAGCCCACCTCCGGAAACACCGGCATCGGCCTGGCTTCCGTGGCCGCCGCCAAGGGCTACCGCATCATCATCACCATGCCGGAGACCATGAGCGTGGAGCGCCGCCAGCTGATGAAGGCCTACGGCGCCGAGCTGGTGCTGACGGAGGGCGCCAAGGGCATGAAGGGGGCCATTGCCAAGGCGGAGGAGCTGGCAAAAGAGATCCCCGACAGCTTCATCCCCGGCCAGTTCGTGAACCCGGCGAACCCGGCGGTGCACAAGGCCACCACCGGCCCGGAGATCTGGGCGGATACGGACGGCCAGGTGGACTTCTTCGTGGCCGGCGTGGGTACCGGCGGCACGATCACCGGCGTGGGGGAATACCTGAAGGCGCAGGATCCCGCGGTGAAGGTGGTGGCCGTGGAACCGGCCGACTCCCCCGTGCTCAGCGAAGGCCGCTCCGGCAGCCATAAGATCCAGGGCATCGGCGCGGGCTTCGTGCCGGACGTGCTGAACACCAAGGTCTATGACGAGATCATTCCCGTCGCCAACGAAAACGCCTTCGCCACCGGCAGGCAGATCGGCCGGACCGAGGGGATCCTGGTGGGCATCTCCTCCGGCGCGGCTACCTGGGCGGCCATCCAGCTGGCGAAGCGGCCGGAAAACAAGGGCAAGACCATCGTGGTCCTGCTGCCGGACACCGGCGACCGCTATCTCTCCACCCCCATGTTCGCGGAATAAGAGACCGACACACCCATTGCGGGACCGGGCGATCTGCCCGGTCCTGTTTTTACTTGTCAGCCCGGCGCCGCCCATGCTAAACTGTCTGCAAATACCAAATACGACAGGAGGATTAGCAAATGGGAAGCTTCGGTCTGGATATTCCCTGGACGCTGATCGAGCCGTCGGATCCCTCCGGATCCGACATGGTGGACGTCAGCCGGGTGGGCCGGAAATGGCTGAATGTGGCGTACGCCACCCGATCCCCCAGCCAGGTGCTGGATATTTACCTGCCCGAAACGGGAGAAGGTCCCTTTCCGACCTACGTTTTCATCCACGGCGGCGCCTTTATCGCGGGAGACAAGCAGGACGTGCAGTTCCTTCTTGCCGCCGACGGCATCAACCGGGGATACGCGGTGGTCTCCCTGGAGTATCGGAAGGCGTTTGAGAGCAAGGCGCCCAACGCCCTGTACGACTTGAAATCCGCGATCCGCTTTCTGAAAACCCATGCGGCGGAATACCGCCTGGATCCCGACCGCTTTGCCGTCGGCGGGGACAGCGCCGGGGCATATTACGCGGTGTTTGCCGCCGCCACCGCCGGGATCGCCGCCTTTAACGGTCCGGATCCCGTCTGTCCCGATGCATCCGGGGAAGTGAAGGCTGTCGTCGCCCAATGCGGCTGCTACGACCTGCTGCTCTTTGCCCCGCCTCCGGAGGAGGAAGCCAGGGCGCCGAAGGAGTTCGTACCCGGCACCATCCCGCCCAACCTCATGTCCATTTACCTGGGAGCCAATCCCCGGCTTTTCCCGGATCTCGCCGCCCTGCTCAACCCCCTCACGTATATTGACGGGAACTTCCCGCCCACCCTGGTCCAGGTGGGTCTGCAGGACGCCGTGGTGCCCTGCACCGAATCGGAGCGGCTCGCCGCCGTGATCGAGCAGCGCTGCGGAAAGGAACGGGTATGCTTCCAGACATTCGACGGCTGGAACCACTGCGCCCTGAACCACATCGTGACGCGGGACTGGTTCATGAAGTCCAATCTGGACCGGGTCTTCGGTTTTCTGGATCGGGTACTGTAAAGCGATATATAAATATGCGGGAGGAGGCTGACGCCTCCTCCCGCTGCATGGATCCGGGTTTATTTCTTCAAATACGGTTTCAGGCGGAAGGCCAGTTCCTTCCCCATCCGGATATCGGTCTTCATGGAGGGGTGGCCTGCCGCGCCGAGCCCCTCGGACATGTTGTTGATGGGCAGATACTTGAAGGCGAAGATCTTTTCGTCCCCGGTATCGGCCTTGTACTCCTCCACCGCCGCAACGATCCGGTCATACAGGAAATAATCCATGGACCCCAGGGAACAGACGATCAGCGTATCCTTCCCGTTGAGCAGGCGGATCTGCTCCACCAGGCCCCGGAATTTTTTCTGAAAATAATCCTCCATCCCGTCGATGATGAAGGGGTCCTGGGAGAAGCGCATGGGGGTCGCGTCGTTGGTGCCCAGATTGATCACCACGACATCGCTGGGATGGGCGGAAAAGTCCCACCGGGCAGGGTCTTTGCCCCAGCGATAGTCATACGGCGCGTCCGTAAAGGCGTAGATATCGTCCATGGCGTAGTGGGGGAACAGAGGCCGCTGCGCCTGGCTGGCGGCGATGCCGCTTTCGCACACCAGGCTGTATTCGCAGTCCAGCTCCCGGGCGGCCAGGGCGGCGTAGGACATCCAGCCGTTCTCCTCGCTGCAGCGGAATTCAAAGGAGCCGCCCTCCGCCTCGTTGCCGAAGCCGCAGGTGATGGAGTCCCCCACCACCTCGATGACGGGCTTTTCGTTCTTCGGCGCGGGGAGGATCTCCCCGTCCGTCTCCAGCTCCAGCAGGCCGAGCTTGCCCCGGGCGTTTTCGCTGAGCTTCACCACCCGAAGGGTGTGCCGTCCCTTTTCTCCCTCAAACAAAGTAAACAGGGCGTCCTCCTCCCGGCACTCCGTGCGGAGACCGAGCTCTCCCCCATCGGCGATCACGCCGAAAAAGGGATAATCCGGCGCGGGCTCCGGGAAACCGGGGAAAGCGGGCCCCTTGTCCCCCAGCGCCGTGAAGCGGGCCTTCAGCACCGAACCGCTGAAGACTACGGTGAATCCGCTGCAGGTCCAGTTGAAGAAAAGGGCGTTTTTGTCCTCATCAAAGATCGTCCTGCCGTGGAGCTGAAGTTTGCCGAGGATCTCCTTTGTCAGCATATCTCTCATCCTTTCTCAGTGTTGTCTTCCGGATCGGTCAGTATTCCTCCGCCCAGGCCTTCAGTTCGTCCCCGGAAACGTCCGCGGGGAAACGCTTGCCCGGCAGCACCTCGGCCCCGGTGAGCTCCGCGGCCCGTGCGGGGGCTTCGTCGCCGATCCCGCTGACGCCGGAGGTGGCGAAGAGGACGATCCTCTTGCCCTTGAAATCGTAAGCCTCCAGGAAGGTGTCGATGATCGACGGCTCCCGATACCACCAAACGGGATACCCCAGGAAAATGAGCCCGGCCTCCGCTACGGGCGCGTCCGTATCCGCCAGGGCGGGACGGGACGACTTATCCTTCATCTCCAGGCTGGAACGGGAATTCTGGTTCCGCCAATCCAGATCTTCCTCGGTGTAGGGCACGGCGGGCCGGATCTCATAGATCGCCGCGCCTGCGGCGTCAGCCAGGCGTTTGGCGACGCCTGCGGTCACCCCGCCGGCGGAAAAATAGGCGACCAGCGCTTTCCGTTTTCCCGTTTCCGATCCTTCCGCCTCCCGGGACGCCAGATAATCCTTATAATCCTGGGTATACCGGGTCTCCGGCGGAACGATCTCCGCAGGGTCGACGCCGCTGAGATCCGCCGTTGCCGCCGCTTCCGCCGCGGCAGCCGCAGCGGCTTTTTTCTTTCTCTTTTTCCAGAAATCAAACAACCCCATCTCAAGCGCTCCTTTTCTCTCTTGCAGAATCACTCAAAGGCGGTCCTGCCGGCGCATCCCTCCGGCAGAAAGCCGATTCAAGTCCACAATGACGTGATGAACATCGGCGAGGAATCCCCGCTCTTCACGAACCCGCAGTGTTCGTAAAACGCCAGCTCCCGGTCGTAGGCGATCACCGCGATGCGCAGATAGTCCCTGTACTTCTCCCTGACCATCTCCATCAGCGTCGTACCGATGGTCCTGCCCTGGTATTCCGGATCCACGAGAAGATAATGGACGTAGGCGTTCATGACCCCGTCGTCCATGGCGCAGACCATACCCGCCAGTTTTTCTCCGTCCCAGGCGGAAAAGACCGTGGCGAAGTTTTTCATGGCTGCGGCAAGCTTATCGGGAAAATGGCCCGAAGACCATTCCACCGACAGAAAGAGCCGTTCCAGCTCATCCCGGCTGAAATCACGGGTCTCCCGATAGACGATGCTCATTCTGTTTCCTCCGAAACGCGGGGATCCCCCATCAGCTTCACATAGACGCTCCTGCTGCGGGGACCGTCGAACTCGCAGAACCAGATCCCCTGCCAGGTGCCCAGGACCAGCTTTCCTTCATCCACGATGATCTGCTGGGAAAAGCCCATCATGCTGGCTTTCAGATGGGCGGCGGAATTCCCCTCCATATGGCGGTACCCGTCCTCCCAGGGGACGATCTTGCCCAGCTCCGCCGTAAAATCCCGCACTACGTCCGGGTCGGCGTTCTCATTGATGGTGACGGCGGCGGTGGTATGGGGCACAAAAACGGTGCAGATCCCGTCCCGAAACCCGCTTTCCTCCACTGCTTTCCGTATCATCCCGGTGATATCCGTCATCTGGGTATGCTTCGTCGTATTCACGCTCAGTCTGATCAGCACGGTCTCTTCCTCCCCTTCCGGGATCTTCAGGTACAGTTTACTATTTCCGCCGGTAGAAATCAAACAAAAGGAGCGCTTCGGACCCCGTGGATCGCCAGGTTCTCCCCGCAAAACGATTCAGGCCCTTCTCCGCCCCTCGCCATGCTCCTTCAGCTGCTGCCTTGCGGACTGGGCCGCCCGTTCATCCCGCCGCGTCCGGAGGACCGCCGGACCGTACCGATCCCGGTCCCGGGTCTTTTGGGAAAACCCGACGCTGACATAATGGGAGACGTTCCCGTCCCGCATATATCCCGGGGAGCGGTCGATCTTCCGGCGATGCTTCTCATAGAGAAGGCCGCCCTGCTGCCCGAAAAAGCGCATCATCTTTTCGCGCTGAAGAAGCTTTCGCTGGGAACGGCGCCGTCTTTCGCCCCGGTCCCTGCCTCCGAATCTCTTCATGTCGATCCCGTTTCCTTCGTCTATCTGCTGTTTTTCCGTTCCCGCCAGGCGTCGATCTCGCTGCGGATGGAAAGCATCTCGTCCACGATCAGCTCCGCTGACTCCGGCTGTACATAGTACAGATACCGGGTCATCCGATCCATGGCCTTGGGGCTTCCCAGATGCCGCGCAATGGCGTCCCCCAGTTCTGCGGGAAACCCCAGTTCGGTGATCGCGCAGACCAGGTCGTCCCTGGCGAAGGACCACTCGTTTCTCATTCCGTTCCCTTGCCTTTCATCCCGCCTCGGTCCGGCCCGATCCGGTCAGTCCGCCGCCTTGTCCCCACAGTCCCGGCAGATCCCGTTGTGCACGCAGATCGGCCCGCCGCATTTGGCGCAGGTCCATTTCTCCCGCTCCCGGGCCAGGAACGCCTCCAGGCCCATGCTCCGGATATCCCGAAGATTCTGTATGGGGGACTCTTTCAGTGGATAGGCCGTCATATACCGGTCCTCCAGCTTCTCCAGGTCTTCGCAGGGGAAATCCGGGCATTCGCTGCAGTACCGGTATCCATTGTTCACCCGCTTTTCGCAGGGGATGATCCGGCACCATTTCGTGCAGAATTCGGGCTTGGCGTCGCTTTCGGCGTTGCAGCCGGGACAGGGTTTTTCCTTGTTGTGGGCAAAGAGGCAGAGACTGCAGTCCAGCCCGCAGGGGGCCATCATTTCCGCGGTGAACATGATCCGGTTATCTCCCTTTCGTTCGGTTTTCATTTTCCTGTGAACACTTTACTCTCTCTTCGGCAAAAACGCAAACGGAACAGCGGGTACGGAGGACAGCAGGAGAACATCCGCGTTTTTTCTTGTGGGTTTTCTACGATTATGATAAAATCAGATCAAACAAATGTGCTGCCGCAGGAAACAAGCCGGATCAGCTCCGGGCAGTTTCTGCGCAGAACGTATCCGGGTGCGCCGCCGCATGGCCTGCCCGGCAAGAGGAAAGAGAGGTAACTATGGACAAGGAACAATTTGCCGCCATCGTGAAAGACGCCTTTGCCGGCGTGGACAACCAGGTCCTCCTCCCCCAGGAGAACGTGACCGTGCCCATCATGGATGCACCGATCTACGGCTTTGCCGCCGCGGACGATCCCCTGTTCAAAGCCTTCCGGGACCCGGAGATCATCGGGGAAAAGTGGATGAGCCCGAAGGAGTGGATGCCGGAAGCAAAGACCGTCGCCGTGTTCTACTTTTCCTTCTCGGAGGAGATCCGCAGCCGGCACCGGGCTTCCGACGAGCCCATAGACGAAGCCTGGGTGAACGGCTACGGGAATCATGCCAAGGTGGTGGTCCCCTTTGCCAAGGCTGTGACCGCGGCCCTGGAGAAAGAGGGCGTCAAGGTCTTCAATCCCACCTGGGATATGGATCACCCCTCCGTCTCCATTCCGGTGGATAACGGCGGCGAGGAGGACCTGCACTGGTCCGTCGCCTGGTCTACCCGGCACGTGGCCTACGTCGCCGGTCTGGGCACCTTCGGTGTCCACCGCCACATCATTACGGAGAAAGGCTGCTGCGGCGCCATGGTCACCCTGATCCTGGACTGCGCTATGGAGCCCACGAAGCGGCCCTACACGGATCCCTACGAATACTGCACCCGCTGCGGGACCTGCACGACCCGGTGCCCCGTGGACGCCATCTCCCTGGAGCATCTGCGCAACCTGAAGAAATGCAGCGGCCGCTCCGGCGAACTCTTCAAGATATACAAGAAGGGCAACTGCGGCAAATGCATGGTGGGCGTTCCCTGCGAGGACAGAATCCCCGTCAAGGCCGATCCATAACGAACGGGAAAGGCAAACAAAACCTGCCTGCCGATAGACTTACCCGGGCTTTTATGCTATCCTAAGCTCAAATCAACCAACGGGAAAGGAGCAGACACCATGGTACCGATCACAGAAGAAGAAAGAAACGGACCGCTTTACAAGTATTTCATGCGGGATATGGTCGAACCCGATCCTGCAAAATACGCCCAGACCCAGGACCCCGTGGATTTCCCCGAAGAAGAGAGCGCGCTTCATCTGGATAATCTGTTTGAACCCGGCTACATGCCCATTGAGCTGGGCTACGGCTATCTCCCCGACGGATGCGCCATCCTTGCGAACCTGACGGAATTCCCCGGGGCTACCGTGGAGATGTTCGATTTCTGGTTTGCCTGGCATCCCATCGAATCCATGCGCTACAAGATCTGGAACCGGGATCAGCACTA
>CAMZIY010000066.1 GCA_947307365.1 uncultured Clostridia bacterium
AGATCGGCATGCACGACTGCGGCAAGTGCGAGAGCTTCATCGACGACTGGATCGATATGGGCGTCTCCCTGTGGGAGCCCGCCCAGGTGGGGAACGACCTTCTGGCGGTGCAGAAAAAGTACCACGGCAAGCTGGCCTTCGCCGGCGGCTGGGACAACCAGGGGAGGATCTCCTTCCCGGAGACCCCGGACGAGGAGCTGGCCCAGGCGGTGCGGGACTATATCGACCGCTATGCCCCCGGGGGAGGCTTCTGCTTCATGGCCGGCGTGGTCGGGAGCAAGGACGAGGAGGTCCACAAGCGCAAGACCGCCCTGGTGAAGCAGATCTACCTGGATTACGGCCGGGACTGGTACAAAAACCACGGAGGTTGAACCATATGAAAGAACAGGAGTCTGGCTTGACCAGGCTCCTGTTTCGTTGATCGTTTTCGCCTCGCAGAGTTCGCGGCTCGCAAGCCGCGAATGGAAACAGAATTATTTTGGGGCGGAATTCATTTCTGCCCCAAAATACTGCTTGCGGAGCGACTGCCTTCTCAAAGCAAAGCGAGAGCTTTGCTTTGAAGAGGAGGAATGACCGAACACTTGCAAGTGCTCGCGGCCCTTACGGTAACCGCGAGCACGAAGCCTGTGAGGTCCATTCCGACGAGGAGCCCAACGAAGTGGGTCCGGGTCGAAGCTTTTCAGTCTTCCGGTTCGTGCTCCTGAACGGGCACGCCGTGGGCCATGACGATCTTGCCGTTTTCGTCCCGCTCCACGTGCAGGGCCTCGTCGATCAAATTCGTCAGGTGCATCTCCTCCAGCATGGCCCGCTGGCAGGTGGGGAACTGTTTCAGCGCCATGTGGAACACGATGCATTTCCGGCAGTCCCCGTGGTAGGGGCATTTCTTGTTCCAGCAGGTGCATTCATAGGTGTCCGCCTCCGCGGCCATCTGGAAGGCTCCCTTCATATCCCCCCGGAGCTTCTTCGGAGGATACCGCAGCCAGGTGAGGGGATCCGGCTGATCCAGTATGTTCTTGGGTTCGAAGGCTTTCTTTTCGTCGTCCATCTTCATCGCGCCTTTCTTTTCGGGCGATGCGCCGCCCTGTATTTGCGCCAGTTTACCATATGAGCGGGGAAAAGACAAGCAAGAATTGAACGGATTGCACAAAAAGGGACGCTGCGTTCTGCAGCGTCCCCTTTAGGAGAACAGAGAATAGCCTCGCAGAGTTCGCGTCCGCAGACGCGAATCATTGGGAATCATTTTTGGCGGAATTCATTTCTGCCAAAAATCCCGCTCGCAGAGCGGACTGTGGGCCCGCTAGGGCCTGCGGGGAGCGGAGCGTATTCCTTCTCAAATGGGAGCCCAGCAGAGCGGGTCCCATTTGAAAACCTCAACAGACCGGGACGATCCAGCCCTTGGTATCCGGGAGCTTGCCCCACTGGATGCCGGTGAGGGTGTCGTACAGCTTCTGGGTGAGGGGGCCGATGCCGCCGCCGCCCATGATATGGGACTTATCCAGATAGTTGATCTCGCCGATGGGAGAGATGACCGCCGCGGTGCCGGTGCCCCAGCCTTCCTCCAGCGCGCCGCTCTCGGCGGCGTCCACCAGCTCGTCCACGGAGATGTCCCGCTCCTCCACGGTATAGCCCCAGTCCCGCAGCAGCTCCAGGGCGGAGCGGCGGGTGATGCCGGGCAGGACGCTGCCCTTGGCCAGGGAGGGGGTGACGATCTTCCCGTTGATCTTGAACATCACGTTCATGGCGCCCACTTCTTCGATGTACTTCTGCTCCACACCGTCCAGCCACAGGACCTGGCTGAAGCCCTTCGCCGCCGCCACCTCGCTGGCCCGGAGGGAGGCAGCGTAGTTGCCGCCGCACTTGGCGAAGCCCGTGCCGCCCCGGACGGCCCGCACGTCCCGGCTCTCGATGGCGATGCGCACCGGGTTCAGGCCCTCGGGATAATAGCTGCCCACGGGGCAGGTGATGATGCAGAAGATGTAGTTATGGGCCGCATGGACGCCCACGTGGGGATCCGTTGCGATGATGAAGGGGCGGATATACAGGCTGGTGTCCGGCTTGGAGGGGACCCAGTCCTGATCCAGCTTCACCAGGGTCTTCAGCGCGTCCATGAAAAGGTCCTCGGGGACCCGGGGGATGCAGAGCCGGTCGGCGCTGTCGTTCATCCGGCGGATGTTGTCGATGGGCCGGAAGAGCTGGATCTTGCCTTCGGCGGTGCGGTAGGCCTTGAGACCCTCAAAGATCTCCTGGGCATAATGCAGTACCATGGCGGAGGGCTCCAGGCTGATGGGACCGTAGGGGACGATCCGGGGATCCACCCAGCCCTGTCCCAGGTGATAGTCCATCAGGAACATATGGTCGGAAAAATAGGTGCCGAAGGGGATGCCGTCGATCTCCGGCTTCGCCTTGGGCTTGTCTGTACGCATGATCCGGATCTCACTCATGATGATTCGCTCCTTTTTCCTGGAATACCGAACATTGTATGCCAAGGGCAGGGAAAAAGCAAGCTTTTTCACGCTGCCGTATTGAAGTTTCTGCGGATGTACTGGCGCTTCCTTATTCCGCCCGGAAGCTGCCGTTGCCCTCGAAGCCGTAGATGGCGTTCATCACCACGGAGAAATGGAAGATGGGCGCGTCCGCCCGGTTGATGAGCAGGGGGCAGTGGGGCAGGTTGGGAGGCAGGTACACCATGGTGCTTTTGGTGAGGATGTGCTGCTCCCCGTCCACCCAGAACTCCACCTCCCCTCCCAGGTCCCAGGGATGGAAGGGGTCCGAGCCGTAGAAGCCCAGGATCTCCGGGTATTCGTGGAAGTGGGGCTTTCCCACGGGGCTGTCGGGATTGGCCAGGGTGGACTCCCGGTTGGCCTTGTACCACCAGCAGGTGTTCATCTGGAAGGCCCCGGGGATGTTGTTTCCGTCCACCCAGTGGACCCGCTCCCCGAAGCGCTTGTAGGAAGCCTGGGATTTCTCGTGGGTGGCGGGAAGCTTCAGATCCTGCATGAAGAGATAGCCGTATTTTCCCTCATTGTTCATGGGCATGGGGGTTTCCTCCTTCAGTCGTTCGTTTGGGTCCATTGTACATGCGGGACCAGGCCGGCGCAAGGGGGACGGAGGGCATTCTCCCTTGTGCGGCCTGTTTATGTATGCTAATATGGCAGTACAGCAGGCGGTCCTGCGGCCGAAGGGAGCTTGGGAACCGGGAGGAGATCCCCATGGCCAACCTGCCTTTGCTGCCGCCCCAAAAGAGTCTTGTGAGCTGGAGGTTTTCCGGGATGAAAAGCACGTTTCGCTCTCTCGTTTCCTGTTTCCTCTGCGTACTGATCCTGTTCTTTCTCCTGCCTGCGCCGGCAAATGCGGCAAGCGCTTCCGGAGCATGCGGGGACAATGCGTCATGGTCGCTGAACAATGGAATCTTAACGATCAGCGGGACCGGAGAAACATGGGATTTTTACGATGATAAACCCCGCCCCTGGGAGAAGTGGAAGGATGAGATCAGACAGGTCGTGGTAAACGAAGGCATTACGGCCATCGGCGCAGGGGCTTTTTTCATATATAGAAGCCTTGAACGCGCGACGCTTCCGGATTCTCTGATATCAATAGGGAATTTTGCATTCTATATATGCGAAAAGCTTTCCGTGTGTGAGCTTCCTCCCCGCCTGGAGCATCTGGGGCAGGATAACTTCGCATGGTCTGCCATGACAAGCGCGACCATACCGGCCAGCGTGACATTCATGGATGGAATCTATCAGTACAGTCCGAATCTGGAAACCGTCTATATCGAAGGGGACCCGGATGCACCGGGATTTGTCTATGGCTCCGGTTTGTTCGGCTGTTGTCCGTCACTGCGTACGATAGAGGTGGAGGAGGACCATATTGCGCTGCGTTCGATCGACGGTGTGCTGTTCAGCAAAAGCGGGAAGACGCTGGTTGCCCTTCCCGGCGGATACCGGCAGAGAACCTATCGGATCCCATCGGGTACGGAAGAAATATTCCAAAGTGCACTGGACGGCGATCGATCAAATGAAGACTATGGCTATATCAGAAGGCTCATCGTTCCCGACAGCGTTTCGAAGATCGGCCGGTCGAATGACTGCCGGTGGGCCGGAGAGCTGCATTTTGAAGGGGACGCCCCTGCCGGAATAGAAGAATCGCTGCGGCTGGACTCTACGGACTTCTTGCCGGTTACGGTGTATTATCCAAAGAACAATTCAACCTGGACTGAGGTCATGGAAAAGGCCGCGAAGCATGAGGAGATCGTGTGGATCGAAGAGGAGCATCTGACCGTCACCGGACTCACTGTGGACAAGACTGCTGCGGGTGTGGGGGAACCGATCACCTGGACCGCTGCGGCCGTAGGCGGGATCGGAACCCTGAAGTATGCCTTCCGCGTCTACAAAGATGGGACGATCGTCCAAAAGGGAACCTATTCCAAGGCGAGGACCTTCACCTATACCCCGGCTGAGTCCGGTACTTATCAAGTCCGGGCCTATGTGAAGGACGCCTCCGGCACGATCGTCAGCAAGACGAGCAGCGGCGTCACCGCAGCTGTACCGCCCGCCATTACCACCCAGCCAGCCAATAAGACGGTTGACGCAGGTGCGGCGGTGACCTTCAAGGTCGCGGCCTCCGGTACGGAACTCAGCTATCAGTGGCAGTACAGCAAGGACAATGGCAGTACCTGGAAGGATAAGACCGGGGCTGCGGCGGCCAGCTATACCGTCACGGCGAAAGCATCCTATGATGGCATCCAGTACCGCTGCGTCGTCACCAACGCCGGGGGCAGCGTGACCTCCGACAGCGCGAAGCTCACCGTGACTTCCGCCTCCAAGCCCGAGGTCACCACCCAGCCCAAGGCCCAGACCGCGGCGGTGGGAGAGACGGCGACCTTCACGGTGACCGCCTCCGGCACGGGGCTCAAGTACCAGTGGCAGTATTCCAGCGACTACGGCAAGACCTGGAATGACAAGGCCGGGTCCACCAAGGCGACCCACACGGTCACGGTGAAGGCCTCCTATAACGGCATGCTCTACCGCTGCAAGGTGACCAACTCCGCGGGGACGGTGACCAGCAGCAAGGTGCGCCTGACGGTGAGCGGCGTGAAGCCCAGGATCCTGTCCCAGCCCGCGGCCAGGACCGCTGCGGCGGGAGAGAGCGTCACCTTTAAGGTGGTGGCGGCGGGCGTAGGCATGACCTACCAGTGGCAGTATTCCTTCGATGGGACAACCTGGAAGAACAAGTCCGGGGCCACCTCCGCCAGCTACACCGTCACGGCCAAGAGCGCCTATAACGGGATCCTCTACCGCTGCGTGGTGACCAATTCCAACGGCAGCGTGAACTCCGCCAGCGCAAAGCTGATGGTCAGCTGAGAGACCAACCGCGAAACCATGTTAAACCTACCGGCCCCGGGGACGGCATGCCGTCCCCGGGGATTTCTTTGATCCCGGCATCTACCCAGGCTCCCTCGTCCCAAGATCCGGGCAAAACCCTCTGCCGCGCGTATTGACAGGGGAGATATGTTTTGTTATACTACTTGAATCAAGCAATTTACCCATTTACCGAAAAACCGCGACAAAGCGACATCAGGAGGAACGACTCATGGAAAAGAAAAAGTTGTTTACGGGCGCAGCCACAGCGCTGATCACGCCGCTCACCCCGGAGGGCGTGGATTATCCGCGCCTGGCTAAGCTCATCGATTGGCAGATCGAGCAGGGGATCAGCGCGCTGGTTATCTGCGGCTCCACCGGCGAGCCCTCCACCCTGACGGACGACGAGCACCGGGACGTGCTCCGCTTCGCGGCGAAACAGATCGCGGGCCGGGTCCCCATGATCGCCGGGGCCGGCAGCAACGATACCGACTATGCCATCGACCTGGCCAGGGTCGCCAAGGAAGCCGGGGCGGACGGCGCCCTGGTGGTGACCCCCTATTACAACAAGGCCACCCAGAAGGGCCTCATCAAGCATTTTGCCATGGTCGCGGAGGAGGGCGGTCTGCCCGTCATCCTCTACAACGTCCCCAGCCGCACCGGCGTTACCATCGAGCCCGCCACCTATGAGGCGTTGGCGGAGCATCCCGGCATCGTGGCCATCAAGGAGGCCAGCGGCGCCATAGCCAAAACCGTGGACACCATGTCCCGGGTGGCGGGGAAGCTCACCCTGTATTCCGGCAATGATGAGGAGATCGTTCCCCTTATGAGCATCGGCGCCCAGGGGGTCATCTCCGTCCTCTCCAATCTGCTCCCGGCCAAGACCAACGAGATCTGCACCCGCTTCCTCAGCGGGGACGTGAAGGGCGCGGCGGCCATGCAGCTGCATTACCGCCCGCTGATCGACGCCCTGTTCTGCGAAGTGAACCCCATCCCGGTGAAGGCGGCCATGGCGGCCCTGGGCTTCTGCGACGATTATCTCCGCATGCCCCTCACCAGCATGGAGCCGGAGCACAAGGCAAACCTCCTGGCTCTGATGCGGAAGGAGGGCCTCAACGTATGATGCGCCTGATCCTGAACGGCGCCGGCGGCCGCATGGGCGCGGTAGTCCGGGACCTGCTGGCGGAGCGGGGCGTGGAGCTGGAGGCTGAGATCTCCGGCGGCGCGGATCCCGCGGGGCAGGGGGGATACGCCCCCATCCAGAACAGCATCATTTCCGGGGACCTGGTCCTGGATTTCTCCCACCACAGCGCGGTGAACGACCTGCTCCCCTGGGCGGCTGCCCGCAGTCTGCCCGTGGTCATCGCCACCACCGGCCATACGCCGGAGGAACTGGCGAAGATCGATGAATTCTCCAAGGTCATCCCCATCTTCTTTGCCGCCAACCTTTCCATGGGCGTGGCCCTCATGGCCCGGTTCGCGAAGCAGGCGGCCGCCGCCTTCCCGGAGGCGGATATCGAGATCGTGGAGACCCACCATAACCGGAAGCTGGACGCTCCCAGCGGCACCGCCCTGACCCTGGCCAAGGCCGTGCAGGCTGGCAGACCGGGATCCACCATCGCCTATGGGCGCAGCGGAATGGGCAAACGGGTACCCGGGGAGATCACCGTCCACGCCCTGCGCATGGGCAACATCTCCGGTCAGCATGAGATCCATATCACCACCGACCATCAGCAGCTCACCATCCGGCACGAGGCCTATGACCGGGTCCTGTTCGCGGAGGGAGCTGTCGCTGCCGCCCGCTTCCTCCTGGGGAAGCCCGCGGGACTCTATGGAATGGAGGACCTGCTCAATGGCTGAGATCATCCGCGCCGCCATCGCCGGTTACGGCAATCTGGGCAAGGGGGTGGAATCCGCCCTCCTGCAGAATCCGGATTTTGCTCTGGAGGCCGTCGTTACCCGCCGGGATCCGGCGTCCCTGCAGCCCGTCTCCGGGGCGAAGGTCGTGAAGGAATCCGAAGCCGCCTCCCTGAAGGGAAAGATCGACGTGCTCTTCGTCTGCGGCGGCAGCGCCACGGACCTGCCGGAGCAGACCCCCCGCTTCGCGGAGCTCTTCAACGTGGTGGACTCCTTTGATACCCATGCCCGCATCCCGGAGCATTTCGCCGCGGTGGACGCAGCGGCCAGGAAGGGGGGCAACCTGGGCCTGATCTCCGTGGGCTGGGACCCGGGCCTTTTCTCCCTTGCGCGGCTGTATGAGACCGTCGTCCTCCCGCAGGGAAAGGACTATACCTTCTGGGGCCGGGGCATCAGCCAGGGCCATTCCGACGCCATCCGCCGTCTCCCCGGGGTGCTGGACGCGAGACAGTATACCGTCCCCATCCCCGAAGCGGTGGAGGCCGTGCGTTCCGGGGAATGTCCGGAGCTCGCCACCCGGCAGAAGCATAAGCGGGAGTGCTATGTCGCCGCCGCTCCGGGCACGGATCTGGACAAGCTCACGGAGCAGATCTGCACCATGCCCAACTATTTCTCCGATTACGACACTACCGTGACCTACGTCTCCCTGGAGGAACTGCGGACGCAGCACCGGGAGCTGCCCCACGGCGGCTTCGTCATCCGCAACGGCCATAACGGGCCGGAGGGGAAATACCGCCAGACCATGGAATTCCGTCTGGATCTGGATTCCAACCCCTATTTCACCGGCAGTGTGCTGGCTGCCTGCGGCAGGGCCGTGGTCCGGCTCAGCCGAAAGGGCGAGACCGGCTGCCGCACCATTCTGGATATACCGCCCGCCCTCCTGAGTCCCCTGGAGCCGGAGGAGCTGCGCAGGGAGTTTGTGTGATATGCTGAACGATACTTTGGGAATCAACGCCGCAGGGCATCTGACCTTCGACGGCCAGGATACGGCGGAGCTGGCGAAGGAATACGGCACGCCCCTATATCTCATGAGCGAGGACCGGCTGCGGTATAACTGCCGCCTGTACCGGCAGAGCATGACCGAGGGCTTCGGTCCGGAATCCATGCCCCTGTTCGCGGGGAAATCCTTCTGCCTGACGGCTATGTACCCCATCCTGGCGGAGGAGGGCTTCGGGGCGGACGTGGTCTCCGGCGGGGAGCTGTATACCGCCCTGTGCGCCGGCTTCCCGGCGGACCGGCTGTACTTCCACGGCAACGGGAAGACGGACCGGGAGATCCGCTTCGGGGTGGGATCCGGCATCGGCTATTTCGTGGTGGACAGCCGGGAGGAACTGGAGGCGGTGAGCGCTTTTGCCCAGTCCATGGGCAAGAAGCAGAAGATCCTGCTGCGCCTCACCCCCGGCATCGACCCCCATACCTTCGCCCAGGTGAATACAGGACGGCTGGACTGCCAGTTCGGCGTGCCCCTGGAGACCGGGGAGGCCATGACCTTCGCGGAGCAGGCGCTCCGCTGCCCCGGGGTGGAGCTTGTGGGCTTCCACTGCCATATCGGCTCCCAGATCTTTTCCTGGACCCCCTTCCGGGACGCAGCGGACCGGATGCTGCGCTTCATGCGCGACCTGAAGGCGAAGACCGGCTTCGTGACCCGGATCCTGAACCTGGGCGGCGGCTTTGGCGTCCGGTATACGGAATATGATCCGGAGGTGGATATCCCCGCCTCCATCGGCGCCCTGGCGAAGCATATCAAGGCCCGCTGCGGAGAATGGGATCTGGCCATGCCTCAGCTGCGCATGGAGCCCGGCCGCAGCATCGTGGCGGACGCGGGCCTCAGCCTGTATACCGTCCAGGCCCTGAAGCGCATCGAAGGAGGAAAGAACTACGCCGTGGTGGACGGAGGCATGTCGGATAATCCCCGCTATGCCCTGTACCAGGCTTCCTACACGGTGTACAGCGCGAACCGCCCCAACGACCCGGCGGACATGGTCTGTACCGTGGCGGGCCGCTGCTGCGAATCCGGCGCCCTCCTCCAGGAAGGGGTATCACTCCCGACGCCCAGGCGCGGGGATCTGATCGCCATGTGCTGCACCGGCGCCTACCAGTACTCCATGGCCTCCAACTACAACCGGGTGGGCCGTCCGCCGGTGCTGCTCCTGAGCGCCGCAGGCAACCGCCTCATCGCCAAACGGGAGGAATACCCGGACCTGGTAAAGCTGGACCTGTAAGCAGTTTTCATCCCGAGCCGCTCCGTCCGTCGTGCCGGAGCGGCTCTTTTGCCCCTTGCCAGCCTTCGACAAAAAATACTGCTTGACAATAGGGGAACGGCATGATATATTAATCAAGCTCACCAATATCGCGGGGTAGAGCAGTTCGGTAGCTCGTCGGGCTCATAACCCGGAGGTCGTGGGTTCAAATCCCTCCCCCGCAACCAATAATCTCAGCTCGCCATTCGGCGGGCTGAGATTTTTTATTGGAAGATATGTGCTCCGTTCCGGGTTATGAGGCCGACGAGCGGGCTCGTTGGGAAAGCGCCCCTTTGCGCCGCCGGGGGCGGAGACAAGCAAAGGGGCGCTTCCGCAGCGGTCGAAAAATGCGAGGGAGAGCGCAAGCCCGAAAGCATTTTTCGGGCACCGCAAGGGGGCTTTCAGAGGCGGAGCCTCTGAAAGATAGCCGGAGATCGTGGGTTCAAATCCCTCCCCCGCAACCACAGAAACACAGTCCACCCATTGGGTGGGCTGTGTTTTTGCCATTACAGAGAAGAATCTCGGGTTATGAGACCGACGAGCGGAGCTTCGTCCTCGCAAGCTCCATATCTCTCGCTCCGCCGGGTTCGGCAAAGCTCGATCATTCCGCTGCTCGTCCTCTCCGCCCAGGACCCGCTTCGCTGGGCTCCTGGGCGGGAACAGGCAGCGGTCGAAAAATGCGAGGGAGAGCGCAAGCCCGAAGCATTTTTCGGGCACCGCAAGGGGGCTTTCAGAGGCGGAGCCTCTGAAAGATACCCGGAGGTCGTGGGTTCAAATCCCTCCCCCGCAACCAACAAAGAAACCTCTTTTGTCTACCAAAAGGACAAGAGAGGTTTTTTGTTTTCATCGGTAGCGTATGGTATAATCACCTCAAAAAAACGCAGACTGCAGA
>CAMZIY010000067.1 GCA_947307365.1 uncultured Clostridia bacterium
CCCAGGATCTCTTCCACCTGCCGGGGCAGGGCGTCGTAGGCGGGATTGTTGGCCTCCCGGATCTGGAAATACACGTCCGGGTTCTGGACGGTGTTCCGCAGGGTGGGGTGGTCCGGATTCAGGGCGGAGGCGCGGAAGGCCGCCAGTGCTTCCCTGTCCAGCAGGGGCTCCAGATCCGCGGGCTGCAGCACCTGGATCTTCTGGATCTCATGGGAGGTGCGGAAGCCGTCGAAGAAATGCATGAAGGGGATCCGGGAGGAGATGGCGCCCACGTGGGCCGCCGCCGCCAGATCCATGACCTCCTGTACGCTGCCGCTGGAGAGCAGGGCCCATCCGGTGCTGCGGCAGGCCATCACGTCGCTGTGGTCCCCGAAGATGCTCATGGCATGGGTGCCCACGGTGCGGCTGGCCACATGGAGGACCGCCGGGAGCCGGGAGCCCGCGATGCGGTACATCACCGGGATCATGAGCATCAGCCCCTGGGCGGAGGTGAAGCTCACCCCCAGAGAGCCGGTCTCGCAGGCCCCGTGGACCGCGCCGATGGCCCCCGCCTCGGACTGCATCTCCACCAGCCGGACGGGCTGGCCGAAAAGGTTCTTCCGCCCCTGGGCGCTCCACTCGTCCGTGTGCTCCGCCATGGGGGAGGAGGGGGTGATGGGGTAGATGGCCGCGATCTCGGAGAACTGATAGGCCACGTGGGCGGCGGCTTCGTTGCCGTCCATTGGGGCGTAGATACGATCAGGCATGGCGTGTGCCTCCTTGTTGCGTATGCTCCCCGGATGGGGGAGGCGGAAGGGCGTCTCAGAAGTACAGGTGCAGCGCCTTCCGGTTCATGTCCAGGTATTTTGCTTTTCTGCCGGAGAAGAGCTGCTCCAGCTCGTATTCGATGGTCTCTTTCTTCACCAGGTTCGTCTCCGCCAGGATGGCTCCCAGCATGATGATATTGGCCGCCTTGTCGGAGCCCAGCTTCTGGGCCTCGGTGTTGACAGCGATCTTTTGGACGCGCAGGTCGCTGCGTTTGGGCTCCTGGGGCACCAGGTCGCTGTTGATGAAGAGCAGGCCGTTGGGCACCACCATGGGCTCGAATTTCAGCAGGCTGGGGAGGTTCATCACCACCAGCACGTCCGCCTCGTCGATGAGGGGGCAGCGGATGGGCTGATCGGAGACCACCACGGTGCAGTTGGCGGTGCCGCCGCGCATCTCGGGACCGTAGGAGGGGAGCCAGGTGACCTCCCGGCCTTCCTCCATGGCCGCCTTGGCGATGATCTGACCGATGGCCAGGGTGCCCTGGCCGCCGCTGCCGGCAAAGAACATTCTGCATTTCATGGCTCAAAATCCCTCCGGCGTTTTGAAATTCTTCACGGGGTAGTATTCCGCCATCTGTTCTCCCACCCAGCGGAGGGCGTCCGCGGGAGCCAGGCCCCAGTTGGTGGGGCAGGAGGAGAGAAATTCCACGAAGGTGAAGCCCAGGCCCGCCCGCTGGATGGCGATGGCCTTCCGCACGGCCTCCTTGGCCTTCCGCACGTTGGCGGGATTGTTCAGCATCACCCGCTCCACGAACACGGCCCCGTCGATGGTACTCAGCAGCTCGCAGACCTTCAGCGGCATGCCCGCCTGCTCCTGGGAGCGGCCGTAAATGGCGGTGGTGGCCTTCTGGCCGATGAGGGTGGTGGGGGCCATCTGCCCGCCGGTCATGCCGTAGATGCCGTTATTGATGAAGAAGGTGGTGAACTTTTCTCCCCGGAGGGCGGCATGGGTGATCTCCGCGATGCCGATGGCCGCCAGATCCCCGTCCCCCTGATAGGTGAAGACCACCTTGCTGGGGTTCACCCGGCGGATGCCTGAGGCCACGGCGGGGGCGCGGCCGTGCATGGATTCGCACATGTCGATATTCATGAAGTGGTGGGCGTTGATGGCGCAGCCGATGGGAGCGACGCCGATGGTCTTTCCCAGCAGGTCCATCTCGTCCAGCACTTCCATGATGAGCCGGTGGGCGATGCCGTGGGTGCAGCCGGGGCAGTAGCTGGTATCCACCGGGGTCATGCCTTTGGTGGGCGTAAATACAGCTTTCATTTCAGACCCTCCAACAGTTCCTTCGTCTTGTCCGCGATCTCCCGGGAGCCGGGGACGATGCCGCCGGTGCGGTGCACCAGGGCCACGGGCCAGCGGCCCATGACCCCCAGCTTCACGTCCTCGATCATCTGGCCCATGCTGAGCTCCGCGCTCACCACCAGCTTCGTCTTGTCTCCCAGCTTATCGAAGGCCTGGTAGGGATAGGGCCAGAGGCTGATGGGCCGGATGAGGCCCGCCTTGATCCCCTGTTCTCCCAGCAGCTCCATGGCCTCCAGGCAGAGGCGGGAAACGGTGCCGAAGGCCACGAAGACCACCTCCGCGTCCTCCAGGTCGTACTCCTGCCATTTCACCAGTTCTTTTTCCGCCCGGCGGTATTTTTCGAAAAGCTTCTCCACGTGAGCTTCCAGCTCATCCGGCTGCATCCGCAGGGAGAAGACCACGTTCCGGCCGGGATGGGCGTCCGTGCCCGTAATGGCCCAGGGCCGGGTCTCGTTCAGCTTGTCCTCCGGGGTGATGCCCTTGGGCTCGGGCAGCTCTACGGGCTCCATCATCTGACCCATCATGCCGTCCGCCAGGATCAGCACCGGGTTCAGGTATTCCTCGGCAATATCAAAGGCTTTGTACAGCAGATCCACGCATTCCTGGATCCCCGCGGGGGCGAAGACCAGAAGCTTGGCGTCCCCGTTGTACCCGCCCCGGGTGGCCTGGATGTAGTCCGCCTGACCGGGCTGGATGCCGCCGACGCCCGGGCCGCCCCGGGAGACGTTCAGGGCCACCAGGGGAGTCTCCGCGGAGCAGAGGAATCCCATGCCCTCCTGCATCAGCGCCAGGCCGGGGGAGCTGGTGGAGATGAACACCCGTCCGCCGCTGGCGGAGGCGCCGAAGGCCATGCTCACGGCGGCGAGCTCGCTCTCTGCCTGGATGAAAGCGCCGCCCGCCTCGGGCAGGGCGTGGCTCATATATTCGGGGATCTCGTTCTGGGGGGTGATGGGGTAGCCAAAGTAGCACCGGACGCCCGCCCGGATGGCCGCCTCGGCGAAGGCCTCGTTCCCCTTCATCAGGATACGGCTCATGCAGTTTCACCTTCTTCCAGTTCGTAGATGGAAATGCAGCAGTCCGGACACATGGTGGCGCAGCTCCTGCAGCCCACGCAGGCGGACTCATCCGTGATCCCGGCGGGGTGGTAACCCTTGTTGTTCACGCCCTCGTCCATGGCCAGGATCTTCTTCGGGCAGAAGCTGACGCACAGCTCGCAGCCCTTGCATTTGTCCTTGTTGAACAGGACCCGGTAACGCTTTGCCATAGGCACCTCCATGTTCAGTGAGAAGTGGATAGTGATCAGTGTAAATATCAAGTGTCCCTTCGGGACGGAGAAACATTATAATTTTTTGTCCAGGTAGGTCGGACGCATATACATCCCGATCCGGAACAAGGGGAGCCCGGCGTCCGCAAGCTGCGCTTCCAGCGCCTCCGGACAGCAGGCGCACAGGACGGGGAGCCCCGTTTCCCGCCCCAGGGCCGAGGCGAAATCCCAGCCCTCCAGGATATCCCGCTTCTCCGTGAGGCGGAGCAGGTGGGTGTTGGAGACGAGACCGGTGACGGAAAGCCCGGTCATGGCTTCGATGCGCCGGAGCTGGTCCAGGGCTTTTTCCACCGTGTCCGTTCCCGGGCGGTTCTTGTTCACCACGTACAGGAGCCGGGCGTTTTCCCGAAAATACCGGGTATACTGGTTCAGGAGCCTGGCCCCTTCCGGGTCGCCCCCCAGGTCGCAAATCACCCGGCAGCCCTCGTCCTCCAGAGGGGTCCGGATGGCGGGGTCCAGGGTCTGGAGCTCCGTGGCGCTTTTGCCCCCGTAGGCGTCGGAGTACACCTTCACCCCGGCCTTTTCCAGGTTCTCACCCTGCTCCCGGCTGCGGAAATAGGGGTTTTCGATATCCAGATCCACCAGGGCAAGGGGCTTCACCCCCTCCGCCGCCAGGGCGAAGGCCAGGGAGACGGCGAATTCCGTCTTTCCCGTGCCGAAGTGGCCCACCACGGCGATCTTCCGGGGCCCTTCGGCCATATCCCGCAAAAACGCATCCATAGAATAAACTCAGCGGCCCCGTCGGTAAAACGGAGCCGCTTATCCTTCCTGTAAGCTGGGTTCGTTTTCCTTCGGCGATTCAGTTTTCCTCATGCAGAAGCAGGCTGCCCGGAATAAGCCCGGCCAGCAGGGTAAGCAGCAGGGGATGCAGCGTTTGCTTCGCCACGGAAAACTGCGCCTCACTTTCACATTAAATGAATAGAGAATGCAGGGAATATGGTGATTATACTGTGTCCTCCCGCCCCTGTCAAGCGGGAGTTTTGCATAAATTTTCGCTTTTTTCCGGGATGACCCTTGACATGGATGCGGTGTATAATTTTCAAAAAACCGTTGACAAACGGAGAGAAACCTGCTTTAATGCGCTAAAAGGCTGTGACGAAGACGGTCGGGATGCACCGGGCCACAGAGATCCGGCGGAGGCTGAAAGCCGGACGATGGCGCGTTCCATGGACACATCACTTCCGAGCCGGGGACCTGAGCGCGTGGAGCGGGTAAGGCCCTCCGTGAAGGCCGCGTGAGAGCCGAGGGCTTGTCGGAGCCCCATGAGCGGCGCGTTTGACGCGCAATTTGAGTGGTACCGCGGGTTGAAGGATCAGCTCGTCTCAAAGTTTCTTCTTTGGGGCGGGTTGTTTTTTTGCGCCGACGCCGCCCGAACAATACTTGAGGAGGTAACAGTCATGGCTACGGGAACGACCACGGGAGCATTGTTTGAGGTTGCGGGCCGCATCCGCGCCCTTCGGGGAGAGGCGGGATACAGCATTCCCCGCATGGCGGAGCTCACAGGTCTGGACGAAGAGACCTACCGCATGTACGAGGCGGGGGAGACGGACCTGCCCTTTACCTTTATTCATAAGTGCGCGCAGATTTTCAAGGTGGAGATCGTGGAGCTCATGGAGGGCAGCAGCGCCCGGTTGAGCCGCTACGCCGTCACCCGCCGGGGCAAGGGGGAGCTCACAGCCCATGAGCCGGGCATCGAGATCCGCAGCCTGGCCTCCCGCTTCAAGGATAAGATCGCGGACCCCTACTGGGTGCGCTACGCCTATTCCGAGGAGGAGCAGGATAAACCCATCCACCTGGTGACCCACGGCGGCCAGGAATTCGACCTGGTGCTGGAGGGCAGCCTGAAGGTGCAGGTGGGAGACAATTCGGAGATCCTGTTCCCGGGGGACAGCATCTATTACGACTCCTCCACCCCCCACGGCATGATCGCCCTGGACGGACAGGACTGCATCTTCTGCGCCGTCATCCTGGCGGAGGATGAGAACGTGCAGTGGGAGCACGGCCATATCGTGAATACCCGCCCCGTGCGGGAAGCCGCTCTGCCCGCAGCCCCCGCAGCCCCCAACTATATGGCGGATTTCGTGGAGGTGCGTACGGACGAAAACGGCGTGCCCAAGCAGGTGCAGTTCAAGGATCCGGAGCACTTCAACTTCGCCTTCGACGTGGTGGACGCCATCGCCGCCAAGGAGCCGGACCGGCTGGCCATGCTCCACCTGGACCGGGAGGGGCGGGAAAAACGCTTCACCTTCGGGGATATGAAAAAGATGTCCGCCCGGGCGGCCAACTATTTCCGCGCCCTGGGCATCAAAAAAGGGGACCGGGTGATGCTGGTGCTCCGGCGGCGCTGGGAATTCTGGCCCATCATCGTCGGGCTGCATAAGCTGGGGGCCATTCCCATCCCCGCCACGGACCAGATGGTCCAGAAGGATTACGAGTACCGCTTCCAGGCGGCCGCCGTCAGCGCCGTGGTGTGCGCCGCCTATGGCCAGAGCGCCCCGGAGGTGGAAAAGGCTGCGGTCAGCTGCCCCACCGTGCAGGTCAAGGTCCTCTGCGGCGGACCCCGGGAGGGCTGGCGGGACTTCGACGCCGAGTACGACATGTACTCCAGCCGTTTCCCCCGCACGGAGGAGACCCCCTGCGGCAAGGATCCCATGCTCATGCTCTTCACCTCCGGCACCTCCGGCTACCCCAAGGCGGCGATCCACGCCTACACCTACCCCCTGGGACATTATATCACCGCCCGGTGCTGGCACCGGGTGGAGCCGGACGGCCTCCATCTCACCATCTCCGATACCGGCTGGGGCAAGGCCCTGTGGGGCAAACTCTACGGCCAGTGGATGTGCGGCGCCGCCACCTTTGTGTATGACTTCGACCGCTTCCATGCGGAGGAGATCCTGCCTCTCTTTGCCAAGTACGGCATCACCACCTTCTGCGCGCCGCCCACCATCTACCGCTTCCTGATCCGGGAGGACCTGAGCCGGTATGACCTCAGTTCCCTGCGGAACGCCAATACGGCGGGCGAAGCCATGAACCCGGAGGTCTTCAACCGCTTCAAGGAGGCCACGGGCCTCTCCATCATGGAGGCCTTCGGCCAGACGGAGACCACCCTCACCGTGGGCACCTTCGCGGGCATGACCCCCAAGCCGGGAAGCATGGGCAGGCCCAACCCCGCCTACAAGGTGGAGCTGCTGAATTCGGACGGGACCCCCACCCCCATGGGCGAGCCGGGAGAGATCTGCATCGATACCCGGGAGGGGGCCCCCTGCGGCCTGTTCCTGGGCTACTACGGGGACGAGGAGGGCACGGCCCACACCTGGCACGACGGGTACTACCATACCGGCGACCTGGCCTGGCAGGATGAGGACGGATATTTCTGGTACGTGGGCCGGGCGGACGACCTGATCAAGTCCTCCGGCTACCGCATCGGGCCCTTCGAGATCGAAAGCGTCATCATGGAGCTTCCTTACGTGCTGGAGTGCGGCGTCTCCCCCGAGCCGGACGAGGTCCGGGGCCAGATCGTCAAGGCCAGCGTGGTCCTCACCAAAGGGACCCAGCCCACGGAGGAGCTGAAGAAGGAGATCCAGGAGTATGTGAAGAGCCGCACCGCTCCTTACAAATATCCCCGGCTGGTGGTGTTCCGGGACGAGCTGCCCAAGTCCCACAGCGGGAAGATCCAGCACAAGCTGCTGTAAGGGGGAGAAGATATGCGGACGCTGATCGTTTTCTATTCCCTGGAGGGGAACACCGCCTTCGCGGCGGAGAAGATCGCCGGGATCCTGGGAGCGGAGCTCCTGCGGCTGGAGCCGGAGAAGGAGTATCCCCATTCCGGGATGAAGAAGTTCCTCTGGGGCGGCAAGAGCGCCGTCATGGGGGAGGAGCCTTCCCTGAAGCCCTATGTCTTCAAGGGGGAGGACTGGGACCGGGTCATCATCGGTTTTCCGGTGTGGGCGGGCACCGTCGCGCCGCCCATCCGCACCTTCGTGAAAGCCCACGGCGGAGAGCTGGCGGGGAGATCCGTCGCCGTTTTCGCCTGCCAGAGCGGCTCCGGCGCAGAGAAAGCCTTCAAAAAGCTTGCCGCCCTCCTGGGCAGGGAGAGCTTCGAGGCGGAGCTGGTGCTCATCGATCCGAAGGCAAAATCCAGTGCGTCGAATGAGGAGAAGCTGGCGGCGTTCTGCCGAAAACTCTCCTGACCGGGGGAAACCGAAAAGTTCTTCCCCGGGGCGGGAAAAAAGCCTTGACATCCGAAAACGCATCTTGTATAATCCACAATAATTTCATCATCCGAGTAAATGCTTAGATGGAGAGGGTCCGGGATGACCTGCCTCAGAGAGCCTGCGGTCGGTGCGAGCAGGCGGTACGGCTTCCCAATGGACCGGTCGCTCCGGAGCAGGAGAGCAGAAAGCCGCACAGGCAAGTAGAGCCTCCCGTGAGGCCGCGTGAGAGCACAAGGGCTTGGCAGAGCCTAAAGCGGCGCGCAGAGAGCGCGCAACCAGGGTGGTACCGCGGTGTATTTACGCCGTCCCCGGATCACGGGGACGGCGTTTTTCCGTTCCCGAGAAACAGGAGGAGAGAAACATGCAGCAGAGCAGCACGAATCTGGCCGGCAAGATCCGGGAGATCGCCAGCCGCATCAAGGAACTGCGGCAGATCGAGGGCTATACCGAAGCCCAGATCGCCGCGAAGACCGGAGTGAGCGAGGAGGAATACCGGCGGTACGAATCCGGGGAGATGGATCTGAACTTCGCCTTCCTCTATACCTGCGCCCAGGCCCTGAGCGTAGACGTGACGGAGCTGATCGAAGGCGCGCCGCCCCATCTGAGCAGCTATACCCTCACCCGCAGCGGGGAGGGCCAGCGGGTGGAGCAGGCCCACGGCATGGTGTACTACAACATGGCTTACCGCTTCCGGAACCGGATCGCGGAGCCCCTGTTCGTCCACAGCGTCTATTCCGAGGCGGCCCAGCTGAAGCCCATCGAGCTCACCACCCATGAGGGGCAGGAGTGCGACATCGTCATCAAGGGCAGCCTGAAGGTGCAGGTGGGGGATCATGCGGAGATCCTTCTGCCGGGCGATACCATCTATTATGATTCCTCCACCCCCCACGGCATGATCGCCGTGGACGGGGAGGACTGCGATTTTTACGCCATCGTCCTCACCCCGGAGGAGGCTCCGGCGGCCAAACCTGCGGCCACAGCGGTATTCACCTCCGCCGGGGAGGAGGGGGAGCACCGGATCTGGGAGGACTTCATCCATCCGGTGGAGAACCCCACAGGGGTGCTGAAGAGCATCAGCTTCACCAACACGGAACGGTTCAACTTCGCCTTCGACGTGGTGGACGCCATCGCCGCCAAGGATCCGAAAAAGCTGGCCATGCTCCATCTGGACCGGAACAAGACGGAGCGCCGTTTCACCTTCGAGGATATGAAGAAAATGTCCGCCCGGGCGGCCAACTACTTCCGCACCCTGGGCATCCGGAAGGGGGACCGGGTGATGCTGGTGCTCCGGCGCACCTGGCAGTTCTGGCCCATCGCCATCGCCCTGGAAAAGCTGGGGGCCGTGGCGATCCCCGCGGTGGATCAGCTCCTGGAAAAGGACTTCCTGTACCGCTTCGAGACGGCGGGCATCACCGCCATCATCTGCACCGCGGACGGGGAGAGCAGCGCCTGCGCGGAGCGGGCTATGGAGAAGTACGACAGCATCCGGACGAAGATCATCTGCAACGGATCCCGTGATGGCTGGCACTGCTTCGACGAGGAATACGAGCGCTATTCCAGCCGCTACCCCAGGCCGGAGGACGCCATCTGCGGGGACGATCCCATGATGATGATCTTCACCTCCGGTTCCACGGGCTACCCCAAGCTGGCGGTGCACAGCTGCAAGTACCCCCTGGGCCATTACGTCACCGCCCGGTACTGGCACTGTGTGGAGCCGGACGGGCTGCATCTTACCATCTCCGATACCGGCTGGGCCAAGTCCATGTGGGGCAAGCTCTTCGGCCAGTGGCTCTGCGAGGCGGCCATCTTCGTATATGACTTCGACCGCTTCCATGCGGAGGATATCCTGCCCCTCTTCGCCAAGTACGGCATCACCACCTTCTGCGCGCCGCCCACCATCTACCGCTTCCTGATCCGGGACGATCTCAGCGGCTATGACCTGAGCTCCATCCGCCACGCCAGCACCGCAGGCGAGGCCATGAACCCGGAGGTCTTCAACCGCTTCCGGGAGGCTACGGGCCTTTCCATCATGGAGGGCTTCGGCCAGACGGAGACCAGCGTCCTGGTGGGCAACTTCGTGGGCATGAGCCCCAAGATCGGCTCCATGGGCAAGCCCAACCCCGGCTTCAAGATCCAGCTCATGAAGCACGACGGCACCTTTGCCGGCACCGGCGAATCCGCTGAGATCGTGGTGGATACCCGGGAGGGGGCCCCCTGCGGCCTGTTCCGGGGCTACTATGAGAATCAGGAAGAGACGGAGGCCAGCTGGCACGACGGCTTCTACCATACGGGCGACGTGGCCTGGCGGGACGAGGACGGCTATTTCTGGTACGTGGGCCGGGCGGACGACCTGATCAAGTCCTCCGGCTACCGCATCGGGCCCTTCGAGATCGAGAGCGTCATCATGGAGCTGCCCTACGTGCTGGAATGCGGCGTTTCCCCTGCGCCGGACGAGATCCGGGGCCAGATCGTGAAGGCCAGCATCGTCCTCACCAAGGGGACTCAGC
>CAMZIY010000068.1 GCA_947307365.1 uncultured Clostridia bacterium
AGACCTTCGCTTTGTATGTACCCGCCTCCGTGGGGGTATAGCTGAAGGTGTTCGTCGTACTGTAGGCACGGCTCTTGACCTTAGTCCCGTCCTTGTACACGATGAAGTAGTACTGCAGCGTCCCGGTACCGCCGGAGGCCGTCGCCGTCCAAGTGATGGTCTCTCCTACAACAGCTGTTGTTTTGCTTGCTTTGACCCCGGATATAGCGAGAGTTGTTGCCGCCATAGCCCCAACTTGCAGCATCCCCATGCACAGGACCAGGCACAGGATAAAGGCCAGCGCTCTTTTCCCTGCATGCTTCATATGATCAATCCTTTCAAATAGAATACAAAATAATACCACGATATACCAAATATCTGCGTCTCTGTATTTGTGAACGCATCACCAGTTGATATTAGCATAGTCCCATGGGGAAAACAAGGATAAATCTCCAGATATTGTCGACGCATCCGGAAAATGGAACCGCTCTCATGCGCAGAAGCGGTGCTTGCCGATGGTGACGATCAAGGGACGGGACCAGATCCATTTGCTGGTGGCCGTGACGGGGTTGAAGTAATAGATGGCTCCCCCGCTGGGGTCCCAGCCGTTCAGGGCGTCCCGGGCCGCCCGGTAGGCGCTCTCCGCCACCGGCTGCTGGAACTGGCCGTCCGTCACGCAGGTGAAGGCCCCGGACTGGTAGATGACCCCGGAGATGGTATTGGGAAAAGAGGGGTGCTCCACCCGGTTCAGCACCACCGCGCCCACCGCCACCTGGCCCACGTAGGGCTCTCCCCGGGCCTCGGCGGAGATGAGCCGGGCCAGAAGGTTCACGTTGTTCTCCGTACTGCTGGCCGCCTTTACGCTGATCCCCAGGGCGCCCAGGGTCTCCGGCCCGCAGATGCCGTCCACCTTCAGCCCCCTGTCCCGCTGGTAGCTGCGCACCGCCGCCGCGGTGCGGCTGCCATAGATCCCGTCGATGGAGGCCTTGTAGTACCCCTCCGCCGCCAGCTTCTTCTGGATCTGGGTGACGACGGAGCCGGAGGAGCCCTGCCGATAGGACGCGGCCTCCGCCCGCTGGGATACCGTGATGAGGCCGATATTCAGCAGGAACAGCAGCGCCAGCGCGGCAATGGTCTTCTTTCGGTCCATGTGGATCCCTCCCGAACAAAAAAGTCCCTGCGCATAGCATGCGCAGGGACCTGCTTTCTAAAGCCGGAAAAATCAGAGGGCTTTGGTATCCCGTTCCTCTGTGATCTTTTTCAGGAAATCGGCATAGCTCATGTTCGTCTGTTCGCCGGTGCGGGAGCGGACCGCCACGCTGCCGTCCTCCACTTCCTTATCGCCGATGACCAGCATATAGGGGATCTTCTGCATCTGAGCCTCCCGGATCTTATAGCCGATCTTCTCGTTCCGCAGATCCGCCTCCGCCCGGAAGCCGGCCTCATCCAGCAGCTTCACCAGTTCCCTGCAGCGCTCGCTGCTCCGATCGGTGATGGGCAGGACCTTCACCTGCACCGGGGCGAGCCACAGGGGGAAGGCCCCGGCAAAATGCTCGGTGATGACGCCGATGAACCGCTCGATGGAGCCGAAGACCACCCGGTGGATCATCACGGGGCATTCCTTTTCCCCGCTGCTGTTCACGTATTCCAGATCGAAGCGTCCCGGAAGCTGGTAGTCCAGCTGGATGGTGCCGCACTGCCAGGTCCGGCCCAGGCAGTCCTCGATATGGAAGTCCAGCTTGGGGCCGTAGAATGCGCCGTCGCCGGGGTTGATGGTATAGGTCTTCCCCAGGCTGGTGATGGCGTCCGCCAAAGCATTGGTCGCAATTTCCCAGTCCGCCTCCGTACCGATATGGTCGTCCGGCATGGTGCTCAATTCGATCGTATAGGGCAGGCGGAAAAGGGAGTAAACCTCATCGAAAAGCTGCGCGATGCGCATGACCTCGTCTTTGATCTGCTCCTTGGCCAGCAGGATATGCGCGTCGTCCTGGGTGAAGCAGCGGACGCGGAACATGCCGTGAAGCGCGCCGGAAAGCTCATGGCGATGAACGGTGCCCAGCTCGGAATAGCGAAGGGGCAGCTCCCGGTAGGAATGGGGTTCCAGGGAGTAGACCAGAATGCTGCCGGGGCAGTTCATGGGCTTGATGGCAAAATCCTCGCCGTCAATGAGCGTGGTGTACATATTGTCCTTGTAGTGGTCCCAGTGGCCGCTGGTCTCCCACAGGGTGCGGCGCATGATCTGGGGCGTCATGATCTCCAGGTAATCCCACTTTTTGTGCACCTGGCGCCAGTATTCGATGAGCGTATTCCGGAGGATCATGCCGTTATGCAGATAGAAGGGGAAGCCGGGGGCCTCGTCCCGGAAGGCGAACAGGCCCAGCTCCTTGCCCAGCTTGCGGTGGTCCCGCTTCTTGGCCTCCTCGATCCGCTGGAGATAGGCGTCCAGCTCCTCCTTTTTGGGGAAGCAGGTACCGTAGATGCGCTGGAGCATCTTCCGCTTGGAGTCCCCGCGCCAGTAGGCGCCGGTGCAGCTGGTGAGCTTCACGGCGTTGCCCTTCAGCTTGCCGGTGCTCACCAGATGGGGGCCTGCGCACAGGTCCGTAAAATCTCCCTGGCTGTAGAAGGTGATGATGGCGTCCTCCGGCAGGTCCTGAATCAGCTCCACCTTGTAGGGCTCGTTCAGGCTTTCCATATACTGAATGGCCTGGGCGCGGGGCATCTCATACCGGACCAGCGGGATATTCTCCTTGATGATCTTGCGCATCTCCACCTCCAGCTTCGCCAGGATATCCGGCGTGAAGGGGAAATCGCTGTCCACATCGTAATAGAAGCCGTCGTCGATGGCGGGGCCGATGGCCAGCTTCACCTCGGGATAGAGGCGTTTCACCGCCTGGGCCAGCACATGGGAGCAGGTATGCCGGAAGGCCAGACGGCCTCCCTCGTCCTCAAAGGTGTGGAAGGTAGCGGTGCAGTCATGCTCCAGGGGCAGGGGCAGGCCATGGACCTTCCCGTCCACGGTGGCGGACAGGACCTTCCGGGCAAAGCCCTCCGAGATCTTTTCGGCCACGTCCAGCAGGGTGCTTCCCTTTTCCACCTGGATCGTGCTGCCGTCCTTCAGGGTCACGTTGATCATGTGTGATAACCTCCTTGGGCGTCCATACGAAAGACTACCCATCGTTAAATTATATCACAGGCCGAACGCCTATAATATGCCAAATATCGCGCCGATCCCCAGCGTGATCAGCAGCAGAACAGGCTGATGCAGGATATAGATCAGCAGAGCATGCCTTCCCACCGCCGGGAAAAAGGGCACGCGATAGGTATAAAATCCTTCCGGCAGCTTCCCAGCCCGGATCTTCTCCCCCAGCCAGGTGCCGAAGAGGAAGACGAAGAGCCAGGGAAACAGGGGGAAGTAATCCGCCGAATAAAACCCCTCCGCAATGAAACCGAAGGGAAAGAGCCATTCCGGCCCGTCGATCAGCACCCCGTTTGCCAGCCGGGCTGTCAGGACCGTAGCCAGAACGCAGAAAAGGATCATCACCCAATCCGGCAGCCGGTCCCAGAACCGGTGGGTAAAGCCGTAAAAGAGCATACAAACCGCCAGCATATGCAGCACGCCGCAGACGATCAGCACTCCCGGCTCCCAGCCCAGCAGCTTCCCGCCCAGATGATCCCCCAGCCAGGTCACGGCGGTGAGGGCCAGGGCGATGAGCAGAAGGATCCCGCCCCGGCGGAGATTGCTGCGGGAAAAGCGGGAGGACACCCCGGACAGGAGGATGAAGCAGCCCGCAAAGATATAGTGCAGCACGTTGAATACGGGATTGGAAAAGATCCACCAGGGGGCGCCCAGAAAGGCCGCCAGGTCATAGAAGAAATGGTGGAAGCACATGAGGACCACGCAGAAGCCCCGGAGGGCGTCGATGGCCTGGATGCGTCCGCCGGAATAAGAACTCATTTGGTCACGTTGAAACGGAAGAGGACGATATCCCCGTCCTGCATGACGTAGTCCTTGCCTTCGCTGCGGATGAGGCCCTTCTCCTTGGCGGCCTGCATGGTGCCTGCCTTCACCAGATCGTCGAAGGAGACCACCTCCGCCCGGATGAAGCCCCGCTCGATATCCGTATGGATCTTCCCCGCCGCCTGGGGCGCCTTGGAGCCCTTCTTGATGGTCCAGGCCCGGACCTCCGGCTTGCCCGCGGTGAGGAAGCTCATGAGGCCCAGCAGATCGTAGGCGCAGTTGATGAGCCGGTTGAGGCCCAGCTCCTTGATGCCCATCTCCTCCAGGAAGGGCTCCCGCTCCTCCTCCGGCATCTCCATCAGATCCATCTCCAGCCGGGCGCAGATGGGCATGCACTGCTCCCCCTGCTCCTGGGCAAAGGCTTTCAGCTTCAGATAGTTCTCGTTATGCTCCAGGTCCGCGTAGCCGTCCTCGCTCAGGTTGGCCACGTAGATCACCTGCTTCAGGCTCAGGAGGCCGCCATCCAGGAAATAATACTGGTCCTCGTCGGCGATGGGGTAGGTCCGGGCGGGCTGGCCTTCGTTCAGGTGCTGCAGAAGGCCTTCGAAGAGGTCCGCCTCGTGCTTGTATTTCTTGTCCCCCTTCATGTTCTTCCGGGCCTTCTCCAGGCGGCGTTCCACCACTTCGATATCCGCCAGCACCAGCTCCAGGTTCAACACCTCCACATCCCGGAGGGAATCCGCCGGTTCATCGAAGATCTCGTCGTTATCGAAGCAGCGCACCACATGCACCAGGGCGTCCGTCTGCCGGACGGCGGCCAGGTACTTGTTCCCGGAGCCCTCGCCCCGGGCCAGGCCCGCGATATCCACGAACTCGATGGTGGCGGGGGTGACTTTATCCGGCTGATGGAGCTGCGCCAGCCAGTCCAGCCGGCTGTCCGGCACCTTCACGACCCCCAGGTTGGGCTTATCGTCAAAGGAGCGGTACATGGCGGTCTCCGCCTTTTCGCCGGTCATGGCGTTGAACAGGGTGCTCTTGCCCACGTTGGGCAGACCCACGATGCCTAATTTCATGTGTTAAGCCTCCCATCTCGGAAGATTAAATGAGTATAACACAGCTCCGGACTTTGTACAAGCCCGGAGCCGCAAAAACCGTCATCCGGCTCAGCCTCCGGTCTCCCCCAGCAGCTGATCCAGGTTATCCCGATAGGCCTGGAGGTCCGCCCCCACGACCATATTCCCCAGCAGGTTCCCCCGGCTGTCCACAAATACCGTGGCGGGGATATACTGCACGTTCAGCAGGTCCCCCATCTCCTCGCTGGGGCGCAGGACGGTATAGGTGATCCCCGCCTTGATCATGAGGGTCTTGGCGCTCTCAATGGCGGAATCCGAGGTGCCGTCCAGGAGGATGCCGACCACCTCCACGCCCCGGTCCCGGTACTCCATGTACAGTTCCTCCAGATCCGGCAGCTCCCGGATGCAGGGGGAGCACCAGGTGGCCCAGAGGTTGATCATCGTCACCTTGGCCCCGCTGAAAAGGCTGTCGCTGCTGACCTTGCTCCCGTCGATATCCTTCGCGGTGAAGGAGAGGCTGGTCAGGCGGGCGTCCGTCGCCTCCTGGGCCGCCTCCTTTTTCCCGCAGGCGCAGAGGGTCAGGAGCAGGATCAGGGCCAAAATCATAAGCTTCGCGGACTTAAACCAAAACGTTTTCATCTTGCACCTCGTTGTCGCATATCCTCACTTTGTCCATCAGGGTTTAATCAATATAACACAGCGCCGGGCTTCATACAAGCCCGGCGCAAAAGCGTGCCGACGTCGGCATAGTTACGGGATACTGCCCTCTCCTGCGAGATCGACCATCTGCTGCAGCAGGCTTGCCTCCTCCGGGAAGGCGGACAACGCCTCCGCCCAGGCGCCGGGGTCCGCCTCGTACTGATCCCGTAGGACGGCGGCAAGGAGCTCTGCATAAGCCCCGTCTGAGCGGAGGGCGGCGGTCATCACGTAAATGTCCCGCCGGACCTGCCCTTCCCCGACTGCTGCTTTGCGGAGAGACTCATACAGGGCATCCAGTTGTTCGTCCCGGCTCAGCCTGTCCCAATCCGCCGGGGAATACTCGGACAATTCTTTCAAAAGGGCAAATCCGGGCGCTTCCTCCATGATCCCATACGTCTCCGGATCGAAGGAGCCATACCAGTCGCCTTCTCCCCAGTCGGCGGTATTCTCGTTGTAGGCCTCCATGCTCCGAAGAAGCTCCTGCCGCCGGTCCTCGGGGAGCTTGTCCATCTCCTCCCGGAGCTCCTCTGCGGGCTTTTGGGCCATGGCCCGCATGAGCCGCCACTCGCGGGTATTGCCGGAAGTGAGAAAGTACAGCTCCAGGAGCTGCTCCGTGCTCAGGCGTTCATCCGGGAAGTCCCAGCCCAGGCCGTAGGGCAGCCAGACCGCGGCCCCGCCGGAGCCCATGGCCAGGAGCCGCCAGGTCCCGTCCACCAACCCCACCGTGGTTTCGCTCCACCAGGGACGCCAGCCCGCGTACGGTCCTTCCTCCAGGGCGACGCCCAGGCCCGGACCCGCCTGGAACCAGAGCTCGTTCTTCTCGTCCACGTCCAGAGCCAGACGCATGACGAAGCAGAAATTGGGAAAATCCTCCCCATAGTAGGCGTCGAACAGCTCGGCGGCGAGCACCCCTGCGCCGTAGGGCCTGCCATAGGAGCACCAGTCGGGCCGGTCCAGGAGCAGGGCGGCATACTGCTCGGATACCTGTCTCGCCACTTCCTCAAGATCCGTGACCGTGCCGGGGACGGCGATCCGGTCATAGAACTTTTCGGTCATCTCCGCCTGTACGGCGTAGCCCAGGAAGCAGTCATAGAGGGGCGCTGTGTCATCCCCGACGGGCTCCGGTCGGAACCAGTGCCCGGTCCCGTCTCCCTCGACCCAGAGCAGGAGGTTTTCCTCTCCATAAACGGTGAAGCTCGCCTCCTCTGTCCGGATGCGCAGTACCGGGCCGGAGGGGTCCGTCGGCAGGGCCGCGGCCTCGCTTTCCGTAAGCGGGGACCATGTGTAATCCGTCTTCATACGGTAGCCCTGGGAGCTCTGTACATTGGGAACTTTGTACCGGGACCCCGGGAAGGTGTATTCGTCCAGGCGGCCGTTGGCTTCCACGGAGATTTGGAAGTCCGAGCCCTGGAGGCCGTAGGTGCCGAAGACCCGGTCCGCGGCATCCCGGAACTGCTGGGTAATCTTATCCCCAGCAGGCTCTTCCCCGCTGCTCTCCGCCGTCCGGCCTCCGGGGACGGTGAAGCTCTCCAGCATGGCCTCCAGCAGCCGGGGTTCATCCAGGATCTCCGGGGAACCGGTGATCCGCTCCGGGTCATATTGGGTGAAGACCAGCCAGAGCCTGCCGTCCTCCCCCTCGACATATCGCTCCGCCTGCCCCGCCGCCAGGGCCGGGCGCTCCGCCGTCAGCTCCTCCCGGCTCGCCTGCCGCACGGCGATGCTGGAGCCGGTGCCGTACCGGGACACCCATCGTGCCGTACCCCCGCTGCTCGCCTCCGACCAGCCTGCGATGGGGATATAGAGATACCAGCCGTCCGATTCCCAGCGGCGGGCGGGGTGATTGCCCCCCGTTCCCTCGGGCAGCAGGTCGATGGTCCAGGGCGGCAGGTCCGGGCGGTAGGTCCGCACATACCAGTCGTACAGCATCTCCTCGGCGGTCTCCTCGTAGTAGTACATGCCGCCGTAATCGTCGTTGTTGGCCTGATCGTGGAGCGCGTCATAGCTGCCGTCGGGATACCGGAGGAGCACCAGGCTGCGCCCTCCCTGTCCCTCCAGGTCGTACCAGCCGTCCTCCGTGGCGGTCATGCCGTCCAGCAGGACGATATTCCTCTCCGTATCCGGCTTCACTTCGATCAGGTAGTCATACCACTCCAGCGTCTCCTCCGGGGCCAGACCGGGGATCTCAGCCACCTTGTTCAGGTAGCGCACCCGGGTATCCAGCACGGGGACGGTCATCTCCTCCAGATCCCCCGCGGCATAGCAGGTGACCTCTTTGATTTCCTTCCTGCGGGAAGCGAGATAGTCTCCGGGGCTTTCGTATTCTCCCGCAGGCATAAGCTCCGCCGGGGTGGCGGGCTGACCGGTATGGTGCACGGTCTCCGTGGGCTCCGGCTCCGGCTCCTCCTTCGCCCCGGTGAAGGTGCAGGCGCATACCACCGCCGCCAGGAGAACCACGATCACCAGAGCGGCGATGAGCGGGCGTCTGTGCTCCGCAATGCGCCGGATCCGGTCCTTCATCTGCCGCTTCCCCGCGGTCATGGTGGTGGCGGTGAGCACGGGATTCCCCGCCCGGCCCACGGGGATGAGCTTCAGCAACGTCTCCCCGTATGGGATTCGCTTCTCCTCCCCCAGCCTTCGCAGAACGCCCTCGTCGCAGGCCAGCTCGCAGTCGATTTTGCTGAAGTGGGCCGCCAGCCATACCAGGGGATCGAACCACCAGATCACCAGGCACAGGCTCCGCAGCAGGGACCACAGGGGGTCCAGATGCCGGGCGTGGGTCTCCTCATGGGCGACCACGCAACGCAGGGTCTCCGGGTCCTTCGCCGCCGCGCTGGTGACGTAGATCTTTGGTTTACATAACCCAAACAGACAGGGGGACGGGATATCGTCGCAGAGATAGACCGGGTACCGGCTCCCGGCCCCCTCCAGGGGCACCCGGGTGCGCCGGAGCTTTCCGGCGAAACGGAGATTCTCCACCAGGAACAGCAGGGCCATGACCCCCATCCCGATGTACCAGATCAGGCGAAGGAGCGGCAGGAGCGGCATGGCGCGCCGATGGTAGAACACCACGTTCTCCCCCGTTTCATCCACAACGCCATAGCTGCCTTCCCCTTCCACCAGGATCGCTCCGGGCCGGGGGATCGGCAGCTCCTCTCGGGAATAGGCCTCCACCGGATAGGAGGCATAGGGCTCCCTGTATGCCTGCTGCTCCGTCGCCGCAGACAGGCTGTCCCTCACCGGCTCCGCCGCGGTGAGCACGCTGTACTTCAAAGCGGGCAGGTTCGCCGGGATCAGCAGCCGCAGGAGCACCAGGGCCCACAGGGCGTACTGGGCCCGGCGGGAGATGGTCCTCCGGAACAGGAGGCGCAGCAGAAGCACCGCCGGGATCAGCACGGAGGAGGTGATGAGGATCTCCTTCATTTCCCCTCCCCTGCCTTTCTCAGGATGGCCGAAAGCTCCTCAATATCCTCCCTGCTCAGAGCGTGATCCTCCACCAGGGCGCTCATCATGAGCCCCAGCTTCCCGCCGTACACCCGGTCCAGGAAGCCCGCGGTCTCCTCCCGCCTGGCCTCCTCCGCGGCGATCACGGGATAGTATTCCCGGGCCCGGCCCGCCTGCTCCCAGCGCACCGCCCCCTTGCTCTCCAGCCGGGTGAGCATGGTGATAACGGTATGCTTCGTCCAGCCCGTATCCGCCTCCAAAGCGCGGGTGAGCTGCATCAAGGTCATGGGGGCTTCCGACCAGAGCTGATTCATCAGCTTCCATTCCATATTGGACAGGGATACGCTCATGGGTTCGTCCTCCCGAAAGAATTTGGTTGACATCTGTTTAACAGCATCCTAGCACGTAGTTAAACAGTTGTCAACCAGTAATTTAGGAAAGGGGCGGAAGTTTTCGAGTCTGCAGGCGCGGCACTTGCCAGGGAACTGTATCATGGATCGTTTCTGCTGATGTTTTCGTCCAATTGCCTCCGGCGAGGTCGCGAGCGATTTTCATTTCTGCCAATGTTTTGTCAGGTTGCCTCCGGCGGTCCGGTTTCTTTCCGGCGTGGAAAGAAACCGAAGAAAGAAAGCCGCCAAAGGGGACCTATTCCGAGGCGGTCCCCTTTGGAATCCCTCCCCGACGGCCAAGGCGGGGCCTGCGGGCCCCTCCCTTGGATCCTCCCCGGGAATTACGGGGACTTACGAAGGACGGAGGATGATACATTGTCCCCAGCAAGGGAGTTCGGCCGCTGCAGCAGGAGACGGTGAACTGTGCCAGGGTACAGATCAGCACCCTGAAAAGCCATTCGGCTTTGCCTGCAGCACCAGCAGACACAACAGACTCACGTCCTGCACCCGCCTGTTCTCCGCCGCGTCGATGCTCCCTTCGCTTCAGCGCCCGCCGCACCGGGGTGCAGGGGCGGAGCCCCGCCGCGCT
>CAMZIY010000069.1 GCA_947307365.1 uncultured Clostridia bacterium
CGCAGGCCGCTCACCTTCAGCAGTTCCCAGAACAGCGCCTGCTGCTCCGGCTTCATGACCATGCGGAGGTCCACCGCGTTCTGCCGTATCCCCAGGGCAGGGAAAAAGGGGATGCCCGTATCCCCGCAGATCTCCGTCCCCGGCGCTGCCTCGGCCAGGGCCGTTTCCTCCGCCCGCTCGCCGATCAGGGCGACGACGGGACCTCTTGCCTCCATAGATCATCCCTCCTCCGTTTTTCTGACGTATTCATCCTCCAGGAAGCGCTGATAAGCCTCCGCGTTGCCCAAGACAGCCAGCGAGGTGACCGTGCCCGTCTCCGTCTCCCATTCGTCCACCGTGATCTGATAGACGAATACAGAGCAGAATCCAGCCTGTAACCAGGAATCCGTTTCTTTGGGATAGCCGATGCGCATATGCTCCAGAGGGATCAGGTCCAGAGCTGTCTCGTCGGACAGCCAGTACCATTCCTCCTCCGGCAGCTCCTCGGATTTGAACGGAGCTTGTAATACCCCGTCCACGATCTCGGGTTCCCGACTGTAGTCCAACTGGTGCTTCACGGGCTCACCGAAGAGCGCCGTCAGTTCCGTCCTCAGGGAGATCTCCCCCGGGTAATCGATCACGATCTGGTTCAGCATCGGCGTTCCTCGCTTGCTGCGGTGCAGCTGTTCGTCGATGATGAAGGAGGTGAAACACAAACGTATATCTCCGGTGTATCCCAGCACGGTCGCTCCTTCCAGCCCCATCCAGACATAGCCGTATTTGTCCTCCCGGACTTCGAACCGGCTGTCCGCCGCCAGGATCTCCTCCGGAGTCATGCCCCATCGGAGGGCCCCGATGGTGCCGTCCGGGTTCAGGGTCATCGTTTCCGGCGCAAGGGCCGCGGGATCCGTGACCCAGGCGACGGTAAACAGGATGCACAGCAGCATCGCCGTTACCGTGACCCAACCCTTAGCCTTCTTCCACCGCAGTACACTCCGCACCCGTCCGCCTACGCCGCTCTCCCCGAAGGCCAGTGGTGCGGGGGAGGACAGGCGGTGTTTCCCCGCGATATGTAGGAGGCTTTCGCTGTACTCCCGGCGCACGTCTCCCAGGCGCTCCAGCACCGCTTCATCGCAGCTCTGTTCCATATCCCTGCCCATGAAGAAGAAGCCCAGCCAGCACAGGGGGTTATACCAGTGCACGCACAGGATCAGCCAGCCCAGGAGCCGCCACCAGGAGTCTCCCCGGCGGATATGGCAATGCTCATGGGTAAGGGCGTATTCCAGGTCCGCCCCCTCCATGCCCCAAGGGATATAGATCCGGGGATGGAACAAGCCCAGGAGAAACGGCGTATCGATCCCGGAGGCCTGATATACCCGCCCCTGCAGCCGCACCGCGGTGGCCAGCCTCCGGCGCAAAAGCAGGCTGGAGGCCAGGCTGTACAGCAGCAGCGCCGCAGCCACGGCCAGCCACACCCAGGCGAGGACCCGGAGCCAGGAAAAGGCGGGATCTGCCGCCGTCTGCGCGGCTGCCGCGGGGGAGAGCGCCGCACCGGTACCCGCCGCCGTTATAGCATTTTCCAGGGGCAGGGTCAGCCCCGCGGGGGTATAATCCCCGCCGCCCAGGGGCCCGCTGCGGAGCAGCCGGAACAGGCTCACGGGGGAAGTCTGGCTCAGGGGCACGCAGAGGCGGAAGGCCGGGACGATCCAAAGGAGATACCGGAACCGCCCCGGAGACCGGCGCATCAGCAGCCGCAGGAGCAGCACCCCCAGGATCACGACGGCCCCAGCCAGGCTCATCTGCAGGACGCGGATAAACAACCGTTCCATGCTCACGCCTCCTCCTGCTTTAGCTCGTCGATGAGCTTTTGCAGCTCCTTGGCCTCTTCCGGAGAGATGCCCTTTCCGCCGTAAAAGGAGACCAAAAAACCGGGCAGGGAACCGGAAAAGGTCTGGTCCACAAAGCAACGGCTCTCCTGCATCCGGATCTCCTCCCAGGGGACCAGGCTGCGCACGGTGGCATTCTCATTCGCCACCAGATCCTTCTCCGCCAGTTTCTTCACCATGGTATAAACGGTGGATTTCTTCCACCCCAGCTCCTCCGCCGCCAGGCGCACCAGCTCCGTGGAGTTGACGGGCTCATGGTCCCAGATGAGGGAGAGAAAGCGATAATCGCTTTCGCAGAGACGATGATATGCCATAGGGACACCTCCTGCGAGTCTATAATGACCGACCTCGTGGAAAGTCTATAACAATAGACCAGACTTGTCAAGAAAAACCTGCATCCCCGGCGCAGGGAAGTTTTCCCGCATTGACGGAAGCAGGCCCCTGTGGTAAACTGAACCAAATATGAGCGGCAGGGAGGGATCCGTATGGACGATGCGAAAAAGGGCAGAATGAAGGAGATGGGCTTCGAAAACTGGCTCGAAAACGTATTCTGGGTCTATTACAAGTGGTATTTCTTCCTGGGCGTTTTTCTCCTGACCGTTCTGGTGCTTACCGTGATCTCCGTCGCCGGAAAGGACCGGACGAACATGCGCGTCACCTATGTGTACGCGGAAACCCTGAACCAGACCCAGGCGGACGCCGTGGGGAAAATGGTGGAAGCCCGGGCTGTGCCGGAAAACGGCAGGGGCGTCGTGCGGGTAAAAGTGGAGCCCTTCCCCCTGGCGGACGAGGCGGGGGAGCGGCAGCTGTACGGGGAGCTGGAGGATCCGGACCGGCTCATCTACCTGCTGGATGAGACTTCGCTGGGCTTTTACCGGGCCATGGGATACTTCGCCGAGGCGGAGCGCATGCCGGGTCTCGACCTGTGGATCGCCGTGCGGGATACCCCGGTGATCCTCTACCGCTTCGAGGATTTTGCGGACCAGGGATATACCCAGGAGCAGATCGACGAATCCAACGCCTTTTTGATCGAGCGCCACGACCAGCGGGTCCAGGCTGCCCGTGAGCTGGTGGATGGCCTGCTGAAGGGCTGAAAAACAGAAGAATGAGCGCACCCCGGAGGAAATTTCCGTCCTCCGGGGTGCTTTTTTGCAAAAACCTATTGACATTGACGCGGCGTCAAATTGTAGGCTGGAAGCAAAAGGAGGGAGTAAACATGAAAAAACAGATGTTCATTCTGATATTCCTTCTGGTTCTTCTTTTTGCTGCTGCCGGCTGCGCCGGAAAGACACCGGAACCGGATCCTGCTCCCGTGCCCTTTTCGGAGAGCCCCTGCGTCGGACTCAAAGTGAAATACATTTATGGGAAGAATGAGCGATATAATCTGAAGCTCTCGGCGGAAAAGAAGACCTGGTCCCTGGTGCTGACGGACCACCCCGGAAGCATCCTGGAGCCGGGGACGGAGATCTTTGTCACCGGAGAGGCGGAGGACCTGCCCTTCGAGCGGTTCCTTGAGGTCTTCCGGGCCCATCACGCCGAAGCCTGGAACGGCTGGGCAACCAGAGGCGAGGAGCGGGACTTTGCCCTGGAACTGCGCTTCGGGGATGGGAGCGTCTACAACATCTCCGGCGGGGAAGGACCTGAAGGCTTCGATGAATTCAAAGAGGCCCTGGTCCGGGAGATGGCCCGCTTCGGAGAGGACTGGTGCGGGGTGGAACCTCAGACGCTGCAGGAGCGGCTCCTGAACGTGTACCCCATGGACTGGAGCGGGGGAAGCATGAATGACGTTTATTATGCCAGCTGGGTCACCCTGCCCCTGGGGGAACAGGGGACCGTGTATAATGCTCCGGCCTATGCGGCCGGGGATCCCGATCTTTCCCCCTTCCTGGGGGAGAAGCTGTTCGACCATGTGCAAATGAGCTGGTACCGGGTGAAGGACATGAAGGGACTGAAATACGTCATCAGCCTGGACGGGGAGGGGAAAATGCGCCTCTGGGAGTACCGCTACCGTGATCGGGAATCCTGGGAGGAACCCCGGAGCATGGCGGACCTGCTGCGGGAAATCTACGCCGTGGAGGGACCGGAGGATCTGCGGAAGATCGTCGTAACCAAGGGCAGATTCGCTTCAGGCACTCCTGCGGATAAAACCCTTTCCCGGACCATTGAGGACCGGGAAAGCATAGAGATCTTCTGCGCCGTATTATTCAAGCTCACCTGGACCGGCCTCCCTTTCGAATGGAAGGCGCAGTCCTTTCCGGAGTATACCTACAGCTTCACCCCGGAGGACGGAAAATGGCCGCCGGACACAGAGTATTTAGAGTATTTGTCCCAGCGCAGGATCACCCTGGAATTTGCGGACGGAACGACCATGGATCACTGGTACTATAACGCCGTCTACGGATATCTGGAGCAGGTTTACGGCTATGGGGAACACATCCAACCCGACGAGCCCCTCCCGCCGGAGGACGTGTACGCCCTGAACGCGCTTTTCGGCATCGAATGAAAGAAATGAATGAGGCGTCACATGGCCGCACGGAGCGAAAGGAGAAAAACAGCATGAAAAAACGGATGTTCGGCCGCCTCCTTGCCCTGGCGGTCCTGGTCCTGCTGACCGCCTGCGGGGCTGCTCCGGCGGCTTCCCCTGAGCCGGGTCCCTTCGACGCAAGTCCCTGCGTGGAACTGTCGGTGAAGTTCTTTTCGCACACCGCGGAGCAATACCGGCTGGGCCTTCAGGCGGAGAAGGGGAAATGGACCCTGCGTACCGTGGACTATCTCGGAGCCATCCTGGAGCCGGGAACGGATGTGCTGGCGGCAGAAGAGGGTCGGGAGGATCTGCCTTTCGACCGATTCCTGACTGTGCTCCGAGCATACGGGGCGGAGTCCTGGGACGGTTGGAAAACCGCCGGCGGGGAGGAGACCTTCTCCCTGGAGCTCGTCTTTGAAGATGGGAGCCGGTATTCCGCCTCCGGCGGAGAAGCTCCGGCGGGCTTTGCTGCTTTCAAAGAAGCTTTCGTCCGGGAAATGGCACGATTCGGGGAGGATTTCTGCGGACTGGAACCTCAGACGCTGCAGGAGCGGCTGCTGAATGCAAATCCCATGTTCGGGGATGAGGGGTACCCGCTCCATTCCGGACCGGGGATCACGTATGATATTTATCGCGCGTACACGGCGTCTGTTCCTCTGGGGGAGCGGCTGGCAAAATATCACTCCCCGACCTATACTGCCGGGGAAAAGGGCCTTGCGGGTTTCATGGGGGAGAAGCTGACGGAAACGGAAGAATACGAATGGTACCGGGTGAACGGGCTGCGGGGAAAGAAGTACCTCATCAGCCGGGATGCGGAAGGGACCCTGCGCCTGTGGATCTTCCGGATCTTCCTGACCCCGGAGGACCTGCGGGCGGAATGCACGGCGGAGGAGCTCCTGCGGGAAGTCTACGGTGTGAGCGGACCGGAGGACATCCAAAAGGTGATCGTCTCTCCCGGGATTCACGATAATGCATATCCATATACGCTGGAGCCGGAGCAGCGGCTGCAGACCTGGGTCCTGGAGGACCGGGAGGCTCTGGACGCCCTGTACGGATATCTAACGGAGATCGGTCCCCTGGGGAACGAGCGCAGCGAGGAAGCGGGGGAATCGATGCGTCAACGGCGCGGATTCATGACCTACAGCTTTTCGCAGGAAGGAATCAGTTCGCCCATGTATTGGGGGGAGCGGAAGCTGCAAATCGTTCTGGAGGACGGTTCCACCGTGGATCAGCTGATCTATGACGCCAATTGCGGCTTCCTGTACGACTATACCCATGCTGGTTACTGCGGGATGCTCAGCGAAGAGGCGGTGCGGTACCTGAACGCCCTGTTCGGCATCGAATAAAATACTCCCGGAGGGCCGCGGCCCTCCGGGAGAAACATATTCGGTTTATTTTTTCAGAACGCTGTCCAGAAAAGCGAACATCCGGTCCACGTTCTCCGGCTTGCCGAAGTCCGGGTGGCCGTGGGTGAGGCCCTCGAAGGGCTCCATGACAGCCCGGCCTTCGCCGCAGACGGAATTGATCTTGTTTACCAGATCCGGGGAGTTTTCATAGGGCACTACCTCGTCCTTGGTGCCCGCCTGGATCAGCATAGGGGGGCAGTCCTTCCGCACATAGCTCCCCGGCCAGGCCAGCTTCACCAGATCCGGGTATTCCCGGCAGTTGAGGCCCATGAACTGATCCGCGAAGTTCCCCATCTTGGGCATACCCGGCGTGCCGGGAGTCTCCTCCGTGAACCGGGACTGCTTTTCCAGATCATACACGCCGAAGAGACCGATCACCGCCTGGACGGCGCTGCTCTCCTCGGGATAGCCCATGGTGAGATCCTCCAGGGCCGGGATGTCCGCGCTGGTGCCAAGCATGGCTGCGTAGTAGCTCCCGGCGGAGTCCCCGCCGATGGCGAAGCGGGTCTTATCCAGGCAGTATTTCTCCGCGTTGCCCCGGAGAAAGCGGACAGCGGCCTTCACGTCGAACACGGAATGGGGGAATTTGGCCACCTGGCTGAGGCGGTGGTTCACGTTCACCACGGCGTAGCCCCGGCGGATGCCGTCCATGAGGTACAGGCACTGGAAATCCCGTTTGTCCCCGCCCCAGAAGGCGCCGCCATGGATGAAGATGATCACCGGAAAGGGACCGTCCCCCTCGTCGGGCAGGTAGATATCCAGGCTCTGATCGGCCCCGCCGCCGGGGGTATACGGGATATCCAGGTACTTGCGCTTCACGCCGCTCACGTCCATGACGGGCAGGGCGAATTCTCCGGGTTTTACGTCCGGCGTGATGAGTTTGATCACATCCATGGTGTTATCCTCCTGTATGTTGATTTTTGATCAATCCAGGGAAAAGGCGTCCTGATCCAGTCCCTCCGTTTTCGGCGCGGGAGCGGATTCGGGCACCCGGCGGAGGGGATCATAGGAAAAATGCCTGCAGCTACCCCACTCGGAGACGATGCCCCGCTTCAGGCAGATGCAGGTGCCCTCCTCCGCGGGACTGGAATGTCTGCAGTAGGTGCAGGCGGGTTCCACGTTTTTACGAAAGATCACATGACTCACCTCGGTGACAGTATACCCCGGTTTGCCGCCGTTTTCCACCTCTTTTTACAAGAATCGCGGCGGCCGCCCCGGTCACGATCAGCGGGATCAGCAGCAGCGGACGGGTGAAGCAGCACCAGGCGGCCAGGGCGGAAACCAGCCCATGGAGGAAGCGTCCGGCAAGATACGGCGCTGCGGAGAGCCCTGCCTCCCCGGCGTGCCGCAGCACCTGGGCACAGACGCTCAGTCCGCCCCAGCCCAGGAGGAAGGCGGCGGCAGCGGCGTTTCCCGGGCTGAAGCCCTCCAGGGCGGTTAGCCCCGCGGTCAGTTCTGCCAGGCCCCGAAGCAGGGGGAGCTCCGGCAGGAAGCGGACGGGGACGGAAAAGAGAATCACGTAAGCGCAGACGGCCAGGATGGAGCTGCCCGCCTGCAGCACCGCCGAGGAAAAGGCGGCGGAGAGGGGAACGGGGGAGACTTCTGAGATCTCCTCCCGGGGCGGCGGGCCCGGCAGGGCCCCCAGAAGGACCGCCAGCCACAGGGTCACGGCGATATGGACAGCCAGCAGGAGGAAGGCAGGGCCGGTCCGGCCGAATACCCGGCCGCCCAGGATGCCCAGGAGAAAGGCCGGACCGCAGTTGTTGGCGAGGATCAGCAGCCGCTGGGCCTCCTCCTTTCCGCAGCCCCCGGAACGGTACAGGGCGGAGGCGGCGGCTGCCCCTACGGGGTAACCGCTCACCAGCCCCAGGAGCAGGACGCTGCCCCCCGCGCCGCCGAGGCGGAAGCAGCGGCGGAACACCGGGGTCAGAAGCTTTCCCAGGCGCAGGGGCATGGCTCGCTCCCGGAACAGGACGGTGAGGACAAAGAAGGGGAATAAAGAGGGGATCACGCTGCGGAGACACATCTCCACCCCCTCCAGGGCATAGGCGGAGGTTTCCTTAGGGAAGGCCAGGAGGAGCCCGGCCCCCAGGAGAAACAGCAGGGGCTCCCATTTCGTCAGCAGCCGTCGAAAACGCATAATTCTTCCTCCCGCAAGCTAGGATAGAGGTACGACATCCCTATGTGGAGGAGGGCGTGGAAATGCGATTTGCCGGGAAACTCCTGCGCAGACTGGACGGAGGGAGCGACCTGCCCCTGTCCTTCGTCCCCGGGCTGCCACGGATCGAACTGGAGGGGCTGGAAAGGGTTCGGGTGGAGCAGCACCGGGGACTGGCCGCCTACGGCGCCGAGCTGGTGGTGGTGCGCTGCTCTGGAGCGGAACTCCATGTGCGGGGAAGCGGACTCACCCTGGAGGCCATGACCGCCGGAGAGCTGCAGCTTCGGGGAAAGATCTTTGCCCTGGAGCTGATTTACTGAGATGCGTTCGGCTTATTGGATCACGGAAGGGGCGGAGGTGCGCCTCACCGGGGAAGCGGTGCCGGAGCTGCTGAACGATCTGGCCCTGGCGGATATCCCATTCTCCCGGGTCCGGGCGGAGGACGGTCTCCGTTTTCGCCTGTATGTGCGGGGAGACCGGCTGGGGGATCTGAGGAAGCTAGCGGAGAAGCGCCGGGTGGAGACGGAGGTGCTGGCCCGCCGTGGTCTGGGACATTTCCTCCGCCGATTCCGGGGCCATGCCGGGCTGCTTCTGGCCCCGGCGCTGCTTCTGGCGGCGCTGCTGCGGCTCTCGGATACGATCTGGGAGATCGACGTGGTGGGGAACCGGACCCTGAGCCGGACGGAGATCCTGGCCGCCCTGGAGGAACTGGACGTGGGGATCGGCCACAACAGCATGCATATCGACAACGAGCTGGTACGCAGCCGGATGCAGGAAAAACTGGGCGGGCTCAGTTACCTCACCGTCCGGGTCAGCGGCAGCAAAGCCACGGTGATCGTGCGGGAGCGGCGGGAAGCGCCGGAGATGGTGGAGGAGGATATCCCTGCGGACGTGATCGCCCGCCGCACCGGCCTGGTGGAGCGCATGAGCGTCCTGGAGGGGAAGGGAGAAGTCAGGCCGGGGGACGCGGTGCTGGCGGGGGAGGTCCTCATCACCGGCGGCCTGACGGATCTGCAGAACAGCACCCGGGAAGTCCACGCCATGGGGGACGTATGGGCCAGGACCTGGTATCAGGCGGAGGCGGTCCTGCCCACAGAGCATCTGGAAAAAGCGGAGACCGGACGCAGCAAGGTGCGGTGGGCTGTGAAAATCTGCAATTTTCGCCTCAATCTCTACTTTCATGGTGGAATTTCCTATGAGGCCTATGATAAAATACAGGATGAGACACGTCTTGCCCTGCTGGGGAGCTATCTGCCCCTCTCCCTGGTCCGGACGGAATACCGGGAGTATACCCCTCTGCGCCGTTCCCTGGATCCGGAACTGGGGGAGGCGATCCTTCGGGAGCGCCTGCTCCGCTGGCTGCGGGAGGAGAGCGGCTGTCCGGAGCCGGAGGAATGCAGCTTCATCGCGGAAGCCGGGGACGGGTACCTGCGCCTCATCATGACGGCAGAGTGTCTGCAGCAGATCGGCATGACCCAAACGCGGGAGGGCTGACCTGCCATACCGTACTGAAGAGAGTGAGTTCATGACAGAGCGTATCATCAGCATCGACCGGCTGGAAAACCTGATCAGCGTTTTCGGCGCCTTTGACGAAAACCTGCATCTTCTGGAAAAGGAGCTGCAGGTGAGCATCACGGACCGGGATTCCGAACTGCATATCAGCGGGGATGAGGAAGCCACCGCCTATGCGGAGCAGACCATCGAGGGCCTCATGAAGCTGGCCGCCCGGGGGGAGCCCGTCAACACCCAGAATGTCCGCTACGTTCTGAAGCTGGCCAAAGACGGAAGGCTGGATCAGCTCAGCCGCATCCAGGACGACGTGGTCTGCGTCACCGCAAAGGGAAGGCCCATCAAGGCCAAGACCCTGGGCCAGCGGAACTACATCGAGGCCATCCGGAAAAACACCGTCACCCTGGCAGTGGGCCCTGCGGGAACGGGCAAGACCTACCTGGCCGTGGCCTGCGCGGTCACCGCCTACCGGGCCAAGGAATGCAGCCGCATCATCCTCACCCGGCCCGCGGTGGAGGCAGGGGAAAAGCTGGGCTTCCTGCCTGGGGACCTGCAGAACAAGGTGGATCCCTATCTCCGCCCGCTGTACGACGCCCTGTTCGATATGCTGGGTCCGGAGACCTA
>CAMZIY010000070.1 GCA_947307365.1 uncultured Clostridia bacterium
CAAAATCATGGGCCTCAGCGCCGCCAACTCCAACATGCTCAGGGAGATAATCCGCTACTATGAGATCCCCGTTCATGTATCCACCGCTCTTCAGGAGATTAAGGCGGGAGAGGTCCTGGTGAAGGACGAAACGGGCAAGACCTTTGCCATCCCGGCGGACAGCGTCATCCTCTCCGTGGGCTACGTACCCGCGCCGCTGGCAGGGGAGGAAGACCCGAGGATCCACGTCCTGGGGGACGCCCACAAGGTGGGAAACCTGATGAGCGTCATCTGGGAAGCCTACGAGATCGCCTACGCGATCTGAAGGCCAGAGATCAGAAAACAGCATAAAAATGAAGTGCTGCGCGGGCAATCGCCCGCGCAGCTGTTATATTTCAGGTTTTCGGGCGGATCACCGTCCTCCGGAGAATGCAGGATCCCCGGGATCGAAAGCCGCCCTCGGCGGCGGCGACTCGTGACGACATGCACGACCTGGATCCACTTGGGACGACCTGTGTCAACTTGGGTCAACTTGGATCAACTTGTGACGACTTGTCCCTAAAAGAGAAGAAACAAAAACAAGCGAAAAGAAAAAAGAAGGATCCAATCAAAAGGAAAGCAAAGGAACGGAAAGGAAAAAAGAACAGCAGATAAGAGGAGCACGAAATGTGGACAACCTGGGGATGATTTTGTGGATAACCTCCGGTCACTTGGCTTCCGCCACGATATTCTGGCACCAGATCCCCTTGTGCACCAGCACAAGGCCGAGGCCGCTTTTGATGATGCCGGAGAAGCGGACGATGAAGTATAGAGGTACGATGGGCAGGTTCGTGAAATGCACCAGACACCAGGCCAGGGGAATGGTGATGACCCAGGAATAGGCGCTGTCGAACAGGAAGGTGATGAGAGTTTTGCCTCCGCTGCGGATGGTGAAATAACCCGTCACCGCCAGGGAATCGATGGGCATGGTCAGGGCGGCGCACAGGATCAGCAGATAAGCCAGCTCCTGCACCGCGGCCTCTGTTTTGTAGATCCGGGGGATATAGGGACTCAGCAGGGAGAGAATGGCGCTGATGAGGATCGTGAGGCAGAAGGAAAAGAAGATCAGCTTCCGGTCCGTGTCCTTCGCCCGCTCCAGATCCCCGGAGCCCAGCTGCTGGCCCACGATGATGGCGACGGCATTGCCCATGGCCATCATCACCACGCTGAACAGGTTCGTTACGGTGGTGGTGATATTCATGGCTGCCACCACGCTCAGGCCCCGGAGGGAATAGCACTGGCTCAGCACCGCCATGCTCCCGGACCAGAGCAACTCGTTTGCCAGGAGGGGAAGCCCCTTTACCAGCACGCTGCGGAGCAGGGGAGCGGGGACCAGCAGGGTGCGGTACAGCTTCTGCATAAAAGCGTACCGGTCGGGGTGCCGGTGGGCGCCGATGAGCACGATGCCCAGTTCCACGAAGCGGGAGACCACCGTGGCCGCCGCCGCGCCCAGGCCGCCCATGGCAGGGAAGCCCAGCTTGCCGAAGATCAGGATGTAGTTCAGCACCAGGTTGGTGAATACCGCCGCCACCGCAGCCTTCATGGGGAGCAGGGTCTCCCCGCATTCCTTCAAAGTGCTGGCATATACCTGGGCCAGCATGAAGGGGATAAAGCCCAGAAGCATGATCCGGAGATAGCCCAGGGCATGCCCCGCCGTGGTCTCCGGATCTCCCACGTCCGCCTCCCCCTGGAGGAAGAGCATCACCAGGTCCCGGCCGAAGAAGAGGAACACGGCGATGGCTGCGAGACACACGGAAAGCCCGATATACAGCTTGATCCGAAAGGCGTTGCGCACCCCCTCCAGATTCCCGCTGCCGAAATACTGGGCGGCGAAGATGCCCGCCCCGGAGAGTCCGCCGAAGATCCCCAGCTCGAAGATCATGATGAGCTGGTTGGCGATGGCCACGCCGGACATCTCCTCCGTGCCCACCCGGCCTACCATGACGTTGTCCAGCAGGTTCACGAAGCTGGTGATGCCGTGCTGCACCATAATGGGCACGGCCACCGCCAGGACCATGGCATAGAATGCCCGATCCCCGATCAGTCTGCGTTTTGCCTGCATCTCAGCGAAGCTCCCGGTACATGGCGGCGGCCTCGTCCTTCCCCGCGTGCTCCGCCACGCTCACCACTTCCACCCGGAGGATCCGCTCCCCGAAGCGCAGCTCCAGGATATCCCCGGGCTTCACGGCGTAGGAGGCTCGGGCAGGCTTGCCGTTCACCGTGACTCGCTCGTTGTCGCAGGCTTCGTTTGCCACGGTCCTGCGCTTGATGAGGCGGGATACCTTCAAATATTTATCTAATCTCATGTTGACTCCTTTGTAAAAGAAAGGCTTACAGCCGAAGCAGCCTGGCCAGCTTATCCCCCTTGGGCACCAGCTCCAGCTCCTCCCGGGTGATGGCTCGGAAGAGGACCACGAACACCAGGTACAGCACAACGCCCACCACCACCGCCAGGACCGCCGGAGCCAGGAAGAGCATCCGCCCGCTCTGAAAGAGGCTCAGGGAGCGGAAGACGCTGCGCAGCAGCACGTATACGCCCCAGGCGCAGCCCCCCATCAGGATGGAGGCGAGGAGAGGCCGCAGGAACAGGGGGGCCAGCTTCGGGCAATCCGGCGCTTTCCGGCGGATGAGAAGCAGATTCAGCAGGCTGATGACCAGATAGCAGGCCACGTTGCCCACGGCGGCTCCCACGATGTTCACCGACGGGTTGCCCAGCAGGATATAGTTCACCGAGATCTTGCAGACGCCGCCCGCCGCGATGGTGAGGATGGGCAGGCGTTCATGGCCGTAGGCCTGGAGGATGGCATTGGTCACCATCATGATGCAGACCCCGTAGCCAGCTATGCTGAGCACCGAAAGAATAGCCCCCGCGGCGGGATCCGTATCGCCGTAGAGCCCGCCCATGAGAGGTGCTGCCAGTACGCCCATGCCTACGGCCATGGGCATGGCCAGCAGGTTCATGAGCTTCAGGGAAGCCCCCAGCACCTGGGCGGCGTCCCGGGTCTTCCGCTCGGCCAGATAGGCCGCGATGGCGGGAATGGCGCTGGTGACCATGGGTACCGCAAAGGCGGAGGGCAGGTTATACAGGGTCTGGCTGTTGAAATAGGTCCCGTAGAGGGAGCGGGCCGTTTCGTAGGAATAGCCCAGGGCGTTCTGGAGGCGGCCGAAGATCATCTTCGTATCCACCATGGCAACCAGATTCAGCACACAGGAGCCGATGATGATGGGAACGCCGATGAGGATCAGCTTTTTCAGGGTCTCGCCCCGGCTCTCGGGCACGTCCGGACTGGGGCTGGGCTGACGGTGCTTCCGGTCAAGGCGCAGGGCGGCGGGGACGATATACACCAGTCCCAGCACCGTGCCCACGGTGACGCCGAAGATGCCCCCCGCCGCGCCGACGCTGCCGCTGTACCCCCGCCGGATGAGGATCCAGGCGGCGGAGAGACCGAACACCACCTTGCACAGGGTCTCGATGATCTGGGAGACGCTGGTGGGCACCATGTTTCCCAAGCCCTGGGTATAGCCCCGGTAGGCGGACATGAGGCATACGCAGACAAGAGCCGGGGCCAGGGTGGATATGGCGGCCTCCGCCTCCGGAGAACCCATGAAGTCCGCCAGATACCGGCTGAAGATCAGCATAAAGAGCGTGCTGATCATGCCCAGGACGAAGAAAGCCGCCCGGGCCACCACGAAGGTGCGCCGGACCTGGTTCCGCCGCCCCAGGGCGTCCGCCTCCGAGACCATGCGGCTCAGAGCCACGGGCAGGCCCGCGGTGGAGAGGGTGAGGAGCAGGGCATAGATGTTGTAGGCAACGCCGAAATCCCCCATTGCGGATTTTCCGATGATGTTCGAGAGGGGGATCTTGAAGACCGCACCCAGGATCTTGATGAGGATGGTGCTGGCGGTGAGGATGGCGGCGCCTTCCACGAAGCCCTGCTTTTTCCGCTGAGACAAGGTGATTCCTCCCGTTTAGCGCTGTCAGCGTGTCGACAAGGCTTGACGACACGCTGACGGCAAGTTTTTTCGTTACAGTTTATTCCGCGGAAATGAGGTAATAGTACACCGGCTGTCCCCCGTCCACCACGGAGAGCTCCGCTTCCGGCAGTTTTCCGCCCAGGGAAACGGCGAAGGCATCGGCCTGCTCCGGGGAAACGTCCTTCCCATAGAAGAGGCTCACCAGTTCGGCGCTGGACACGGCCTCGGCGACCTTGTCCGCCAGTTCCTCCATGCTGTCCGTACAGCAGAGGAGCTTGCCCTCCAGCAGGGCCAGATACTGCCCGGCCCGGATATCCAGCCCATCGAAGGAGGAATCCCGGGCGGCATAGGTGACGGAGATGGAGGAGACCCGCTTGATGGCTTCCAGCATCTCGGCTTCGTTCACCTCGGGCGGCAGCTCCAGATCCGCCGCAAGGATGGCGGAGATCCCCTGGGGTATGGAGGCGGTGGGGATGACGATGACCTTCTTGTCAGTCAGCCCGGCGCACTGCTGGGCGGCCATGACGATATTCTTGTTGTTGGGCAGCACGATCACCGCCGCGCCCGCGGACAGCTCCACCGCCCGGAGAATATCCTCCGTGGAGGGGTTCATGGTCTGCCCGCCGGTGACCACCCGGTCGGCGCCCAGCTCATGGAACAGGGCGGTGAGACCGTCCCCGGCGCAGACGGATACGATGCTCAGCGGCTGGGTGGGCGCTCGCTTTTCCGGCTCCGGCTTCTGAGGCGGGATGGAAGCTCCGGCGGTCCCCGCCTCCTGGAGCTTGCTGGTATGCTGCTCCCGCATGTTTTCCACCTTCACCGTCAGCAGGCTGCCGTAGGTCAGAGCTTCCGTCAGCACGTCGCCGGGACGGTCGGTATGGACGTGGACCTTGATGAGCTCCTCATCGTCCAGCACCACGGCGCTGTCTCCGATGGAGGAGAGGAAATCCCGAAGGCTGTCCACGGATTTCTCATTGTCCTTCTGGACGATGAATTCGGTGCAGTAGGGGAAATGGATGTCCTCCTCCGTATCGAAGCGGGCGAAGACGCTCTCTTCCCGGCGGCCGGCGGCGGGATCCGCCTTGACGGCCTCGATGATCTCCCCTCTGGCTGCGGCGAGGAACGCCCGGAGGATGATCAGGTAGCCCATGCCCCCGGCGTCCACCACGCCGGCCTTTTTCAGCACGGGGTTCTGCTCCACGGTGTTGTCCAGGGCGACGTCGCCCACGCCGATGGCCTTCTCCAGCATGATCTCCATATCCGTCGTGTCCCCCGCGGCGTCCACGGCGGCGGCGGAAGCCAGCCGGGAAACGGTGAGGATAGTGCCCTCCGTGGGCTTCATCACGGCCTTGTACGCAGCGGAAACGCCCTCGTTCATGGCGGCGGCCAGCTCCGCGCAGGTGGCGGTGTTCTTATCCTTCAGGGATTTGGACATGCCCCGGAACAGAAGGGAGAGGATCACGCCGCTGTTGCCCCGGGCGCCCCGAAGCATAGCGGAGGCGGTGACCTCCGCGGCGGCTCCCAGAGTGGGAGGGAAGCCTTTGCTCAGCTCCCGGGAGGCATTGTTGAGGGTCATGCTCATATTGGTGCCCGTATCCCCGTCGGGTACGGGAAAAACGTTCAGCTCGTTGATTTCCTGGCTGCGGCTCTCCACTGCGGCAGCCGCGTTGATGACCATGCCGCAAAACAGCCGGCTATCCAGAATTTCTGTCATCTGTCTATCCTCCGTGTTCAATCGGGCAGTATGGAATCGACGAAAACGTCCACAGAGCGCACCTGCACGCCGGTGGCCTCAGTGATCTTGTAGCGCACGGCGCTGCTGATGGATTCGCAGATCACCGGGATATTCACGCCGGTCTTGACGATGATGTGCAGCTCGATGGAAATGGCTTCCTCGCCTTCGTGGAAAGAGACCCGAACACCCTTGCCCATGGCCTCCGTTTTCAGCAGATGGACCAGGCCGTCGCTGGCGGAACGCTTGGCCATGCCCCGTACGCCGAAGCAGCTGGTGGCCGCGGCGCCGACCAGGGTGGTGAACACGTCGTTGGATATGCGAATATAGCCCTTATCGGTATTCATTTTGACCATGCCGACTCTCCTTTCGGTCAATGAGAGTTGTCCGGAGCCCCGGCGTCTTTGCCGACAGCTCATTACAAATCAGTGTACCACACAAGCCGAGGAACTACAAGCCATTTTTCACGAAGGGTCGGGAAAGTGAGCTCAAGCTTTACACCGCCCGGGATTTGGGGTATACTCTTCGTAATCATTAGGAAGACAGAAGGGGGAGAACGGAGATGGGAGAGACCTTTCCGGCCATCCTGTGCCGTCTCAGAAAGGAGCGGCGTTTGAATCAGCGCACCGCCGCCGCCGACCTGCATATATCCCAGGCGCTCCTGAGCCATTATGAGAACGGATTGCGAGAGCCGGGCCTGGCCTTCGTGGCGGAAGCCTGCACCTATTACGGCGTCTCGGCGGACTATCTGCTGGGCAGGACCCCGGTGCGTACGGCCATGCCGGACGGAGAAAAATGGGATCCATCCCTCCTGCGCCTGGGGGAGACCGGGATCAAAGCCCTTTCCGACCTGATCCGCGCCCTGGGGGAAAAGGGAGATCGGGAAAGCTGCCGCATGGCGGAGGAATGGCTCACCGTCGGGCTTTACGCCCTGCTGCGGAACTATGACCGGGAGGGCTGTTGCAAATTCCCTCCGGAGCTGAGTCAGAGCCTGTGGGAAGCCTATTCCGGTCTGACCAGGGCGAGAATGCTGCCCGGCCAGCCAGGCGCGCCCGACCTGTCACTGCCTCCGGAACTGGCGGAACGGGCGGAAAGCGTGCTGCACGGATTCTGGGATGAGTGGAGGGAACAGGTATGATCGAGCAGGATCGGATCCGCAATTTCTGCATCATCGCCCATATCGACCATGGCAAGAGCACCCTGGCAGACCGGATCCTGGAGAGCTGTCACGCCGTGGCCGAGCGGGATATGGAAGCGCAGATCCTGGACAACATGGATCTGGAGCGGGAACGGGGCATCACCATCAAGGCCCGGGCCGTGAGCATGGAGTATGAGGCGGAGGACGGGAAGACCTATCATCTGAACCTGATCGACACCCCGGGGCACGTGGACTTCAATTATGAGGTCTCCCGCAGCCTCGCCGCCTGCGAGGGGGCCCTGCTGGTGGTGGACGCCAGGCAGGGGATCGAGGCCCAGACCCTGGGGAATACGTATCTGGCTCTGGATAACGACCTGGAGATCCTTCCGGTGCTGAACAAGATCGACCTGCCCGGGGCGGATCCCCATAAGGTGAAAACGGAGATCGAGGACGTGATCGGCATCCCCGCCATGGATGCGCCGGAGATCTCCGCAAAGCTGGGGCTGAACATCGATCAGGTGCTGAAGGAGATCATCCGGGGCGTTCCCGCTCCGAAGGGGGATCCGGATGCGCCGTTGAAGGCGCTGGTTTTCGACAGCCAGTATGATCCTTTCGTGGGGGTCATCGTCTACCTCCGCCTGCGGGAAGGGACCTTGAAAACCGGGATGAACGTACGGCTCATGGCCTCCGGCGCGGAGTACAAGGTGGTGGAGGTGGGCCATATGGGCGCTCTGCGCCTGGCTCCCTGCGATGAGCTGCGGGCGGGGGACGTGGGCTACTTCACCGCCAGCATCAAGAACGTGGCGGATACCCAGCCGGGGGATACGGTCACCGGCGCGGAGGAACCAACGGCCGAGCCTCTTCCGGGCTACCGTCCCGCCCAGCCCATGGTCTTTTCCGGCCTGTATCCGGCGGACGGGGCCAAGTATCCGGATCTGCGGGACGCGCTGGAAAAGCTGAAGCTGAACGACGCCGCCCTCTCCTATGAACCGGAGACCTCCGCGGCCCTGGGCTTCGGTTTCCGCTGCGGCTTCCTGGGCCTGCTGCACATGGAGATCATCTCGGAGCGGCTGGAGCGGGAATATAACCTGGAGCTGATCACCACCGCCCCCAGCGTCATCTTCCGGGTGACGAAGACGGACGGCACGGTGCAGATGATCGACAATCCCCTGAACTACCCGGATCCCAGCCAGATCCTGGAGGCGGATGAGCCCTACGTGGCGGCCAGCATCATGACGCCCCAGGTCTATGTGGGGAACATCATGGATCTGTGCCAGGACCGGCGGGGAGAGTTCAAGGATATGGTTTACCAGGGAGACGACCGGGTGGAGCTCCATTACCACCTGCCTCTGAACGAGATCATCTATGATTTCTTCGACGCCCTGAAATCCCGGACCAAGGGCTACGCCTCCCTGGACTATACTCTGGAATCCTACCGGGCCAGCGATCTGGTGAAGCTGGATATCCTACTGAACGGGGATATGGTGGACGCCCTGAGCTTTATCGTCCACCGGGACAAGGCATATCCCCGGGCGAGGCGCATCTGCGAGAAGCTGAAGGACAATATCCCTCGTCAGATGTTCGAGGTCCCCGTGCAGGCGGCCATCGGCGGCAAGATCATCGCCCGGGAGACCATCAAGGCCCTGCGGAAGGACGTGCTGGCCAAGTGCTACGGCGGCGACATCACCCGGAAGAAGAAGCTGCTGGAAAAGCAGAAGGAAGGCAAAAAGAAAATGCGCTCCCTGGGCACGGTATCCGTTCCGCAGGAAGCCTTCATGGCCGTCCTCAAACTGGATGAATAAAAAAAGCAGCCGGAGCTCAAATGAGCTCCGGCAAATCCAATTTTATTGATCAGCTCAGACTGTCTCAACTGCCGAAGTGGCCCGGCGCACCGTCGCCGTCAGGGGCAGGGGTCTCCTGGGGCTCCTCGTTCTCCTTGGGGATGATCTGACCGAAGAAGAAATCCCAGAGGCTCTGGCCGCCGCCTTCCCCATAGGGGGCGGGTTCGGGGGTGTTCTCCGCAGGCTGATTGTCTTCAGGGGCATTGGAGGAAGGCCGGTCCGGCTTCTTCTCATCGAAGGTCACCTTCAGAGTCAGGTATTCGCCGCCGCGGAAGACCGTGACCTCCGCCGTATCCCCGGCCTTGTAGGCCTTTTTCGCGGTGGACAGATCGGCATTGGTCTTGATCTCCTCGTCCCCCAGCTTCGTGATCACGTCACCCTGGCGGATGCCCGCGGCAGCGGCGCAGCTGCCCGCGTCGACGCTGTATACATAGACGCCGGGAACGCTGTTGTAATAGGCGGCATACTGCTCGGTCATGGTTTTCACCATGATGCCGAAATAGGGCTTGCCGGTTACATAGCCGTGGTCGATGATCTCGTCTGCGATCTCGGCGGCGTCGTTGATGGGTATGGCGAAACCGAGGCCCTCCACGCCGGTGGACTTATACTTGGCAGTGACTACGCCCACCACCTGGCCGCGGCTGTTGTACACCGGGCCGCCGGAGTTGCCGCTGTTCACTGCGGCGTCCAGCTGGAACATATTCACGCTGGCGTCCTGTTCCGCGGCGATCTCCCGGTCCAGAGCGCTGATGATGCCGGCCGTCATGGTGTAGGTCAGCTCGCCCAGGGGATTGCCCACCAGATAGACGCTTTCGCCGACCTTCATATCGTCGCTGTTGCCCAGGGTGGCGGCGTTCAGACCGGTAGCCTCGATCTTCAGCACGGCGATGTCATTATTATCGCCCTCCACGCCCACGATCTGCGCCTCGTATTCGGTGCCGTCGTAGAACATGACGGTGACCTTCAGGTTTTCTTTGTAGGCATTTTCCACCACATGGTTGTTGGTGAGAATGTAGCCGTCGCTGCTGATGATGAAACCGGTGCCGGAGATTGCGCCGGTGACCATCTGGCCGAAGGCGTTGGGGGAAGTGACCTCCGTGGAGATGCCCACGACCTGCTGGGTAGCCAGTTCATAGATCTCCGTGGGATCCAGCAGCTCGCCGCTCCGGGGATTCAGCTTCAGGTTGGCCATCTGGC
>CAMZIY010000071.1 GCA_947307365.1 uncultured Clostridia bacterium
GTTTAATTTACAAGGTACAGACGCACGCCGCTCAGCGGCGAGCTTTGCTAATATACCATCCCCCCATGCCGTTGTCAAGCCCAATTTTTCGATTTCCAACAATATTTCTTGCATCCCCCGGACCTGCGTGTATAATAAGCAGAGAAACAGCGGAAAACCACGGAAAAGGAGCGACTTTCCATGTTCAAATATGAGCCGGAAGCCAATCTCCACGGCTTCTATCTGGTGAAGACCAACGCGGTGTACAAGACCATCGGCCACGCCGATTTTGCCGCCCAGACGGATCAGCTGGCCCGTTCCCTGGTCCTTGGCCTCTGGAAGGGACAGTCCCTGACGGAGGACCACGTGAAGGCCATGAACGACCTGTACTCCAAGGGGCAGCCCAAGCCCAGCTACCTGTATTGGGAGCTGGTCTCCGCAGCGGGAGAGGCGGAGCAGCCCCCGGTGCCGGATTTCTTCCGGGTGCTGGTGCTCACGAACCCCAAGGCCGCCCGGCTTTTGACGGAGGGGCTGCGGGCCCTGCTGGTCCGGCTCTCCGATCCCAACCGCGGCAATGAGCAGGAAAACCGCTTCCTGGCCTCCGCCATGGGCGCCCTGGAGGCCGTACTGGAATCCGACGATCCCCTGGGCTTCCGGGAGCTCAGCCGGGGCCCCGTTCCCGGCAGCACCGCCGGACAGTCCGCGGGCGCCGCGGCCCGGCAGGGAGAAAAGGAAAAGGAAGAGGAGCTTCCGCCGCCGGAAAAGCTGGAAGACCTGCTGGAGGAGCTGGACAGCCTGGTGGGTCTGGAAAAGATCAAGACGGACGTGCGCAGCCTCATCAACCTGATCAAGGTGAGAAAGCTGCGGACGGAGGCGGAGCTGCCCGTTCCCGAGCTGAGCCTGCACATGGTGTTCACCGGCAATCCCGGCACGGGCAAAACCACCGTGGCCCGGCTGCTGAGCCGGCTCTACCGCTCCATCGGCGTGCTGAAGAAGGGCACCCTGCTGGAGGTGGACCGGAGCGGCCTGGTGGCGGGCTACGTGGGCCAGACCGCCCTGAAGACCCTGGAGGCGGTGAAAAAGGCCCAGGGCGGCATCCTCTTTGTGGACGAGGCCTATTCCCTGGTGCCCGAGGGGGCGGGGAACGACTTCGGCCAGGAGGCCATCAGCACCATTCTGAAGGCCATGGAGGACATGCGGGAAGAGCTGGTGGTGATCGTGGCGGGCTACCCCGAGCCCATGGAGCGGTTCATCTCCTCCAACCCCGGCCTGGAATCCCGTTTCGGGAAGTACTTCCATTTCGAGGATTACACCGGGGAGGAGCTCATGCGGATCTTCGAGTCTCTCTGCCGGAAGAACAAATATGAGCTGGAGCCGGAGGCGGAAACCTTCTGCCGGGATATGTTCAACGCCCTGTATCAGGACCGGGACGAGAACTTCGGCAACGCCCGGGACGTGCGGAACATTTTCGAGCGCAGCGTAGCCAACCAGGCCAACCGGCTGGCGGCCATGGAAGCCCCCACGAAGGAGGACCTGATGACCTTCCTGAAGGAGGACATCGTGGGGGAAAAACCGGCGGAGAAGGCGGAAGAAAAGCCGGAGGAGCCGGACTCCGAGGACTGAATCAGTCCGGATGGAATCATAAGGATCAGGCCGGGAGCTGCGGATCGCCACGACCCGTGTGCGCACCGGTTTCGCAATGACAGGCAACGGAATGCCGACGCTTTGTCTATAGTATGCGGGCGCCGCAATCAGCGGCGCCCGCGCGCTTATCCCATCAGGGCCGTGATGTCCTCCAGCGTCAGCCCCTCCTGCAGGGCCAGGTTCAGGCCGTACCCCAGGAGGCGGGAAAGCTCCCGCATCCGGGCGTCGATCTCCCGGGGGGTGACCATGAGCCCCTCCGAGGCGGAGGCGAAGTCCTCCGGCGGTCGTTCCCCCAGGCCGGACCGGGCGGTCAGGTCCGCCGCCAGGGTGGCGGCGTCCACCACCGTGGGGATGCCCACGGCCACCACCGGCACCCCCAGGCTGCTCCGGCTCAGCTCCGGACGGCTGTTGCCCACCCCTGAGCCGGGGGCGATCCCCGTATCGGAGAGCTGCAGGGTGCGGCAGACCCGATCCAGCCGCCGGGAAGCCAGGGCGTCTATGGCCACCACCGCCTTCGGCCGCAGCCGTTGGACCACCGCCCGGATCAGTTCGCTGCTCTCCAGCCCCGTGGTGCCCAGCACCCCCGTTTCCAGAAGGGAGACGGGGCGGAGGCCGCCGAAGGTTTCCGGCAGGGCGGAGACCAGGTGCCGGGTAGCCAGCATATGCTCCAGGGTCATGGGACCCAGCACGTCCGGGGTCATGGCCCGGTTCCCCAGGCCCGCTACCAGCACGCTCTCTCCTTCCCCCAGGCCCAACAGGGCCCGGAGCCTGGCGGCGACGACACCGGCTCCCCGGCGGAACGCCCCCGCCTCCCGCCGCAGCAGCGGCTCCAGCTCCAGGGTCACGTAGGTGCCCCGGGGCTTCCCCAGGGCCTGCTCCCCCCGCTCATCCAGGATCCGGATGGTCTCCACGGGAAAACCGTTCTCCGTATCCTGCCGGGCTTCCACCCCGGGGAGGGCGCTTGTCTCCCCGGCGGACTCCCGCCAAAGGTCCCGGGCCTCCGCCGCCAGGTCGGTGCGGATCCCCCGCATACGCATCACCTCCCGGTCAGTTTTCCCAAATCCGGGGCGTATTTTCCTCTGCCCTCGAATTTTTGAAAAAAAAGCTTGCCGAACAGAAAAAAATATGGTATAGTGCTTTTCCGCATGGAAGCTCTATCGGCAAGGGAGGTGAGTGAATTGCCCAACATTAAGTCTGCTGCCAAGCGCGATGCCCTCTCCAAGGCGCAGAACGCCGCGAACAAGGCCCGCAAGTCCGAGATGAAGACCCTTATCAAGAAGTTCGACGCCAAGGCGGAGGAAGGGGACAAGGCCGCGGCGAAGGAAGCGTATCTGACCGCCGTCAAAGTGGTGGACCAGGCCGCCTCCGACAACCTGATCCATAAGAACAACGCCGCCCATAAGAAGAGCCGCCTCACCAAGAAGCTCAACAGCATGGAGTAATCCCTGTGATATGCTCACGCGCCTGCCGAAACCGGCAGGCGCGTTTTTTGTCTGGTCTTTTCTCAGGCGATGGTGTTGGGATCGGCAAATTCCCCCACGGCTCCCAGGCAGGCGCTGGTGAGGTGGTCCCCGGAGCAGCCGTAGAAGCAGCCGATATCGTGCATCCTGGCGAGATCGATGAGGAAGATGGCCTGGATGCCCACCTGCCGTTCCTCCACGAAGCTGAACAGATACAGGCCGTCCCGGATCTTCACGTAGTCCGCCGGGTTGGTGGCCATCCAGGTGCCCATGGCGGTGAGGTTCTGATAGGTATAATAGATGTCGCAGTTATAGATATGCTTGATCTTGATGATATTGGGGCTGTATTCCCAGATGATGCTCTTGCCCAGGAGCTCCGTGGTGAAGCCGTGGAGCTCGCCGCCGGCGAAATCTCCCTCCAACCGGCCGAAGTAAAAATCCCGGTCCACGTCGATATTGGAGTACTCCGTGCCCACTTTGGCGTCCACCACCGTGGCGCAGCCGGACTTCATATCCGGGATCAGGGTGATCTGCCGGGAGGTGGCGTAGCCGGGCACCAGGAAGTTCACGAAATAGACCTCATGATCCAGGGTCTTCACGTTGCAGAAGCAGCGCTTTTCCTCTTCTCCTTCCTCCTTGAACCATACCTCGTTCAGGGCGGTGAAGCGGAAATCGTAGTTCTTCTCCTCCCCCCGGAAGGCCAGGGTCTTCCCCACCAGCTCGTCCGTATCCGGCGGGGTATAGGGCCCCGCCAGGGGGGAATGGCTGTACTTTTCCGGATCCCCGGCGTACTCCGCCACGATCTTCTCCACCGTCTCCCTGGGCACGTCCAGATTGAACTTCCGATAGTACCGTTTCTTGTTGCGCATGCTGAACCTTCCTTCCTTTCGATTTGTTTTCCTGCTATCAGTATAGGCTCCGCCGACCCTGGCTGTCAACCGGTGAGAAGGGATCTCCGACCCCTTCGGAACCGGGCAGGAAAAGGGGCAAAAGAGACGTTTTCTATACGGATTTGCTGTTGAAACAGGGGGTCGTTTGTGGTATAATATATAATAATGTATACATTCGATCTCCATGCCCCTTCGGAGGCAGAAAGAAATAAAGGAGGACCTACTCTTGAATTCCGCCAGCGATGTATGGCAGGCCGTATTAAAGCTGCTGGAGCAGCACCTGTCCCCCACCGCGATCAGCACCTGGTTCAGCGACTGCCAGGTGGTGGAGCTGCTGGATAACCGCCTCATTCTGCATACCCCCTCTGAATTCAGTCAGAATATCATCATGACCCGCTACCTGGACCTGGTAAAGGACGCCCTGAAGGAGATCTTCGCCGCCGATTTCGACGTTCAGGTCATCGGGGACGAGGAGCTGGCCCGGCGGATCAATCGTCAGCCCCCTCTGCGCCAGGAATTCCTGGGGGGCGATCAGTTCACCTTCGATAAATTCGTGGTGGGACCCACCAACCGGATCGCCTATGCCGCCGCCCTGGCGGTCTCCCAGAATCCCGCCACCAAATACAACCCCCTGTTTATTTACGGGGACTCCGGCCTGGGCAAGACCCATCTGCTGTACTCCATCGCCAACGCCCTGCGCATCTCCCGGCCGGATTTCCGCATCGTGTATATCAAAGGGGACGACTTCACCAACGAGCTCATCAACGCCATCCAGACCGGGAGCAACAGCGAGTTCCGGGAAAAATTCCGCATGGCGGACCTTCTCCTGGTGGACGATATCCAGTTCATCGCCGGGAAGATCCAGACCCAGGAGGAATTTTTCCACACCTTCAACGCTCTGTACGAATCCGGACGGCAGATCGTCCTCACCTCCGACCGGGCGCCCAAGGACATGCTCCGGCTGGAGGACCGGCTGAAATCCCGTTTCGAGGGCGGTCTCATGGTGGACGTACAGCCCCCGGACTATGAGACCCGGGTAGCCATCCTGAAGAACAAGGCCGCCCGCATGGGCATTCCCCTGGCGGAAGAGGCCTGCGTCTATATCGCCGAAAACATCAAATCCAACATCCGGCAGATCGAGGGGATCCTCAAAAAGATCCAGGCCTATCTGGAACTGGAACGCGCCGAAAACCTGGATATGGACCTGGTGGAGAACATCACCAAGGAGGTCATCCGCAGCGAGCGCTCCTACACCCCCGAATATATCATAGAGAAGACCGCCACCTTCTACGACCTCAGTCCGGAGGATATCCTGGGCAAAGGCAAGACCAAGAACATCGCCGCCGCCCGGCAGATGGCCACCTACCTGATGCGGAAGCTCACCACTCTCACCCTGGAGGAGATCGGCGGCGTGATGAACCGGGACCATACCACCATCCTCCACTCCATCCGGAAGATCGAAGATTCCGTCAATACGGACGCCGCCCTCGGCGACACCGTCCGGGATATCACCGCAAATATCATGAACAAATGACCTCCCGCTCCCCCGCCGGTTTTCCACAATACGCTCCAATTTTCTTCCCATTCCCTGTGGATCCTTTTTTATCAGTTTTTTCCTGTGGAAAACCCGGGAATTTATCCACATTTCTCCCTTCGCCGGAAATCGCGCAGCTGCGCGGTTTTCCCGAGTTATCCACCGTTTTTTCGTCCTAACCCTACTAAAACTAAAAACCTATCCTATATATCCTGTATCTCTGACTCGCGCATCACCCATCACACACTGCCGCCGGACGGAACCTTCCGTCCGCAGGAAGGAGCATTGATATGAAATTCAGCTGTGATCGAAGCCTCCTGCTGGCCGGTCTTACCATCTCCGCCAGAGCCGCAGCGGCCAAAAGCACCATCCCCGCTCTGGAGGGCCTGCTGCTGACGGCAACGGAGGACGAACTCACCATCACCGGCTATAATCTGAAAACCGGCGTCCGTACCCGGGTCCCGGCGGACATTGCGGAAGAAGGAAGCATCGTCCTCAACGCCCGCCTCTTCGGGGACATCGTCCGGAAAATGTCCGACAGCTATCTGAAGCTGGAGAGCGACTCCGGCATGCTGGTCAAACTCACCTGCGGGCGGAGCTCCTTTGAGATCATGGGCTCCAACGCGGAAGATTTTCCCGAGCTCCCCACCGTGGAGGAAGAAAACACCTTCCACATCCAGGAGAAGAAGCTGAAGGCCATGATCGATCAGACCCTGTTCGCCGTCAGCACCAACGAATCCCGGCCCGTTCATACCGGCAGCCTGTTCGAAGCGGAAGGCAAGGTCCTGACCGTAGTGAGCGTGGACGGTTTCCGTCTCGCCCTCCGCCGGGAGGAGCTGGAGGAAGCGGTGAGCGACAGCCGCATCTCCTTCGTAGTCCCCGCCGCCGCCCTCACGGAGGTGGGCCGGATCGCCGGAGCGGACAGCGAGGACAGCGCCTCCATCCACCTGGGCAGCCGCCACATCCTGTTCAACATCGGGGACAGCGAAGTCATCTCCCGAAAGCTGGAGGGTGAATTCCTGGATTACCGAAAATCCATCCCCGCCTCCGCCAAATACGAACTCCTGGGTCAGCGGCGGGAGCTGCTAGATTCCTTCGAGCGGGTCAGCCTCATCATCAGCGAGAAATACAAGAGCCCCATCCGCTGCCGTTTCGGGGACGGCTTCCTGGATCTCACCAGCGCCACGGCCCTGGGCAAAGCCACGGACCAGTGCCCTCTGAAGGGCAACGGAGAAGACCTGGAGATCGGCTTCAACAACCGCTATATGCTGGACGCCCTCCGGGCGGCCCCTGTGGACGAACTGAAGCTGCAGCTTTCCTCCGGCGCCTCCCCCTGCATCCTCCTTCCCGGAGACGGGACGGACAGCTTCCTGTACCTCATCCTCCCCGTGCGGATCCGCAGCGAGGTCTGATCCGTGGAGGAGACAAAGATCCGTATCGACACGGAATTCATCCGCCTGGACGCCCTGCTGAAATACGCCGGCCTCGTTCAGACCGGCGGCGAAGCCAAGCTCCGGATCCAGGGCGGCGAAGTCCGGGTGGACGGGGAGATCTGCACGCAACGGGGCAAAAAACTCCGGCCCGGCAGCGTGGCTGAGCTGGAAGGCCGCCGCCTTCGGGTGGAAGCATGATCCTCGATTCCCTGGAGCTGCTGGGCTTCCGCAGCTATCATTCCGCCTCCTGCTCCTTCGACCCGGGGATCAACATCATCGCCGGGATCAACGCCCAGGGAAAGACGAATCTGCTGGAGGGGGTATACTATCTCTCCGGGGCCCGCTCCTTCCGCACCCGGACCGACCGGGAACTGATCCGCCTGGAGGAGGACGAGGCCGCCATCCGGGGCGCCATAGTCTCCGGCGGCCGGGAGCAGCTCATCGATATCTACCTCAGCCGCCGGGAACGGAAAAAGATATTCCTGAACGGCGTGAAACAGAAAAACGCATCCGCCCTCTCCGGCAGGTTCTGCTGCGTCCTCTTTTCCCCGGAGGACCTGGAACTGGTCCGGGGAGGACCTGCGGAAAGACGAAAATACATGGATCTGGCCATTTCCCAGCTCCGGCCCCAGTATGCCCAGACCCTGGGAGAATTCCAGAAGGTTTATGGAGAAAAGGCCCGGATCCTGCGGGACTGGCGGGAACGCCCCGACCTGCTGGAGGTGCTGGACGATTACAGCCTGAGCCTGGCCCGTCTGGGGGCCGTGCTCATCCGTTACCGGGCGGCCTGGTGCCGCCGGGCGGGGGAGGCGGCGGAACGCCTCCATGGGGAGATCTCCGGCCGGGATGAAAAGCTGCGGGTGGGCTATACCACCGTGAGCAGCATCGAAGATCCCCTGGATTTGACCCCGGCCCAGCTGCTGGAAGCCCTGCTCCTGCACCAGGAGAAGCACCGCCAGGCGGAGCTGGATTCCGGACTGTGCCTTTCCGGCGCCCACAAGGACGACCTGAAGCTGGAGATCGGCGGCCTCCCGGCGGGGAAATACGCCTCCCAGGGGCAAGCCAGGACCGCCGCCCTCGCCCTGAAGCTGGCGGAATGGGAGCTGGCCCGCTCCGACCTGGGGGAGTCCCCCGTCCTGCTGCTGGACGACGTGCTCAGCGAGCTGGACGGCCTCCGGCAGGATTACGTTCTGAACTCCATCGGAGGGGGACAGGTGCTCATCACCTGCTGCGCCTCCGAAGAAGTACGCCGGAAGACCGGCGGCAAGCTCATCTACGTGGAAGGAGGGAAACTGCGGGAATGTACCTCTACCTAGGACAGAACCGGGTGGTCTCCAAGGGCGACGTGATCGGGGTCTTCGACCTGGACAACTGCACCTCCACCCGCATCACCCGGGATTACCTCGCCCGGGCGGAAAAACGGGGCCGGGTGGAAGACGTTTCCGCCGGAGCCCTGCCCAAGAGCTTCGTCCTCTGCGCCGCCGAACGGCGGCTCCACGCCCCGACGCGGGTCTATCTTGCCCAGCCCAATCCCGCCACTTTACTGAAGCGGTGGAACCAAAATACGCTTACCTTCAATGGTTGACAGGGAGAATCTCATGGATTTCAACAAGGAAACGGAAGTAAACAGGAACGCGGAAGCCTACGACGCCTCCCAGATCCAGGTCCTGGAGGGTCTGGAGGCGGTCCGTCTGCGTCCGGGCATGTACATCGGCTCCACCAGCGCCAGCGGTCTGCACCACCTGGTGTACGAGATCGTGGACAACGCCATCGACGAAGCCCTGGCGGGCTTCTGTCACCACATCACGGTGACCATCGAGGCGGGGAACGTGATCCGGGTGGAGGACGACGGCCGGGGCATCCCCGTGGACGTGCAGGAGCAGACGGGAAAACCCGCCCTGGAGGTGGTGTATACCGTCCTCCACGCCGGCGGAAAATTCGGCGGCGGGGGCTACAAGGTCTCCGGCGGTCTCCACGGCGTGGGCGCCAGCGTGGTGAACGCCCTTTCCGAATGGCTGGAGGTGGAGGTCCACCGGGGCGGAAAGATCTACCAGATGAAGTTCAGCCGGGGGGACAAGACCCAGGATATGAAGATCATCGGCGAGACGGACCGCACCGGCACCACCGTGCGCTTCAAGCCGGATCCCCAGATGTTCGAGGATACGGTATACGACTATGAGACCCTCCATATCCGGATGCGGGAGCAGGCCTTCCTGAACGCGGGTCTGCGCATCTCCATCTTTGATGAACGGCCCGAAAGCGCGGAGCTTCCGGAGGAAGCACGGCGGGATTCCATGTGCTACGAGGGAGGCATCCGGGAGTTCGTCACCTACCTGAACCGGGCGAAGCAGCCCCTGCACCAGGACGTGATCTACGTTGCCGGCGTCCGGGAGGACAGCGAGGCGGAGATCGCCCTCCAGTGGAACGACAGCTACAACGAAGTCATCGACTCCTTCGCCAACAACATCCACACCCCCGGCGGCGGCATGCACGAGACCGGCTTCAAGACGGCCCTCACCAGGGTGCTCAACGCCTACGGGAAAAAGGTGGGCGTCCTGAAGGAGGGGGAGAGTCTCTCCGGCGAGGACTGCCGGGAGGGGATGACCGCCGTTATCTCCGTGAAGCTGGTAAATCCCCAGTTCGAGGGCCAGACCAAGGACAAGCTGGGCAACTCCGACATCCGCACCCTGGTGGACGGCATCCTCCAGGAGAAGCTGACGGAATTCCTGGAGGAAAACCCCGCCGTGGGCCGGGCCGTCATGGACAAGGCCCTCACCGCCTCCCGCGCCAGGGAGGCCGCCCGCCGGGCCAGGGAATCCATCCGCAACAAGAGCGGCCTGG
>CAMZIY010000072.1 GCA_947307365.1 uncultured Clostridia bacterium
GTGGGATCCAGCAGCTCGCCGCTCCGGGGATTCAGCTTCAGGTTGGCCATCTGGCTGATGGGGCTCTCCGCCTCCATGGAAACGGGGGAAACGGCGCCCGTATCGGCGATCCTGGCCTGGTTCAGCTGCTGGATGCGGCCGTCCACATAGCGGACCGCCCCATAGGCTGCGCCGCCGATCAGGAGCAGAGCGATCAGACATACGCAGATCACGGTACGAACGGTTTTATTCTTCTTCATGATGAAACACCTCTTCGTGAAATTTCCCTGAATATTTGTGCTTTGCGTCTGGATTTCCTTTGATTGCCTGTATCCTAGCACCGGCTTTTGAACGATGCTTGAATTTCATGTGAACAAATCGTAAATTGCGGGATTTTTTAACGGGGAGGGAAGACCGATGGAGCATAGGGAACGGGAGCTTCTGGCGGAACGGCTGCTGGAAGCCGGAGCCCTTCGGGTGGAACCCGGGGCGGAAAAGCCCCTGGTCTGGGCGGAGGAAAAAGCGTGGGAGGATCCTGCGCTGCGGCGGGAACTGACGGAGGCTCTGGCCGCCCTGGTACGGGAGCATTATTCCGCGGGGGAAGCCGTGCTGGGGGACGCCTGGGGGGAGAAGACCGCCGCCCTCCTGGAGCTGCCCTTTGCTCCGGAAGCGCTACCCCTCCGCCCCGTGCTCGTTTTCGGAACGTCCGACGGGCTGAGACCCTATCTGCCGGAGCTGACGCAGCTTCGGAAGGCGGGAGGCAGTCCGGCCGCCGCCGTGATCTGGAACGGGGGAGATGAGGCGCTTCGCCTGGCGCTGGACCGGGCGGATATCCGCTGCCACTGGCTCGCAGATCTGGAGTGCGGGGCCGCCGCCGCGCTGCGGGCGGGAAGTCTGGATTTTTCCGATTATTGCCGGCTGCTTCCCCAGGACTGAGTGCATATATAAATTAAAGGATCAGCGTTAGTTTTTCACCGGCGGAAGCGTCTATGCCGGCTGCAGACCGGTGATTTTTCCCGGATCTCGCCGGGGATGTTTACCACCCATCAATTTGTGCGAAATCGCCTGTTTCTGTTGACGAACAGAGCCGGATATTGTATACTTTCATTTGTTTATCCTTGCCTATTTCAAGCAAGAAGAGAGTTGAACTGTGTTGAGAAAATGGATCGCGCTCCCTCTGGCCGTCCTCTGTTTCCTGGGGCTTACCGGATGCTTCCTCCTGCCGGCGGAGCCGGAAGTCCCCGAGCTGCCTCTGGTCACGCCGTACAGCGGCGCGGAGTACATCACCGCCCAGGTGACCCGGGGTGATCTGACCCTGGTGCAGACCTTCAACTGCACCTTCAGCGCCACCCGGCAGGAAAACCTGAAATTCACCACGGTGGATAAGCCCTATGGGACGATCTTCGTCACCGTTGGACAGGAAGTCACCGCAGGCACCCTGGTGGCGGAACTGGAGGCGGGGGACGTCAAGGAAAAGCTGCGGCAGGCGGAGGAAGAGATCGCCCGCCTGGAGATCCAGGTGCGCAGCGCGGAAAAGGCGCTGGAGCTGGCTCTGGAGCAGGAAGCCCTGCGGAAGGCGGACAATACCACCGCCTCGGACGCTCGGGCCGCCGATCTGGCCTATTATCAGGAGTCCCTGATCATCCGGAAGGAGAAGCGGGATGAGCTTTCGGAAGAGCTGGAGAGCCTGCGCCTGTACGCGGGGATCGACGGGATCGTGACCTACGTCAAGACCGTCCGGGAGGGAGAGACCTCCTCCAAGGCGGATCTGATCGCCACCATCACCGATACCGCTTCCTCCATGTTCACCGGCAGCACGGACGCCTGGCAGTGGCTCAAGCCCGGTACGGAAGTGGAGGTCACCTGCGGGGATGCGCAGTATCCCTGCGTGTCCGTGTCGGCGGCTTCCCTGGGGCTGGAGGAGTATGAGGACTTCCGGGGCAACCGGACGATCTATCTGAAGCTCCTGGGACCGGAGACGCCCTCCGGGGACAATACCCGGGGCACCGTGGAGCTGCTGCTGGACAGCCGGCAGGACGTGCTGATCCTGCCCAAGCGGGCGGTGTTCACCGTAGGCGATCAGTACTATGTATATTGTGAAGACGAAAATGGCCTGAAAAACGCGAAACCCGTAAGCTGCGGCCTTCTGGCCGGCTGGTACATCGAAGTGACCGACGGCCTTTCCGAAGGCGATACGGTCATCGTCAGTTAGGAGCGAAGCGCATGAAAAGGAATACGATCGTCGCCCTCTTCCTGCTGCTTGCGCTGCTTCTCGCCGGCTGCGCCGGAACGGAGGAGATGCAGGCGCCGCCTCTGCGGGAGCCTGCGGGCATGGAGCAGGATATCGTCACCGTGACCCGGGGCAATATCGAGAGAGTCCAGACCTACAGCGGACTGGTCCTGCCGGAGGTGCTCGAGCTTTCCTTCACCGACGCCGGTCTTGTCACCGAAGTGCTGGTGAGCGTGGGAAGCCAGGTGAAAGCAGGTCAGGTCGTTGCCAGACTGAACACCGCTTCCCTGGAATCGGCCCTGGACTCCGCCAGACAGCAGCTGGAGTATTCGGAAACCGAGCATGAGCTGAACCGGAAGAAACGGGAGCTGCAGCTGGACATCGCCCGGCTGGAGCTGGAGGAGCTGAAGAATTACGGCGCTTCCTCCACCACCAGAAAACTGAAGCAATCCCAGATCGCGGAACAGGAAAACCAGCTGGAGGAATTTGAAGCCCTCTGGGAGCTGAGCCGCGCGGACATGGTCAGGAACGTGGAGGAGCTGGAAAAGCAGGTCAGCGCCGGCGTCCTCTCCGCCCCCTGCGACGGAACGATCGTCCACTGCGCGGCGGCGGAGGGCAGCTACGCCATGGCCAACAACGCCCTCATCTGGCTGGCCGCGGACAACTCCGCCCGCATCCGCACGGAATACCTTACAGCCGACCAGGTGGGCAAGGCCTCCCAGCTGTACGCCATGGTGGACGGGTACCGGGTGGAGGTGGAATACGTGCCTCTTGACCGGAAGGAATACCTGGCCATGAAGGCCTCCGGCGATACGATGCAGAGCACGTTCCTGGTGAAGAACGCCAACGGCCACCCGGTGGAAGCGGGAATGGAAGTGGTCCTCTTCCTTATTACGGACCATGCCGAGGATGCGCTGATCCTTCCGGCCAACGCCGTACACCGGGATACCGCCGGATTCTATGTTTACCGCCCGACTCCGGAAGGCCGCGAGCGGCTGACCGTTTCCCGGGGCATCTTCACCGACGCCCTGGTCCAGATCACCCAGGGACTGGAGGAAGGAGAGCAGGTCTATGTTGGGAACTAAAGGAAAGGCTTTGCTCCTGTCTCTTGCCCTGCTGCTTGCGGCGGGCTGCGCCGCCAAGCCGGCGGAAACGGTGGATATGTCCACACGCCTGGCGGACAGCGGGATCGCGGAGAAAAAGACGACCTATCAGACCGTTACGGTAGAGAAGCAGGATATGCTCCGTACCCTGAGCATGACTGGCGACGTGACCTATCGCCTGGTGCGCCCGGTGCGCACCGGAAACAGCCAGCTGATCCTGAAGGAGATCCTGGTGGTGCGAAACCAGGAGGTAAAGGCCGGGGATCCGGTGGTCGTCCTCCAGGGCATCGGTTCCGCATCGGATATCCGGCAGAGGGAGCTGGAGGTCCAGGCGCAGCGTGCGAATTATGAGGAACGCCTGGCCTGGTATGAGGAGCAGATCGATACTATACGGGATCAGACCGCATATACCAGGGTCCGCCGGGAGATCCGGGACAAACAGGCGGAGAGCATGGAGATCGACCGGGACCTGTACATACTCCAGACCGAAAACAGGCTGAAGACCCTGGAAACGGCTCTGGAGGAGATGAAAGCGGCGGCGGGGGAGATCGTCCTCACCGCGCCGGTGGACGGCTTCGTCCGTTCCGTGAACAGCCGGTATAAAGCCGGGGAAGTCATCCCCGCGGGCACGGAGCTCTGCTCCATCAACGGAGCGGATTCCATCCTGCTCATGGGCACCAGCGCCAGCGGCTGCTACGTGTTCGGCCGGGAGCTCAGCGTGACCGTGGGCCGGGGGGACAAGGCGAAGCAGGTCACCGGAACGATCGTCTCCTCTCCCGAGGTGGTGCCCTACCGGTACCGGGGAAGCAACATCTTTGTCCGGGTGGATCCCAGCGCGCTGACGGGGAAAAACACCCAGTCCGCCATGGAGGTCAGCTGCCTCATGCTGCGGGACGCCCTGGTGATCCCCAAAACCGCCATATCCAGCGAGGAAGGGGTCTATTACGTCACCATCCTGGAAGGGGATACACCGAAGAAACGACCGGTCCTTCGCGGTCCTGCCACCGGGACCATGGTCGTGATCCTCCAGGGTCTCAAAGAGGGCGACCAGGTCGTGGTCAGCTCTTACAACACCTGAGGGGAGGCGGAAGAGCATGCTTCAATTCGTCCTACGGAAAATGCTGAATAAAAAGTGGCTCATGGCCGCCCTGCTGGTAGGAAACATCCTGCTGGTGGCCATCGCCGCCGGAAATCCCATGTATACCGAGGCTGCGCTCCAGCGTATGCTTACCGGGACTCTGTCCAGCTACGTCACCCAGAACGGGCGGTACGCCACCACGGCGTACCTGCTCAGCAGCGTACCGGCCAACTCCCGTGAAGGGAGCAGCGCCATCGAGTATTATCAGCAGGAGCGGGACATGGCCTATGCCATGCCGGAGCGCCTGGGCCTGCGTCAGGAATGGATCGTGGAGAACACCTTCATGGAAGCGGTGCAGATCAAGCCCACCCTTCCCCGGTCCAACTTCAGCAGCAAGGAAGTCCGCCTGGGCTCCCTCACCGGATTGCCGGAGCATGCGAAGATCGTCTCCGGCCGCATGTATTCGGATGAGATCAAGGACGGGATCATCGAGGTCGTGGTGAGCCAGAAAGCCCTCATCAAGCTGAATCTTCTGTTGAACGAGGTGCTGGAGCTTCCGAAGGTGACCGACGAGAATGAGGAACCGCTGAAGATCCAGGTGGTGGGTATCTATGACGCCGCCGACGCGGAGGATCACTACTGGTACAAGAGCCCTTCCACCTATGAGAGCCAGCTCATGATGTCCGAGCAGATCTACCGGGATCTGTTCGGCAGCCTGGTCCGCCTGCCTTGCAAGTCCATGGGTCTGTGGTTCGTGGTGATGGATTACCACGACGTCACGGTGGACAACGCGGAGTTCCTGTATCAGGAAGCCAAGCAGGACGCCGCCCTCCACAAGGAACGGAACAACGTCAGCTTCAACGAGTATTACAGCGGCATCCTGGAGCAGTATCTGGTGGACGCCGCCCGGGTCCGGGTCACCCTGCGGATCCTGCAGATCCCCATCTACGCCCTTCTCGCTGCATTTATCTTTATGGTTTCCGGACAGATCCTGAGCATGGAGCAGAGCGAGATCAGCGTCATCAAGAGCCGCGGCGCCGGAAGACGGCAGATCCTGGGCATCTACCTGCTGCAGAGCGTTCTGGTGGCCGGCGTCAGCCTGGCGGTGGGCCTGCCACTGAGCGCCGCCATCTGTCAGATCCTGGGCTCGGCCAACGCCTTCCTGGAATTCGTATCCCGGAAGGCGCTGCAGGTGCGGTACACCCGGGACGTATGGATCTACGGCTGCGGCGCAGCGCTGCTGAGCATGCTGGCCATGGTGCTGCCCTCCATCCGTTATGCCCGGCTGAGCATCGTGGCCCAGAAGCAGAAGAAGCGGAAGTCGGACAAGCCCTGGTTCCAGCGCTTCTATCTGGATATCCTGCTGCTGGGCGTTTCCCTGTACGGCCTGTACACCTTCAACGGGCAGAAGGCCGCCCTGGCCCAGAAGGTGCTGGAAGGGGAGGGGCTGGATCCGCTCCTGTACCTGTCCTCTTCTCTCTTCGTGATCGGCGCGGGTCTGGTGGCCCTGCGCATCGTCCCGCTGATCGCCTGGCTGGTGTACACCATCGGCAAAAAGGGCTGGTCGCCCGCCATGTATTCCTCCTTCCTCCAGGTCATGCGTACCCGGAGCAGCCAGGGGTATATCATCGCCTTCCTGGTGATCACCCTGGCCATCGGCATCTTCAATGCCCAGACCGCCCGGACCATCAACGCCAACGAGGAGAACCGCATCGCCTATATGAACGGGGCGGATATCGTCCTGCAGGAGGCCTGGGAGGACAACCGGGATGAGGCACAGAGTCCGGATGACCTTATCGGCTTCCAGCTCCGGTATACGGAGCCGGATTTCGGCAAGTACAACGCCCTGGACGGGGCGGAGGTCATCACCAAGGTGATGTACGACGAGGGGGCCTACTGCAGCCTGAAGGAGGGCTCCCGCAGCGTGCCCTGCCTCCTCATGGGCATCAACGTGAAGGAATTCGGCGAATGTGTGGACTTCCAGACGGATCTGCTGCCGGTGCACTGGTATGAGTATCTGAACGCCATGGCGGTAAGCCCCCGGGCGGTGCTGGTCTCCACGAACCTTCAGGACTTCGGCTATGAGCTGGGGGACAGCATCTATTACCGCAGTGCGGAGGGGAACCGGTGCCACGGCATCATCTACGGCTTTGTGGATTACTGGCCGGGATACAATCCCAAGACCACCATTACCGCCAGCGACGGCTCCTCAAAGGAGATCAGCCATTTCCTGGTGGTGGCCCATTTGCGCTACATCCAGAACAACTGGGGGATCACCCCGTACCAGATCTGGATGAAGGCCAAGGACTCCACGGACTTCATCTATGACTTCGCGGCGGAGAGTGGCGTGAAGTTCACCACCTTCCGGGATTCCCGGGCTCAGCTCATCGAACTGAAGAACGACCCCATCTTCCAGGGGACCAACGGCATCCTCACCCTGTGCTTCGTGGTGGTGCTGCTCCTGTGCGCGGTGGGCTTCCTGATCTACTGGATCCTGTCCATCCGGAGCCGGACCCTGCTCATGGGCATCTTCCGGGCCATGGGCATGACCCTGGGGGAGATCGTGGGCATGCTGGCGAACGAACAGGTGTTCATCTCCGGCGTATCCATCGCCCTGGGCGTGGCTGTGGGCCTGATCGCCTCCAAGCTCTATGTGCCCCTGGTGCAGCTGGCCTACGCCTCCACGGATACGGTCCTGCCCCTGCAGATCATCTCCGACAGCGGAGATATGGCCCGCCTGCTCTGCCTGGTAGCCGCCATGGTGATCCTGTGTATGGTGATCCTGGGCGTGCTGGTGAAGAAGATCAAGATCTCCCAGGCGCTGAAGCTGGGCGAGGATTAAGGGAGGCGAGAACATGGATACGGAATTGATCCTCATCGGTACCGGAATCAAGAAAGGCTACCCCGTCCCCGGCGGCGACCTGTTCTGGGCGCTGAAGGGCGTGGATATCGAAGTGCCCCGCAGCAGGCTGACCATTCTGAAGGGACGCTCCGGCAGCGGCAAAACCACCCTGATGAACATCCTCAGCGGGCTGGACCAGGCCACCGAGGGGACGGTGGTGTTCGACGGCAAGACCATGGGATCCATGAGTGAAGCCGCCCGGACCAGCCTCAGACGGAAGGATATCGGCTTCGTGTTCCAGTCCGTCGCCCTGATCCCCATCATGACTGCGGCGGAGAACGTGGACTATGCCCTCCGGCTCGCGGGCTGGAAGGGGGACCGGAAGGAGCGGGTCCGGGAATGTCTGGAGCTGGTGGGCCTGGGGAAGCGCATGTCCCATCTGCCCAGCGAGATGTCCGGCGGCGAGCAGCAGCGTGTGGCCATCGCCCGGGCCATCGCCCATAAGCCCAAGCTGGTGTTTGCGGACGAGCCCACAGGCGAGCTGGACACCAACACCGCGCTGCAGGTGGTGAAGATCTTCAAGGAGCTGAACCAGAGTCAGGGTGTCACCATCGTCATGACCACCCATGACCGGGGCTTTATGGAGATCGGAGACAGGGTCTATTCCCTGGAGAACGGAGAGATCGTGGATGGAAACTGAAAACGATGTGATCATCCGGTGTGACAACCTGGTAAAGATCTATAAGACCGATGAGACCGAGGTCATGGCCCTCCAGGGGCTGGACTGCGTGGTGCGCCGGGGAGAACTCATGGCCATTATCGGCAACAGCGGCAGCGGCAAGAGCACCTTCCTGAACATGCTGGGCGGTCTGGACCGCCCCACCGCCGGGCGGCTGTACGTGGACGGACTGGATCTGTTCCGCCTCAGCGATACGGAGCTGGTGAAGTACAAGCGGGACGTGGTGGGCTTCGTGTGGCAGAACAATGCCCGGAACCTGATCCCTTATCTTCCGGCCTGGCAGAATGTCCAGGTGCCCATGCTCTTTTCCAACAGCGAATCCGCCAAAAAACAGCGGGCCATGGAGCTGCTGGAACTGGTGGGCCTGAGCCATAAGCGCTTCAGCCGGCTGGAGGAGATGTCCGGCGGCGAGCAGCAGCGGGTGGCCATCGCCATCGCCCTGGCCAACAACCCCAAGCTCCTCCTGGCGGACGAACCCACGGGCTCCGTGGACCCCCAGACAGCGGCGTACATCTTCGATACCTTCAAGCGGCTGAACGAGACCCTGGGCATCACCATCGTCATCGTCACCCATGACCTGAGCGTGGCGGAGAAGGTGAACCGGGTGGTCTCCATCCGGGACGGCAAGATCAGCTCCGAACGGGTGCTGAAAACGGACTATGCCGGAAAAATGGCGGATATCGTCACCCTGGATACCTCCGGCCAGGCGCATTTCACCCGGCATGAGGAATTCGCCATCCTGGACCGGAACGGCCGGGTGCAGATCCCGCCGGAGTACCTCCAGGAGATGGGGGTGGAGGGCAACCGTGTCCGTCTCTCCATGCGGGAAGGGGAAGTGATCATCTCCCCGCCGGAGGAAAAGACGGAGGAGAAGCCGGAAGAATAACCGAAAAACAGAAAAGCGCTGCCTGTGTCGGACACAGGCAGCGCAGTTTTTTTCTAGGGTTTTTATTTCTTGGATTCCCTGGTGAATTCACGCAGGGCGTCGATGGAGGCCTTGATCAGGTCGGCCAGCTCGGGATCGTTGCCGGGATTGCAGTGACGCAGAGCTTCCGTCTGGCTGTCGGGATCGTACCGCAGGGCGCCGAGGCCCTTGATGGCAGCGATCTTCGCCTCCCGCTCGGGACGGGCCAGAATGTCGATGAGGATGTTCCGGGCTTCTTCGCTGCGCCCGTAGCCGCAGGCTTCCGCCACGTCGATCACGTCCTGCAGATTCTTCTTGGAGCCGATCTTGGCGAGCTTCTTCCAGTTCTTTTCCTTTGCGAACTTGATGAATTTGTCGTTTGCCATGAACCGAGTCATCCTTTCTGAATATGTGTTCCGCATCCTTGCCCGTCGGAAAGAGCAGAACTGCGTCCCGGAGGCGGACGGATGGGAAGATGATACGAATAAATACTTTGTTAGTTTAACGGCAACGACGCTTTTTGTCAAGGCAAAGGAAGGATATTATGAACGTTTGCCAGAATGCCGGACCTTCCGGCCCGATGCCCGGGGATTGCCCGGCCCTTTCCCGGGGCGGCTCAGCAGCAGGGCGGCCAGGGGAGCCAGCAGATAGAGCAGGGAGGCGGCGAACACGGGACCCAGAGGGGCGTTCGTCCGGATCGACGCCAGGGTGACGGACAGGGGCATGAGCGATTCCTTCCCAAGAAGGGTTCGGGGCAGCTCCACCATGTTCCACAGGTCGATGAAGCTGAGAAAGGTCACGGCTCC
>CAMZIY010000073.1 GCA_947307365.1 uncultured Clostridia bacterium
CGCGCTCTTTCCCCGGTTTCTCTCGCGCAAGAGAAACCGGGCCGCCGGAGGCAAAAACAGATTTCAGAAGAAACAACTTGTTTCCCGCGTTCTCCCCCACCGGCTTTGCCGGAGCCCCCTCCCGGAGGGGGCCTTACCGCTGTGGCGGGAAGCCTTTCCCTCGCCACAAGGAGGTCCACTTATGAAACAACGAATCATCGTCGCCGCCATCGGCATCCCGCTGCTGCTGGTGGTGCTCTGCGTCCTTCCCCCCTTTGCCACGGCCCTCCTCTTCGCCGCCGTGTGCTGCATCGGGGTCCACGAGCTGTTCCACGTCATGGGCCTTGGGGAGCGGAAGGCCGCCATGGCACTGTGCATGGCGGCCGCCGTCCTGATCCAGGGGGTGGTCCTTCTCCTGCCCTTCTCCCTGATCCTGTTCCTTTTCCTGCCCTTTATCCTCATTCTGTTCCTGCTGTGGGTGGCATACTATGAACAGGATAAGCCTTTCGGCGTCGAGGGCCTGGCGGGGGCGGTGTTCTCCGGTCTGCTGGTGCCCCTGGGCCTGGCGGCCATGACCGCTCTGCGGAATGGGGAAAACGGCCGGCTCCTGGTCCTGGCTCCCCTGTTCGTCACCTTCACCGGGGACAGCGGCGCCTACTTCGTGGGCCGGGCCATGGGGAAGCATAAGATGAGTCCCCGCACCAGCCCCAACAAGACCGTGGAAGGGCTGATCGGCGGCCTGGTCGTCGCCACCCTGGGCCTGGTGGTCTACGGGCTGATCCTCCGGGCCTTCGGGATCCGGGCCGACCTTTGGAAGCTGGCCGTCACGGGTCTCCTGTGCGGCTGCTGCGCCCAGCTGGGGGACCTGGCCTTCTCCCTGATCAAGCGGCAGTACGGCGCCAAGGACTACGGCCGCCTGCTCCCCGGCCACGGAGGGGCTTACGACCGGTTCGACAGCACCAGCTTCACCGCCCCGGCGGTGCTGCTGCTTTTCCTGCTTCTGGAGGTATTCTGATATGGCATTGACCATTCTGGGCAGCACCGGCTCCATCGGCCGGCAGACCCTGGAGGTGGCGGAGGACCTGGGTCTCCCCGTGTACGCTTTGGCGGCGGGGCGGAGCGCGGAGCTCCTGGAAGCCCAGGCGAGAAGATTCCGCCCGAAATACGCGGTGCTGGGGGATGAAACGGCGGCGAAGGCGCTGCGCATCGCCCTGGCGGATACGGAAACGAAGGTCCTCTCCGGTCCCGAAGCCCTGCTGGACGTCGCCCGGATGCCCGAGGCGGATACGGTCCTGGGGGCCATGTCCGGGGCTGCGGGGCTCCGGCCCGCCCTGGCGGCGGCGGAGGCGGGGAAACGCCTGGCCCTGGCCAACAAGGAGACCCTGGTCTGCGCGGGACGCATCCTCCTGGCGGCGGTGGACCGCTGCGGGGCGGAGCTTATCCCCGTGGACAGCGAGCACAGCGCCATCTTCCAGTGCCTGAACGGCAACCCGGAGCCGAAGCGCATCCTGCTCACCGCCTCCGGCGGCCCCTTCCGGGATCTTTCGGCGGAGGAGCTGGAGCGGGTGACCCCTGCCCAGGCCCTTCGCCACCCCAACTGGAGCATGGGCCCCAAGGTGACCGTCGACAGCGCGACTCTGATGAACAAGGGCCTGGAGCTCATCGAGGCCATGCACCTTTTCCGGGTGCCCCCGGAGAAGATCCGGGTCCTGGTCCACCCCCAGAGCATCGTCCACAGCGCGGTGGAGTTTGCGGACGGGGCGGTGATCGCCCAGCTGGGGAGTCCGGATATGCGCCTGCCCATCCAGCTGGCCCTCACCTGGCCGGAGCGCCTGCCCTCCATCGCGGCGCCCCTGGATCTGACCCAGGCCCCGCCCCTCACCTTCCTGGAACCGGATACGGACCGTTTCCCCTGTCTGGCCATCGCCCGGCAGGCGGCGGAGAGCGAAAAGGCGGACTGCGCCGTGATGAACGCCGCCAACGAGGTGGCCGTGGCGGCTTTCCTGGGAAATCAGCTCTCCTTTACGGGGATCCCGGCCCTGGTGCGCCGGGTGATGGACGCCCTTCCCGGTCTGCCGGGAGACAGCCTGGAGGCCGTGGAAGCGGCGGATCATGAAGCAAGGAGGTGCGCGGAAGCATGTCTGTCCTTTATATCCTGATCGGCATCCTCATGTTCGGGGTGCTCATCGCCGTGCATGAGCTGGGGCACTTCAGCGCCGCCAAGCTCTTCGGCATCAAGGTGAACGAGTACTCCATCGGCATGGGTCCCACCCTGTTCAAACGGAAGAAGGGGGAGACGGAATACAGCCTCCGGGCCCTGCCCATCGGCGGCTTCTGTGCCATCGAGGGGGAGGACGGGGAGAGCGACGATCCCCGGGCCTTCACCGCCAAGCCCCTGTGGCAGCGCTTCATCGTGCTGGCGGCGGGCTCCCTGATGAATTTCTTCATCGGCTTCCTCATCACCCTGCTCCTGTACCTCATCAGCTCCCTGGCGGGGAGCTACGTGGTGGGGACCAACACCCTCTCCGGCTTTATGGAGGGCTTCCCCCTGGAGGGGGAACAGGGACTGATGGCCGGGGACCGGATCCTCTCCGTCAACGGCTGGGGGGTGAACAACCCCCGGGATCTGACCCTCTTCCTCTCCCTGGAGGGGGGAGACACGGTGGACCTGGTGATCCGCCGGGACGGGAAAAAGATCGCCCTGGATGACCTGCCCCTGCAGAAGCGCACCTATACGGACGCCCTCACGGGGGAGGAGGGCTTGTACTACGGCCTGTATTTCTCCCAGGAAGCCCTGACCCCCGGCTCCGCCCTGCGGGAGAGCTGGTATGACTGCCAGTACTACGTGCGGGTGGTATGGGTCAGCCTGCGGTATCTGATCTCCGGCAAGGCGGGGGTGAAGGATCTGTCCGGCCCCGTGGGCATGGTGAAGGCCATGGGGGACGTGGGCTCCCAGGCCGCCACGGTGGGAGAAGGGCTCAGCAACGTCTTCGGCCTGGTGGCCTTCATCGCCGTGAACCTGGCGGTGATGAACCTCCTGCCCATCCCCGCTCTGGACGGCGGCCGGATCTTCTCCATGCTGGTCTTCGCCCTCATTGGGGCGATCATCCGGCGGAAGCCGAATCCGAAGATCGAAAGCTATATCCATGCCGGGGGCCTGGTGCTCCTGCTGGGCCTCATGGCCTTTGTGATGTTCAACGATATCTATAAGCTGATTTAATCAAGTCAAATCGGACCCGCTTCGCTGGGCTCCGATTTGAGTAAGGTCCGCACTCCGCTCCCCGCACTCGCTTCGCTCGCACAGTCCGCTCCGTGAGAAGTATTTCGGGTCAGAAATGAATTCCGCCCCGAAATGATCCCATCGGATTCCCGCCTGCGGGCGGGAACTCTGCGAGGCTTTTCGCGTGGCTTAAAGAAGCGGACCCGCTGCCGGAGGTGTCTTATGACCAAGCGTTTGATGGTGGGCTCCGTTCCCGTGGGGGGCGGCGCGCCGGTCTCTGTCCAGAGCATGTGCAATACGAAGACCGAGGACCCGGTCTCCACCCTGGCCCAGATCCGGGCCCTGGCGGCGGCGGGGGCGGAGATCGTGCGCCTGGCGGTGCCCCACCCGAAGGCCGCGGCGGCTTTGCGGGAGATCGCGGATTCCTCCCCCGTTCCCCTGGTGGCGGATATCCATTTCGACTACCGCCTGGCCCTGACCGCGGCGGAGAGCGGCATGGCCGCCATCCGCATCAACCCCGGGAACATCGGCGGGAAGGAAAACGTGCGGAAGGTGGCGGATGCCTGCCGGGCGAACGGGCTCCCCATCCGCATCGGCATCAACGGGGGCAGCCTGGAAAAGTCCCTGCTGGAGAAATACGGCGGCGTCACCCCGGAGGCCATGGTGGAGAGCGCCCTGGGCCACGTGCGCCTGCTGAACGAATTCGGCTTCGACGAGATCTGCCTGAGCCTCAAATGCTCCGACGTGGCGGGCACCGTGGCGGCCAACCGCCTGGCGGCGGAGCGGACGGACTACCCCCTGCATATCGGGGTGACGGAGACCGGCGGCGGGGAGCAGGCTGTGATCAAATCCGCCGCGGGCATCGGCGCCCTGCTGCTGGCGGGCATCGGGGATACCCTGCGGGTCTCCCTCACCGGGGATCCGGTGCGGGAGCCGGAGGTGGGTCTTATGATCCTCCGGGCCGTAGGCCTGCGCCGGGATGCGCCGGATCTGATCGCCTGCCCCACCTGCGGGCGGACGGAGATCGACCTCCCCGCCCTGTACGCGGAAGTGAAGGACCGGCTGAAGGATATCCGCCGCCCCCTGAAGGTGGCGGTGATGGGCTGCGTGGTGAACGGTCCCGGGGAAGCCTCCGGGGCGGATTACGGCATAGCCGGGGGCCGGGACTACGGCATCCTGTTCCGAAAGGGAGAACGGCTGGGAAAATACCCCGCCGACCAACTGGCAGACCGGCTGCTTGCCTTGATCCGGTCGGATCTGGACGAAGGGAGAACATAAGATGAAGACCATTGAATTTGTGGATCCCGGCTATTCCGGGGAATTTTCCCGCACCCGCAGGGCCTGCCGGGGCATCGTGCTCCGGGACGGGCTGGTGCTCCTGTCCCACTACCCCGCCTCCGGCGACCTGTGGATGATCCCCGGCGGCGGCAAGGAGGATGGAGAGACCGACCGGGACACGGTGATCCGGGAGGTGGCGGAGGAATCCGGCTATCTCATCGAGCCCCGGGACTGCGCCCTGGAGATCATCGAATACTTCGGCGATCTGCGGCATATCAACCATTATTTCCCCGCCTCGGTGGCCGGGGAAACGGAGCGGCAGCCCACGGACCTGGAGGAACGCCTGAAGCTGGAGCCCAAATGGGTCGCCCCGGAGGAAGCCCTGGCCATCTTTTCCCGGTATGACGACTATGCGGGAGAAAAGGGCATGAAGCGGGGCCTGTACCTGCGGGAGTACACGGCGCTGAAGGAAGTTCTGCAGCTCGGAGGCTGACGGGCTATGGTGATCCTGATCACCGGAGCGTCCCATACCGGGAAGACCCTCCTGGCCCAGCGGCTGCTGGAGAAGCTCCATTATCCCTGTCTCTCCGCGGACCATCTGAAGATGGGGCTGATCCGCAGCGGGAATACGGCGCTGACTCCGGAGGACGACGACGCCCTGACGGACTATCTCTGGCCCATCCTCCGGGAGATGGTCAAAACCGCCGTGGAAAACCGGCAGAACCTGATCCTGGAGGGCTGCTATATCCCCCCGGACTGGCGAAAGGATTTTACAGCGCCGTATCTGGATTCCATCCGGTTCATCTGCCTGGCCTTTAGCGACGCCTACATAGAACAGAATTTCGGGGAGATCCTCCGGCACGCCTCCGATATCGAAGCCCGCCTGGACGACTCGGGCGTCTCCCCGGAAAGCCTGAAGGCGGATAACCGGTCTTACCGCAGGCGTTTCGGGGAAACCGGCGAAGCGGTCACGCTGATCGATTCGGATTACGCCGGCGCGCTGAACGCTCTGCTGGCGGCCTTCCTCCCGGACCCGTGCGCCGAATAAGGACAAAACGCCCGCCCGGAGATCCGGGCGGGCGTATTCCTGCAGTCGTTTATTTTTTCATCAGGGTCTTGATGGCCTTGTTCAGCTCCTCGATGGCAGCCAGGTCCCCGGTCTGCACCGCGTCCACGATGCAGTGGTCGATATGGTCCTCCAGGATCACCTGGCAGACCCCGTTCAGGGCGGACTGCACCGCCGCCAGCTGGATCAGCACCTCGGAACAGTCCCGGCCGGTCTCCACCATGGTCTTTACCGCGTTCAGATGGCCGGTGATCCGGGAAAGGCGGTTCAGGACCTGCCTGGTGTTCTGGTGAGTATGGGTGTGGGAATGATCGTGCACGTGGTCATGCTCATGGTCATGGCTGTGACCTCCGGCATGCCCTGCCTCCCCATGGCCTCCCTCGTGGCAGAGGAAGGGTCTTTTCCTGCGTATCATCCTCCCGCCTCCTTTCGTTCGTTCCTGATTATACCACGTTTTTCGGGAAATACATCCCCCGCCGGGGGATGTTTCCTGTATCCGGCAGATCTGCCCTCCGCCGCCCGTTCCTTTTCCGAAGATTTGACGCCGCTGCGGAAACATGGTATCATGATGGCCGGCCGGGAGCCTCCGGCCGATTTGCGACAAAGTCAGGAGGGATCCGAATGGCGACGATTCGCTGCGAATACTGCGGATCTTCCATGAGCTCCGATGCGCAGAATTGCCCGCAGTGCGGCGCGCCGAACCCCTATTATCTCCCCGGCGCCTCCGCCGCCCCTGCCGGGACCGGGGGCAAGCCCCGGACCATAGCCGAGCTGCAGGCCTATTGCGCCTCCAAGGGCATGCCCCTGGAAAAGATGCGTTTCTTTATCGGGGAAGACTATCGGGAGCCCCGGGCCTTCGGCATCTATCAGGAAGGGTCGGACTTCGTGGTCTACAAGAACAAGGCGGACGGGAGCCGGGCCATCCGGTACCGCGGGCCGGACGAAGCCCACGCCGTGGGGGAGCTGTACGATAAGCTCATAGCGGAGCATGCGCTCCGGTCCAACCTCCGGCAGCCTGCCGCTTCCTCCGGGACGACCCGGGGCGGAGGCCGACGCAGGGGCAATTTCCTGCGGAACATCATCCTGCCGCTGGTGATCCTGTTCGCCCTCAGCTCGATCTTTACCGCCATATCCAACCGCTTCAGCCACCGGAACGACGGCTACTACCGGGTGGGGGAGGAGCTGTTCTACCGCTACGGCACCGCCTGGTTCGCGGACAGCCTCTATACGGACGACTGGTACGAGGTGGACGCCTTCCCCTATGAGGACTACCGGGAGTATTACCAGGGAAACGAGTACGACGATTCCTGGGGATACAGCTCCTTCACCGATTCCCAGCTCTGGGACGAGATCCAGGACTCCGGCTCCGACTACGACGGCGACAGCTATGATTATGACAGCTGGGACGCCGGAGATACGGACTGGGATTCGGATTGGTAAACGCCCCGGAGCGGGACCGCAGTATAGGAACAAAAAAGCGCCGACGGCCTGCCGTCGGCGCTTTGTGTCCTGTTTTACAATGGTTTTTTCACCATGCGGGCATACTTCCGGGGATATCCCTTGGGGGTGGGTCGGACCTTGCGGATCACCAGGATCTTCCGGCGGGTCTCCCCTACCGTGAATTCCCGGATCGCCTCCACCTTTCCCCCCAGGGTCCCCAGGCCCGGACGGGCCTCCTCCAGCTCTTCCCCGCAGTCCTCCGCCTTCATGGCCAGGAAGCAGCCCCCCACCTTCAGGAAGGGAACGCACAGCTCCCCCAGGAGGCTGAGCCGCGCCACCGCCCGGCTGGTCACTACGTCGAAGCTTTCCCGGTATCCCGGCAGCAGCGCCTGCTCCTCCGCCCGGGCCTGGAGACATTCCGCCTCCACCCCCAGACGGGCGCACAGCTCCTCCAGGAACCGGACCCGCTTCCCCTGGCTGTCCAGCAGGGTCAGATGCAGGCTTGGCTCCGCCAGGAGCAGGGGCAGACCGGGAAAGCCTGCGCCGGAACCCACGTCCAGCAGGCGTTTGTCCCGGAGATCCGCGCACAGGAGAGGGGTAAGACTGTCCCCGAAATGCCGGAGGGCCGTCTCCTCCTCCCCCGCCACGGCGGTGAGATCCATGACCCGGTTCCGCTCCTCCAGGAAGTCGTAGTAGGCCCGGAAGCGCTCCGTCGCCCCATCCGGCAGGGTGACGCCCAGAGACTGGGCGCTGGCCGCCAGGACCGTCTCCAGCGTCCTCATTTCAGCGGAATGCGGTAAAAGAGCTTCCAGTTTTCCACCAACTCCACGTAGTCGTAGTAAGCGGTGCCGTTCAGCTCCTTCTCATAGAGGAAACCGGCGCAGCCTCCCTTGGGGTACGCGGTGTAAAAGAGCACCGCGTCCTTCTTTACCAGCACCTGCAGCACCTTTCCGCCGGCTTCGTATTCCCCGAACACCTCCGCCAGGGCGGTCTGCGCGGCCTCGTCCGCCAGGGCGGCGGGGATCGGATCCCCCTCTCCCCTGCGCATCCAGACGGTCCCGTCTTCCCCTGCCAGGAGCTCCAGGCCGGGCTCCTCCAGGACCCCGGCGGTCAGGGTCTGGATCGCGTCGGATTTCTCCACGAACATGGCCCTGGCCGTTGTCATGGCGGTGCCGGCCAGTTGGGTGGGATCCGCGTCCGGATCCATGAGCACGCCCATTTCCCGCAGGACGTAGTGCACGCCGAAGCCCACCGCGATGGCCAACAGGGCGAACACGATGACCTTCGTCAGCGTCTTCATGGTTTACTGCTGCTTCTTCAGCAGATCCCGGATCTCCATGAGCATCTGCACGCCGGGATCGTTGAGGCGGGCTTCCTTGGCGGCGGCAGCCTCTTCCTCGGCCTTGGCCTTGGCCTCTTCCTCCGCGGCGGCGGCAGCGGCGGCTTCCGCTTCCTTCTTCTTGGCCTCCGCCTTGGCTCTGGCCTTGTTGAAGGCCTTCACGATGAGGAAGCAGATGAGGGCGATGATGATGAAGTCGATGATCGCGGTGATCAGGGTCCCCAGGCCCAGCACGCAGGCGGGCTTCACCACTTCGCCTGCGGCGTCCAGCTCCGCGGCCCGCAGGGTGATGTTCAGGGTGTCCGTCAGGCTGGCGCCGCCGAAGATCGCCCCGATGACGGGCATCAGGATGTCGTTCACCACGGAGGTGGTGATCTTTCCGAAGGCGCCGGCGATGATGACGCCGATGGCCATGTCAAGGACGTTGCCTTTTGCGATAAAGTCCTTGAACTCTTTTGCCATTTTCTTCATGTTCGATTCCTTCCTTTCATCATTTTGTGTTTACCAATATATGCCAATTATTGAGTCTTCCTGGGAATGAGCCGCTCTTTGCCGCCCATGTAGGGCCGGAGCACCTCGGGGATGGTGACGCTGCCGTCCGCCTGGAGATGGTTCTCCAGGAAGGCGATGAGCATCCGGGGCGGCGCCGCCACAGTGTTGTTCAGAGTGTGGGGCAGGTACAGCTTCCCGTCCGCCCCCCGGACCCGGATCTTCAGCCGCCGGGCCTGGGCGTCTCCCAGGTTGGAGCAGGAGCAGACCTCAAAGTATTTCTGCTGCCGGGGGCTCCAGGCTTCGATATCGCAGGATTTCACCTTCAGGTCCGCCAGATCGCCGGAGCAGCATTCCAGCTGCCGCACGGGGATCTCCATGCTGCGGAAGAGCTCCACGCTGTACCGCCACATGCGCTCGTACCAGTCCATGCTCTCCTCGGGCTTGCAGACCACGATCATCTCCTGCTTCTCGAACTGGTGGATGCGGTAGACGCCCCGTTCCTCGATGCCGTGGGCCCCCTTCTCCTTCCGGAAGCAGGGAGAATAGCTGGTGCGGGTGCAGGGCAGCTCCTTTTCCTCCAGGATCTGATCGATAAAGGCGCCGATCATGCTGTGCTCGCTGGTGCCGATGAGATACAGGTCCTCCCCTTCGATCTTGTACATCATGGCGTCCATCTCGCTGAAGGACATGACGCCGTTGACCACGTTGGACCGGATCATAAAGGGCGGGATATAATAGGTGAAGCCCTTGTCGATCATAAAATCCCGGGCGTAGGAAAGCA